>CAZOMB010000001.1:0-49420 GCA_964581105.1 Microcaldota archaeon
AGAATATCTTGATCATATTGTTAAATTTAGTTCCTCAAAAGAAAAGCGAACACCTGAACAAAATAAAGAAGTTGAAGAATGGTATGATAATCATTTTGAAGAGCATAATAAAACAACATTTTATCTTGATTTGGAAATCGAAAACTTCTTTATACACTCAAGAATATTGATGGATGATCTAACCAAATTATCTGCTTTCTTTCTTAGCAATAAACCGTTTCTTAAGTCAGCTTCATATCTTCATTGGCCTAAGTATTTCAGCTCCTTCAATGGGCATAAAAAATGGGTGAAAGGAGAAGCTTCTTTACCTAAAAAATATAGAGACCTTGTAATGAATGTAGGTTGGTTTGATACAATGCTAAAAGAAGTGCGTGATAACTATTATATCCATGGATTAGCTAGGCAAGGCGGAGGAACATTGATAGGTCCAGATGCCGAAGTTACTAAAGTCTATAGAATAACAACTGATACAGCTAGCGTAGTAAAGAAATTGATAGAACTTAAGCAAAAATACGTCAATCGAGAACCAAAATTAAAATCAGTATATGATAATATTTATGAACTATTAGAATTTTTCATTTCTCATCCAAATTTTTTGGCGGAGGAAGAAAAAGAATTTATTAAAAATACAATGAAAAAAGGTGGAAAGATACCTCGTACAGATAAGCTTTTTGATAAAATGATGGTGTTCATACATCAATTTGGAGAGTGTTTACAAAAAGTCTATATTGAGTCACACAAAAGATAGGCACAAAATGGGGAATAAAGGGTTGCGTGTGGTGACGGGCCAGCTGCTTCGTGTCCGGCCCCGCTGGGCCCAAATTAAAAAATAGCAGTTAGAACGAATTGGAAAGCTAAAGCCCCTGTTTATTAGATTCATCGGGGTGAGGTCCTAGCTCTTTATAAATTTTATGCATCTAAAAGCTATGAGGAGTCATAGTAAGTAGTTATGAAATTTTCATAAAGATGATATAAAAACACTATGACGACGGTGATAACGATGACAACAGAAACGACGAAAGCCAGAATATACGATGCCGTGATGGAGCGAGGAAAACCGGTCACCCCACAGGAGTTGGCAAAGGAGCTGGATATCTCCTGGAACACTGCTCAGACATACATGCAGCAACTCAAGGAAGAAGGCCTGTTGGAGCACAACTTGGTGGGCGGACAAAATATTTTCTCACTTGTCCAGAAGGAAAGCGGAAAACTCACTCAGCAGGAGCTTGAGACCCACCTTTGGAAAGCAGCTGACATCTTGCGCGGGAGTATCGACTCCTCAGACTACAAGAACTACATATTTGGCATGCTCTTCCTGAAGCGCCTCAACGATGTGTTTGAGGAAGAAGCAGAGAAAATAGAGAAGGAAACTCACAACAAGAAAGCAGCATGGGAAGATCCTGACGAGCACCAATTCTTTGTCTCGCCCCGCGCGCGCTGGGACGAATTGCGCAAGATCACGACCGACATCGGCGCAGCAATAAACAAGGCGAACGAGGCACTCGAGGAGCAAAACCCACTTCTCGAAGGTGTGCTTGCAGTCACCGACTTCAACAACAAGGACAAGCTGTCCGACAAGGTACTCTCCAAGCTGGTGCAGCACTTCACTGCCCACAGGCTGCGCAACATCGACCTTTCTGAGCCGGATCTGCTTGGTAGGGCATATGAATACCTGATAAAGCAGTTTGCTGACGACGCAGGCAAGAAGGGAGGCGAATTCTACACGCCGCAGAAAGTGGTGGAGATGCTCGCCCACCTGCTTGAGCCAGCTGAGGGCATGCGCATTTGCGATCCCTGCGTCGGATCCGGAGGAATGCTCATCGAAAGCGTGCGATATTTACAGCAGAAGAAGAAAAATCCCCGCAACATTTCACTTTTCGGGCAGGAAAAAAATGTCAACACTTGGGCAATATGCAAGATGAACCTGCTTCTTCACGGAGTAGTAGACTCCCGCATTGAGAAAGGGGACACTATGCTGACGCCGAAACTGCTAGAGGATGGCCAGCTCATGCTTTTCGATAGAGTTTTGGCTAACCCGATGTGGAACCAGAACGAGTGGGGCAGGGAAGAGCTGCTCAAGGGAGACCCCTACAACCGGTTTGCATATGGTCTACCCCCTCAGAAAACAGCAGATTGGGCGTGGATTCAGCATATGTTCGCAACACTGACTAATGATGGCAAGCTCGGTATTGTACTAGACAACGGAGTGCTGTTCCGCGGTGGGAAGGAGGGCACCATACGGCAGAAATTCCTCGAGAAGGACTTCATCGAGGGTGTTATCGCGCTCCCGCCCAACCTATTCTATAACACCACTTCACCCGGCTGCATCCTGATTATCAATAGAGCGAAACCTGCAAGCCGAAAGGGCAAGGTGCTCTTCATTTACGCAGCCAATGACTACGAGGAGGGCAAAGCGCAGAACTTCCTGTGTGAGAAGGACTTGGAGAAGATTTGGAATGCCTTTGCCTCTTTCAAGAACATTGACAAGTACGCGAAGGTGGCGATGCTTCAAGAAATAGAAGAGAACGACTGGAACCTGAACGTGACGCGCTACGTTGACGTGACTGTGCCGGAGGAGAAGGTGGATGTGAATGAAGCTTATGCCAAACTGAAGACATCTGAGCAGAGCCGCGCAGCGACGGAGAAGGAGCTTGAGAAATATCTCAAGGAGTTAGGCTATACAAACAGGTGATATGGTGGGAATACGGCAGGACGCTGGTGAATTGCTACTATACGTTTACATCAAAAAACGTAAGACAGGGAAAGTTCCAAGTCTCGACGAGTTGCTTGAGACGACAAAATGGGAACCGATGCGGCTCGGACAGGCACTAGACTACTGCGGACAAAAATACTTGTTGAATATTCGCAAGTTCATTGGTTCCTATAAGCCGGGCCTCCAGCAACAAATTATTGCTGACATTACAAGTGGAGGCGTCGACGTTGTGGAATCTTCAGGCGAGACCGGCGCAGGAAATCAGTTCAATCTGATCTTCAACCTAACAATTAACATAAACGACCCGACGATAGAACTGACATTTGGAAAATTTGCTTTGATATGAGGTGCTCGCATGAACCGCAACCATGAAAAGTATCGAAAATTGCTAGAGATTGCACGGAGAGTCAGACCAGACTCCAAGATTCTGAAAATGAATCGATCTGTTGATGAATACTTGAAAGGACAACTCAGGCACAGTGGGGCTTATCATAGTGCATCTTGGCTCTATTTTGGTATAGAAGAAGCAGAAGAGTGCCAGAAGACAATCAAGCCAAATGTATGGGTCGCTTTACAAGAGGACGGTTCAGTAGCTATCGGACTTGCCTTTAATGCCAATCCGTCTGTTACGTGGGCGGCGAACATTCTGAAGGGATATTCCGCAGATGTGAAAGAAAGATTATTTGCTCATCTGGAGTCCGGTGGTTTGGATTGGAAGGCAGTTGTGCAACGACGCACGAAGTTCCATCCCAGTGGGAGACCGATATATACAGAAGAATATTCTGTTCTAATAAGTGAACTTGGCGGGAAAATTGAGGAGATTATTACACAATCAATCAGGGTTCGGGACGAATACAGGGCACAGGCCAGTCTTCTGAAAGATGACCCACGAAGGTGCGATAAGACAACGGGCAAAATCATTGACCCTTCTGGCGGAGTATCGTTTAACCTAATTGAAAAACGACTGCCTGATGATGCAGAGGAGTTCGCAAAGGCATTTGCATTTGCCCATGACGCGCTTGAGATTTGCCTAAAAATCAAGACGCCTGCACAACACAAGCGCGAGATGAACAAGAAATACAACGCTTGGCAATGTAGGAGTGGAAATTGCAAAAAGCTGCACGACCCCGTGAAGACGAGGGTGCAGGTATGCGAAAAATGCGGAACAAACACTAAGCCAGTTGGAATTACAAAGGAAAAATGGATGGAAACGTTCGGCTATGCGCCGGACGAGATTGAGGTGAAAGAATGAAATTCAAGCAGACCGAAATCGGTGAAATTCCAGAGGACTGGAACATTAAACAGCTGAGTGACCCGGAAGTTTCCTCGATAAATATGGGGCAGTCGCCACCATCTCAATACTATAATGAACGTGGTGAAGGATTGCCGTTCTACCAAGGAAATGCTGATTTCGGTTACATGCATCCAAAACCCCGCCTTCATTGTAATATACCTAAGAAGATTGCAAATCAAAATGATATTCTGATCAGCGTCAGGGCGCCAGTAGGTGCAGTAAATATTGCAACTGAAAAATGTTGCATTGGTCGCGGCGTGGCGGCAGTAACACCGAAGGACGGAGACCCGCGTTATCTATACTATTACTTGCAGAGCATCGCAAGTGGGTGGATAATTGAACAGACAACATTTGAGGCAATAAAGAGTTCCTACCTAAAGGAAAAACTTGTTCCTTGGCCAAAGCAACCCGAGAGAAGCAGAATCACTTCCACTCTTTTCTGCATCGACAGCGCCATTTCCCAGACTGACGAGCTCGTCACGCAAGTTCGCCAGCTCAAGAAGGGAGTGATGCAGCAGCTGCTCACCCGAGGCATTGGGCACACGAGATTTAAGAAGACAGATATTGGAGAAATGCCGGTAGAGTGGGATGTAAAATCTATCGAGGAGCTTTGCGAAAATCTCGACTACATGCGCAAGCCAATAACCAAGTCAGACCGAGTGCCTGGAGAAGTGCCGTATTACGGCGCAACTGGGATACAAGATCATGTTGAGGGATACTTATTTGATGAAGACTTGGTTCTCGTTGCTGAGGATTGCGGCGAGTATGGAAGCTTCGGACAGACAGCCTACACAATCAGCGGCAAAGCATGGGTAAACAACCACGCGCATATATTGCGTTGCAAAGGCATCAACTGGATTTTCCTAACGGAATACCTGAATTTTACAAACATCAACCACCTCATAAATACTGGAAACCGTGGGAAGCTCAATAAGAGTATTCTTGACAAACTACGGGTACCTGTGCCAAAAAACAACGAGGATGTACAAATCGCCAAAATTCTCTTTTCAGTAGACGCAAAAATTTCATCCGAGCTTGAAAAACGTGCGCAGCTTGAGCTGCTCAAGAAGGGCTTGATGCGGGACTTGCTTACCGGAATGGTCAGATTTCCAGAATTCAGAGGTGCATCTGCATGAATGAAAACGAAGACTGGAACGAGTTCCACCAAAGCGAGAAATCCGCCCTGCAAGTGCTCAGGAAGCTCGGCTATACCATATACGAAGGCGACCCCAACGACAAATATGTTGACAAGGCGAACCTCGTATTGGCTGAGGATGAGCGGGACAGCCCTAAGCAGGTTGTTCTTGAGAAGCGCCTAGCAGCAGCCATAAAGCGCATCAACCCTTGGATTGACGAGCACAACGCGGCTCGTGTGGTAAGGCGTTTCACAACCATTCCTGCAGTCGGGCTGATTGAAGCTAACGAAAAAGTCTACCGCGACCTTGTGCAGAGCATCTCCATAGAGCAGAATGTTGGCACCGGGCAGAAGAAGCACCAGACAGTCAACATAATCGACTTTGACACCTCTGAAAACAACGAGTTTATGGCTGTGCGCCAGTTCAAGGTATGGGGCGCAAAGGAGAACATCAAGCCGGACATAGTGCTTTTCATCAACGGGCTGCCCATTTGCGTGATTGAGTGTAAGAGCCCGACCATCAATGAACCCATTGAGAAGGCGGTGCACGACAATCTTCGGCGCTACCCGGACAAGATAATGGGCGTTCCGCCGCTTTTCTACTACAATCAGGTGCTCATTGCCACCTGCGGACTTCGGGCGGAATCCGCAACTGTGGGTGCACAGAGACAGCATTACCACGAGTGGAAGGATGCCTGGCCGTTCACAACCGAAAAAATAGAGAAAGAAATAGGGAGAAAGCCGACATCTCAGGACTTGTTATTTTTCGGAATGCTGAGCAAGCAGCACTTCCTGGACCTAATCCAGAATTTCATAGTGTATGAGCCTGAAAACGGCGTGCTTGTAAAGAAGCTGGCGAGATATCAACAGTTCCGCACAGTGAACAAGGCACTTGATAGGATTAGGAAGGCAAAGACTCAGAAGGAGCGTGGAGGCATCGTGTGGCACTGGCAAGGCAGCGGAAAAAGTCTGAGCATGCTTTGGCTCGCCATGAAACTAAGGAGAGAAAGAGGGCTTAACAATCCGACGATGCTGGTGGTGACCGACCGGGTAAACCTCGACAGGCAGATATGCGGCACGTTTGAGAGGTGTGGCTTTCCAAATCCACAGCATGCGATGGGCTCGGAAAACCTGCGCGACATGCTGAAAGCCGGTCCGGGGCAGACAATAATGACCACAGTGCAGAAGTTCCTGACCCGGGAGGGCGAGAAGAAAGGCGAATTTCCCCTCCTTTCATCTGCAAAAGATATTTTCGTGCTGGTGGATGAGGCTCACAGGACCCAATACAAGGAGCTTGCAGCGAACATGAGGCAGGCATTGCCAAATGCTTGTTATGTGGGGTTCACAGGCACACCAATTGACAAGAAGGACAGGAGCACTCCTGCGACGTTCGGCAGTTACATAGACAAGTATAGCATGAAGGACTCGAACGATGATAAGGCAACCGTGCCGATATTCTATGAAAGTAGGCTGCCCAAGCTCCATGTTGAAGGAGAGTCGCTTGACGCCATCTTTGACCGGGTTTTCGGAGAACTGAGCCCTGAACAGAAACGCGAAGTGAAGAAGAAGTATGCCAACCTGGCTGCAATAACAGGCGCGCCCAAGAGGATAGAGAAGGTCTGCCTCGATATCCTTGAGCATTACGAAAAGTTCATCAGGCCCAATGGCTTCAAGGCACAGATAGTGGCTATTGACAGGAGAACTGCGGTCCTTTACAAGAAGACGCTCGACCGGCTGAGGGGACCCAGGTGTGAAGTGATTATCTCTCCAGACCCGGTCATTTCTGATGAGCCCGAGGACAAGGACGACATTCTGCTTTACAGGAAATCGCAGCAGGAGCGCGATGTGATTGAGGCGCGTTTCAAGCTGCCGATGGACAAGGACGATTTGTCCATCCTGATTGTGAATGAGATGCTGCTCACCGGGTTTGACGCACCGATAGAGCAGGTAATGTACCTCGACAACCAGCTCAGGGAGCACAACCTACTTCAGGCAATAGCAAGGGTGAACCGCCCATATGCAAAGAAGGAATACGGACTGGTGGTGGATTATTTCGGCGTGTCCGACAATCTTGGGAAGGCTTTAGAGATTTTCAATGAAGTGGATGTGGCTGGCGCCCTGCGCCCAATCAAGGACATGCTGCCTACCCTTCAGGCAAGGCACAGGAAGGCAATGTCGTTTTTCGAGCACGTGGACAGGAATGATTTGGAGGCGTGCACCAGCGTCCTTGAGCCGGAGAAAACAAGACGGGAGTTTGAGGCTGCTTTCCGCCTTTTCGCGCAAAGCATGGACATATTGATGCCGAACCCGGAAGCAAATCCGTATCGCGAGGACTTAAAGAACCTCGGCAAAATACGCGACGTGGCGCGCCTGCGCTTCCGCGACCCGCAGCTCGGCTTGTCTGAATACGGCAACAAAGTGAGGAAGCTTATCGAGGAGCACATACGCGCGACTGGTGTGGACCCGCTGCTCAACCCGATTTCCATATTGGACCGAGACTTCAAGAAGAAGGTGGGTGAGCTGACTTCCGACAAGGCAAAGGCAAGCGAGATGGAACATGCGCTGCGCTATGAACTGGAAGTCAGGCGTGAGGAGAACCCTGTCTATTATGATTCCCTTAAGGAGCGGTTGGAAAAACTAATCAGGGAGAGAGATGCCAAGCGCATGGAGATGGCCCAGCTGCTTTTGGGGCTCAGCCAGATTACAGAGGATGTAAGGAACATCAAGAGCAAGGCGGAGAGACTGGGTTTGAATGACTTCGAGTTCAGCATGTATGAAATTTTCGAGAAGGATGAAGTGAATGAAGAAACTGGAAAGGCGCTTTCCCAGAAGGTTTACAAGGAGCTAGACAGACTTCTAGTGGTTGACTGGGCTTCCAAGAACGACATCCAAAGGGAAGCGAGAAGGACAATAAAGCGCATTCTCCGCACAAATGGAATGATAGAGGAGAAGATTGACGTGCTTGTGCTTCAAATCATGGATCTTGCAAGGGTGCACATCAAGAAATAGGTGTTGTTATGCTGGGAATAGACACTGATCAAGGTAGAATAGGATTTGAGCGACGGCGTTCGGATTCCACCCGCGCAATAAAAATAAGAGTGGATGCAAAACGGAAGGTCACCGTTTTTGCTGCTCCAAAGGTGAGCAAAAGCGAAGTTGAAAGCACAGTGAAAAAAAAGGCAAAGTGGATTTTCAAAAAGCTTCAGCTGATAGAGGAGAACAAGATACGGATTCCAAGGTATGAGTTCATTTCTGGTGAGAGCTTTTTGCTGAAAGGCAAGCTTTACCGGTTGAAGGTGATCAAATCAAAGAAAGAGGGAATCCGAAACGACACCAGCAGGATATTCTGTATGACGTCGAACAGGAAATCCGCTCTTGTGAAAAAGATACTTGTTGAGTGGTATAAGCGCACAGCGCTTGAGCATATTTCCGGCCGCGTGGCTAGGCTGCAAGGCAAATTCAGAAAGAAACCAGGTAGGATTTTTGTTCGCGACCAAGCGGCGCGGTGGGGCAGTTGCTCCAAGTCCGACCAGCTGCGGTTCAACTGGCGGATAATCATGGCGCCTTCATCCGTGATTGATTACGTTATAGTCCATGAACTGGCGCACGTGCAGGAAAAGAATCACACTGAACGCTTCTGGGAGCTGTTGGAGGCAGCGATGCCAAACTACGAGCAGAAGAAGATCTGGCTGAGAGTATATGGTGGAGGTTTGAGAATTGACTGATGAGTGAGGTAGTAAGTGTACAGATGTAGGAGTAATATACAAAGATATATTAACCAACTAATCCACAATGCTTAAATCCTCTTAAGATTAGGATTATAGTTGGGGGTGTGATTATGGAAAAATCTTCGAAGGATGTATTGGATGATCTGTTTGTCAGCGAATCGGAGGTGGTGAATAACGAAGCTCTCCGGGACCTTCTAAGAGATTATGCACAAATGTCTACAGACGGTAAAATCTTTCCTCTTCCAGCCTTCAGCAAACTGGACAATGAGAAAAAGATTTTGGTGGTTCTGTTAGCCAAAAAAGTTCTACAGATAAAGCTGAACATGGGAGAAAAGACTTTTCCAAAAGAAATTCAAGAGATTAGCGGGCTCAGCAAAGGTTCAGCCAATCCAACTCTGAGGGTCCTTAACGGCAAAAAAAGGTTAATAAACTGCGAAAAAGGAGCCTATTGGATACCAAATCACGCTATACACCCAATTAGAGATATGTTCACAAGAAAAAAAAGTGATTGAATGGATGTTGAAAAAGAGATTGAGGCAATCAGGAGAGAGATTGAAAAACTGGGTGGGAGACTTACCGCTCTTGAGCACCCTCAAATCCGTATCAAAACCAAAACACAAAATACCTATTCTGGTTTGAATGGAGGAATTCAGATGCTGCTGGATGAAGGATTTTTTGAAACACCAAAAGCTCTTGGAGAAATAAGAGAAAAACTGGGTGAAAAAGTATATCACTATGGTAAAGGATCAATAAGTAAAGCGCTTTCAGTTTACTTTATGAAGAGAGATCAAAAACTAACAAGAATTAAAGAGGGCAAAGCTTGGAAATATGCACAACGGAAGTGATTTGATGGAGAAGTTGAAACAGGAACTCACAGAATTCTTTAAAAAAACTGCTAAGTTAAGAGAATCGATAGGTAGGGTCATCAAACATAAAAGCCAAGCGACATATTTAGCGGCCTCTGAACATGACAAAAAAGAAACTGTTCGCGCAGGAAAGTTCCTCATCGCAAAATTAAAAACTATGGAAAGCCAGTCCATGCAAGAAAAAGTTGCTATTTTGGAGAGCGCGATGGGTGTCTTCGCTAGGAATGGAGGGTACAACGAAAAAATAGACATGATAGGTAAGCTTGAGATGCTTCAAACAGATTTGGAGATTGAACTTGAGAACATCAGAGTAAAACCACGTATATTCGAAATTCCTGCATCGATACCGATGACAGAAGCAAGAATCGATTTGGAAGAAGCAATTAGTGATTATGATAATGGATGTTTTATATCTGCTTTGGTGTTGTGCAGAAGGTCGTATGAGGGAGCCCTTGTAGAAGCATATAAGAATATTGAAAAACGCGACCCGGTAAAAGAAGTGAAATGTAAGAACTGTAAGGTGACGATAAGAAAAGAAGCTTATCTTGGAATAGTAAACCTGCATGGGTGGGCTATTTCTAAAGATTTAGTAAATGATCATCTAAAATCATTTGGATTCTTGATTTCAGATCTTGGAGCTGGTGGAGCACATCCGCCGATGGAAGAATTTCCAAGAAATCGAGAGAACGCCAAACTAACTATTACGTCAGTAATTGCTTTGTTGAATGAACTATATTCGAACCTGTCTAAAAAGGAAGTAGGGATAGTCGTCACCCCGTCTCCAACACCGGCTTTTTAAATCTCCGGCTCCTCCGGTCCGGCATGAGACTTCGCAAGGAGCTTTTGCTAGCCAAGGGGCATATTGCGCAGCTCTACCACAAGGCAAGGCTTATTGGTGAGGAAGAGATGATTGAATTCTATGATAAAGTACTAGAAATCTACAGAAAAGAAGGGCTATGACCACCGGCATCCCACCCTACTCACATTTATAAACGCCAAAAAGCAGTTTTTTGCCTGGTGATCTTATGGCAGACTGGCACAAGAACAAAAAAGGCTACCCTCGCTTTTCTGACTCAGGAAAATCTGTGCACCGCTGGAAGGCAGAAAAGAAGCTTGGCAGGAAGCTAAGACCTGGCGAAGCGATGCACCACAAGAACAGGAGAAAGACAGATTACAGTGACAAGAACCTCCATGTTTTTGGAAGCCAGAAGAAACACTGGAGGGCGCATAAGAAGGGGCAATATTTATACATTCTTGTGAGATAGATTAAAAGGGGAATAAAATGGGGCTATTTGACTTGATATTTGGAGAAAAGAAACTGATGATGACTTCATATGAATGTCAGAATTCAAAAGAAGCAAAAGAGGAGTATAAAAGAATTAGGAAGCAACTTCACACAGAAACAGAAGAAGATGTTGAACTTGAGGCGGCGGCATTGAGTATTAGTGATGACACTCCACTTGAATTGGATATTAGTGATGACACTCCATTTGAAAGACGCATAAATGTCTTGAAGGGGCTTTCTCAAAATGGATTAAAATTAGAATATTGGGGCAATCTTGTTAGAATTGTTAAGAAAGAACTTGAGGAAAAACAAAAAATACTCGAAAAAGAGAAACTGAAAGCGCATAAAGAGAAACTGAAAGAGGATAAACGGCGTAAAAAGCGGATGCGTTTTGATGAGGAAGAGTACGAAAAAATCGTATCACGCATAAAAAATAACCCCGAATTCAAGAAAATTATTGAAAATTTTGCAAAGATGTGCATGGATTACAGAATAGGCGACTCACAAACGGAGGAACGGATGGAGATACCATTGGAGGAACAAACGGCGGACCAAATGATAGAACACGAGAAACAACGGTGGAAATACAAGAAACAATGGGCGGAACAATTGGGAAAACAAGAGAGGGAACAAGAGGAGAAACTCACGAAACTCAATCGTTTACTTTTAAAAAAAGGATTATACATCAATAATTCTAGGCATCTCACTCGTATAATAAATGATGAAGAAGGCGAACAGAGATACCAACGATTCAAAAAACAGATGCTCCATAATCAACCAAAAAAAATAAGCGATTATCTGAGGAATTATATCAAATTAAATTCTGAATGTGAGGACTATTTGTTAAGATTACTAGATGAGATGAAAGTTAAATTACCAGAAGATTTCAATCTCACTAATAAGTTATTGAGAATAGAGGATGAATTAGACCTGGAGACTTTTGAAAAAAAATTACATACTCACGCGAAAAATAAACCTGACTTTGAACAGATGGGGGGTTTCGAGTTCCAAGATTTTCTAAAGGAACTGTTCAAAAAAATGGGATATAACACCCAACCAACTAAGAAAACGGGCGACCAGGGTGCAGATTTAATCATCGAAAGATTTGGGCAAACTTGGATAGTTCAAGCAAAAAATTACAATGAAAGCATAGTTGATAATAGTGCAATCCAAGAAGCAGTCGGAGCAATAAAATACTACAAAGCTGACAACGCGATTGTTGTTACTACTTCAACTTTTACTAAATCTGCGAAAGAGTTGGCTAACGCAAATGATGTAAAACTTATTAATGGTCACGGACTAGACGACCTTGTGAAAAAATATTGGTAAGCTGATAAAGAGCCATTCTAAAGAAATCTTGGAGTTCTGAGTAAAGGCTTACTTTGCCCCGTAGAATCGGGTTGCACGACGTTAGCTATTTATACGAGGTGGCTCCAAATAGAGGCACAACGAGGCGAAAGCCGACTTATTCTTACAAGTACGCGAATATTTGGCAAAAATGGGCTCAAAGAAGTGAAAGCCAAGAGTTAGCTAGAATTTCTAAGAGAGTTTAAGAAACACTATCTCTTAGCCTTTCTTGGCATCCGAGCCCACCCTTTCCAGCACGAAAAGGATAAATGGAGGGGCAGGTATATGGAGAGCTGCGAGTATGGATGGAAACGAATGAAAGGATTTTGATATGGAATGGAACATCTACATCGGCTATTTCCTTGTTTTCTTGGGCGTGGTTGCAGACCAATTTACGACACTCAATCATCTTAAGATTAGAACAAAAGAACTGAGAAGTTTTGAAAAAGCTTTGAATGAGGAGTCTAGTTTCCTAGTTCAAGAAGCATATCGGAAGAATGGTCTAACCTGGACTGCGTGGTTTCCATACGAATTATTAGGATTTTTGTTTATGTCATTTCTTGCTAGTATATCTATACTAGGTACGTGGGGGGTCTTTTTCTTTGCCAGTTGTAGCGCGGGTGTAGCACTGAATAATATTATGAAAACCTATTTGAAAGCGAAAGGGAAAACGATTCTAATCATCTTATTCATACTTAGTATTTCATTGTGGTTCATCCTAGCAACATTAACTGGGGAAGTTACTAAATATTCAGTTGTTACGGGCATGTTTATTGTGATGCTATTTCTTTACACTTGCAGTGAATTTTTCCAAGGAAAACTCAAAAGAATAATTCACCACCACAGTAAACCCTAACTTCCATTACCTCATTACAGTATACCCAAACATACTCAAACCTGTCAAAACCCATTCTTTTGGGTAGTTTTCCCTAATAAGCCAGCTTTCGGCATCGATTTTTGTCAATCAACGTCATAGCAGTAAACCATTAGGGGGGAGGAGGCAAGCAAAGGCACGGTGCGGTTTACTGATATGGTCTGGGAGTAGGAAGAGGAGTTTACTTTAATGGTGTTAAGCTGCTTCTTTCTTTTCTTCTGGTTTGTTTCCTTTCAGAACAACGCTTTTGTCATAAAGGTTCTGTTTAATCTGCTTGAGCTGATATTCGCCAAGCTTTTTTTCATAGCTATAGCCGATTATGCGTTCTTCAAGCACATGGAGATCATATGAATCAGCCACGCGATTGACAAGCACATCCAGTTCTTTTGGCTTGAAAACGCCGCTGTAAAGCATTCTGAGTGCCTTTGTTTCAGTTTTTTCACTTATTTCCCTTGCTAATGAGGGCTTTGCTCCTAGGGCTTTTTCCTCATTTGCAATGTCTGCATCAAATGTTGACTCGAATACTGCGTCTTCAAAAGAGCCTGGCCTGAGAAAGGAGTCAGGCGCATAAGTGACAGTGTGTGTGGGGATTGATGCCCTTAGTTGATAGGCTTCTGCAAGAGGGCTTATGCTGCCAAATTTTGCCTTGGAGGCCTGCTTTATTGCCTTGTTAAGGTATTTTCTTGCCTTGGAAAGGTACTTGTGCTGGAGCTTGTCGTCCCAGCCAGTCACATAATAGCCATTCAGTTCTGCGCGTGTTTTTTCGGATTTGTTTATGTATTTTCTTGCCACTCGCAGGTGGTGCTCTGTTTTAAGCACTAGGAGTTTTTTTACTGTCGGGAAGTCTGCTAGTTTTTTTGCGGTCTGTTTGAACATAGAAACCAATAAATTGTGGTACAAAAAGATTAAAAACAGACTGTGCGCTAAATTGGCTTGCCCTGTGCGTCTGAAATCATTACTTTTACTCGCTTGTTTATGTCAAATTGCATTGGTGAATTAAGCGAAGCATGGACATACCAGCCCTGGGGCCTTGGTTTTGCCAAAAGAGTGGCAATAAAGCCTTGTGGCTTGGGGTAATTGATGTCTGAGGGCACTTTTAGGGAAAAGGAGAGAGATTCGCCTGGCTGGTAGTGCCTTTCACCTGATATCTCTGCTTTTACGTGATGAACCCTCTGTATATGGTTGCTCTTTCCGCTTCTTTTCAGGATTTCTCCGTAGAATTCGACTCTTAGGGAATTTGCCTTTTTTGCCTGGTTGAGCTTGAGGTTTACTTTTCCGTTTATTGTGTCCCCTATGGCAAAAGAGTATTTGTCAAGAATTATTTCAACAGAGCCTTCGCCTATGCCTAATACCATATGATCAATAGTTACTTTGTAGGGAGATTTTTTATTTAGGGTGGGTTTTAGCTTTCTTTATATTAATTCTAAGTATCTTTTAGTAATTCTAATTCTATGTTGTAATAACAGGATTTCAAACGCATTATACTAATATATTATTGGAAATTCTAACTCACTTTACGAATCTAATGTTTTCTCATATTTTTCATCCAGCAAAGGGAGTGTAGCTACAATCCCTTCAGCTACTTTTGAAGAGACATTTTGCAGAATATCTGTTTCAATTTTATTGGAAATTTTGTTTGTAATGTTAATTTTTGTGAAAATTGCCGGTACCTCTACTATTTCAGACCACATAAGTTTACTATTAGGCCATTGTGTTATTTTTTTAATTTCATATTTGCTTAGCATTCTATGGCATTTCAGAACATCTTCAACCTTAAAGCCCCCTGGAACATTATTACGAATCTTCTCATATATTTCACGTATTGCTGGTTCAACATATATATTATTTGGCTCCATGAAAATGCTCAGAACAATCTTTTTTTCTCTTTTCAACAGATACATCTCTGACCTGTTTGGTGTTCTGTCCATTACTTTGAAATACAGGCATATGTCCTGTTTTAAGTTGGCTGCGCCTTTGGTATCTGACCTTTTGAATAAAATAATAGAATCCTTGTCCTTGAATTGTTTTAGTTTGGAGCATACCATATTGCAGAAAGTTTTTGACCTTTTATAATCTAAACCATTAGATTCCCCGGCTTCATAGGCACCAATTGTGTATAAATTGGATATTTTCCGCACTTTCATGTAATCCCACACCTTTAATTCTTAATAAAAAAGAAGAAAAAGGGAGAGGTTTGGCACTAGTTTCCCTAGCAAGATGGCGGATTTTTCTTGCCCCCAAGATATGTACTTGCCTCTCCAACAGTGTTTGTGCTGAAGACATTTCCAGGGCCATCCATTTCTTTTTTGACACCGGACATTTCCTTTGCTTCGTTTTCTGCGAGTACACTCATTGTAGTAAATACTGTATTGGTTTTTCCACTATTTGCACTTGTATTCTTGCCATTTTTGCTAAATCCAACGTCACATCCAAATACTCCATTCATGCCCTTGTAACCCTTTACCTCACGTTTGTGGAGAGTTAGCCTGTCTGTTGGAGTCATGTTCTCCTTGCCATTCTTTCCCTTCATTTTCATCCCTGTTACATAATCCATTTTTTCCACCTGTTTTTTTGTTTTTGCTTCAGGCAGGGCGCAAAAACGGCTCTGCTAAAGGTTTTTTGTCAGGAGGCCCCGGCAATTTGCCAGTCACAGGAACCAGGGAATTTAACCCAAAATAAGAATAATGCTAAGAAGTAGGACAGGAAAATTCAGACGTTCATTTTCTGCCATGCCATCTTTTCCCATTAAGTAGTATATAAGCTTATCTCCTGTTTATTTCTTTTTTGAGCGCTTGGTTCGTGTTTTCCTTTTGGTTTTCTTTTTGGGTTTGTGCTTTGTCCTCTTTTTTATCCTCTCTATTTGCTCTTCTAAGCTTACTGCTGGCGGCTCTTCAGGCTCATCTGGCTCAGTTGGTTCAGGAGGAGCAGGCTCGTGTATAGGTTCTTGTTCTTCTTCAGGAGAGGGAATTTCTTTCTCAGGCTTGATTTCAGGCTTTGGCACTTGGGGCTCTGGCTGCCCAGCAGGCATTTGAGGTTCAGGAGGCTCTGGCTTTTCTTCAGGAATTTGCAGCTCTTTTTCCTCTTTTTTGAGTGCTTGAGGGCCAAAACTGTCCTTTTGCATGAAAAATTCCTTTTCATTTTCTTGCTTTGCTGCTTCTGATCCTGCTTCTGGTGCTTGCTCAGGGCCTGCTGGCGGCTTGTATTCTGCAGAAGGCGCTGGCTGTGTCATGCCCACTTCCTGTACAATGGGCTTGTCATAGCCTCCTGGCGGAGGGCGTATTTCCTTGCCCATAAAGTTGTTCATGTCTGATGACTTTAGCTTCATTGGAAGCATGTATTTCTTGCCGTCAAAAAGCCTTACTATGCACTCCCTCTGGTGCAGCCTTACAAACATCTCTTTTTTCGATTCCTCAAGCTCTGTTGTGCTTCTGCTCTTTTTGAAGTATTCTTCCAGCTTTATTTCCATTATTGAGCTTACCAGGGTTGCATCCTGCCTGTTGGTTTTGAAGGAAATTATGTTCTTTACATTTGATACTATTGAGTCAAGTATCTCCTTTCTCAGCTGGGCAAGGTATTGCATTGAAAGGTAGGCATAAAGGTTGAATTTCCTTGTTTCTGAAAGCAAATCTTTCATTACAAGGGTTTCAACGCGCGGGAACTCATCTATGAGGATGATTGTTGGTGTTTTTATCTGCCCTGTTATTGCAAGTATGTACATCTGGTTAATCAGGGCGCCTGCAAGGAATTTTATCATCCTTTTTCCGAAAAAGTTTGGGTCAAATGAGGCAATTGTCACCCTGTTTTTCTCAAGCACTTCAAGGAGATTTTCCTTTTTCATTGTTTTGCCAAGATAAAGCTCATATTCGCCTACAAAGTTCAGGATTGGAAGCACTGCATCATTGAAATGGTGTATGTAAATGTCCTGGTATTCCTGGTCAAAGAAGCGCCTTGCCTCATCAACATCGCTCTTTGTGGTAAGCTCCATTCTTACTGCTGGGTCTGTGAGAAGGTTGCTGATTGCTTTTAGGGTAAGCTTGTCAACTGAGGAGAGGAGGTAAGTTGAGTAGAAAAGCACCCTTTCAGAGTACTTGTTCTCTTCACCAATCGAGGATGACATCAGCTGGGTAATAAGCTGGGTGAGAAGAGGGGTTTTGCCTGCTGTTCCTGCGCTGCTTATTGCAAGGGGCTCTATGTAATTCTTTTTAAAGTCAATAATCTTTTGCTCTGGCATGAGCCTCAAAAACTCGCCGTGCGGGTCAAGCACCAGTATCCTTATGTTGTCCCCATATCTTTGCTCAAGCGCTTTTATTATCATGTAAATGGACTTGGTTTTTCCGCTTCCACTTTCTCCGACTATCAATGAGTGCTGTATTGGGTCAAAGCTTTCAATGCCTATTTTGGTATTTTGCCCTTCAAAAAGAGGGAATTTGGCATCAACTGATATGCTCTTTGGTATTGGCTCAAGCACTTCAATGTATATCTGGGGATGCTTTTCAAGGTCAACCTCGAAAAATGACTCAGGGTCTGAGACTATTGCAAAGTACCTTTGTCCGTTTGCGTCAACTGCCCTGAAAGTGCCTATAAACTTGCCCAAAATCCTTCTTACTTTGAATGAAAACTCCATTATGTCCTCTTTAATCAGGAAATTGAGGAAGTTCTCTTTGCCTATGAAGTAAATTTGAGGGGGAGGAAAAAGCTTTCCTTCTGCCCTCTTTATCTCAACCTTTTCCCCAAGCCTGAAAGGGAAGAGAAGGTTTGACAGCTGATTTATTTTCCTGCTGTCGCGCATATAGAATTTGAGAGTATTTTGCTCTCTTTGAACAATAATTGGCGATGGTATGCTTGAGAATATTAGGGCCATGTCAATAAAGCCTAAAAATGGGAGGCCTCTTCTGGTAAGATGGTCAAAAAGAGTTCTTATTTCGTCCCTGTCAATCCTCTCTGAATAAAGTGAGAGTTCCCTATAAAATGCCATGATTTCTATCCCTTTACGACATATTTAAATGTTTGTACCTCTTTCCTGCTCCAAAATATGCGCTGAAAAGAGTTTAAGTCTATGTGCCAAGCTGATAGATGTCTATTTTTGGCTTTTTTGCCTCTTTTATTTGCCTTAGTATCTCATCAAGCACAATTTTCTTTATTTGAAGGTATTTTTCCCTTCCCACTTCTGAGTTTCCTATTGCATATTGCTTGTTTTTTACATTAAAGCAGAACATTGAGTCGCGCACATTCTCGCAGTTATGGCAGTAATAGCAATTTGAGCAGTCATAGCATGAATCGCACTCAAAACAGCCGCGCAATCTTACTGAATTGTGGCATTTTAAGCAGAATGAGGATTGGAGAGTGATATGGGAGCCAAATATGTATTCTGAGTTTCTTGGCCAAAAGCAAAAGCCGCAGTTTTTTGCCTCAACGCATGGTGAGCAGCGATAGCAGTTGACAGAATCTATTACAATTGGACAGTCTATGAGATTTTCACAGATGCCCTCAAGTTTTTCAGATGTTATAAAAGCAACTTGGCCTATTTTGTCTGCAATGTTGTTCCAATCAATGGAAAGTGCATCAGATTCACTGATTTTCTTCTGCTCGCCAATTGCATAAGCCTCATCAAGGGACACCATCCTGTATTTTGGTATCCTGTCAAAATGCGGGTAATAAGTCAGGAGAACTTGCTTTTTTGACATTGCAGAAGACACTGAAAAAAAGCCGAGAATATTTTTGTCAAGCCATTCTGAGTAATTGTCCATGCCAGAGAGTGGCTTTCCAAGCACAAGAGAGGATGTTTTTGTGAATGAGTCTTCCATTATTTTCTTGTCCCTTTCCTTTGCCTGCAAAGAGTATTTTTTGTCGCTTTTTACTATTGGAGGCTTGTTTTTGCACCTGCCGATTATGTCAAAAAGGCTGGGCAGGCGTTTTTTTGTTTCAAGCTCTTTTGCCATCTGCTCACGGAGATGCTTCCTTACTTTTGTGTATTTGTCTCGTGAAAGTTCGCAATTCCCTATCCTAAATCCTTTAGAGTGAAGGTTAAATGAAAACATGCAATCATGGCAGCCATCAATGCCTGCACTGTAAAAGCAGTCTGCACACTCATTTGACCACCAGATCTCAAAGCAGCGCTTGTTCAACCTAGCCATCTGCACTCTTATTACATATTCATTTCCCCGCCCCAGCATAGTGCAGGCTATTGCTCTTTCTGAAAACCTAACATAAGTGCTATGTGCCACATATTTTGACCCGTCGACAGTGCTGCTTTTGTATATGAAGTGGCTGTTGCTGACACTTGAGCTTCCGTCAACATAGCTTGAATTGCCAAGCACCACGTTGCCTGTGTACTGCACTCTCTCTTTTACTGCAGAGATTATTGAGTCAAAGTCCTTTATTTCATTTATATTAAGCGGGTCAAACTTTTTTCCAAGGTCTATCTCTTCAAGGCTTGCAATTTTTGCCCCTTTAGAGTAATGGGGAACTGAAAAAGAGACTTCTTTTCCGCTTATGCTTGACTTTCTTGTAAGAAGCTTGCCGCTGAACTCAGTGAGCCAGTCCTCATATTCAGAAAGCTCCCCTACTTCTGCGCCCAGAACTATCTTTGCTACATCTCTCCAAACCTTGTCAACTCCTGCGTATGCATTATTCATTTTTTCCTGCCCCATTTTGCTATTGTGAATATGTCAAAATCAACTGTTTTGGACTTTTCTAATTGCTTGTGTATGTAATCAAGCAGTATTTTCTTAACTCTTGAGTATTGCTCTTTTCCTACTTCCTGGTTGCATACTGCGTATCTTAATCCCTTAACATTAAAGCAAAACAGGCAGTTTTCGCAGTTTTCTACATTGTGGCAAAAGTAGCAGGACTTTGAGCTGTATGAGGAATCAGTTTCAAGGCACATAGTAAGGTTGGTTGAGTCATGTATGTTTATGCAGAATTTTGACTGTAAAAGCCAGTAATGCCCCCCAAACATGTATTCTGACTCTATAACCCAGGTCCCATAGGCAGAAAGCTTTGCATTTGTTCCATCCCATATTCCGAATGTATTTACAGCATCAAATATGCAAGGGGTGTCAACTGTGCCATCTGACCTTCCATACAGGTATTCATGGGTGAAATAGGCTGTTTTTGCAACCCTTTTGACAATTTCCTGTAAAGTCAGCTGCTCATTTTCTTTTATTTGAATATGGTTTGCTGATGATGCAAGCGCCTTATCCAACGGAAGAAGCCTTGATGCTGCCATATCTTTTGAAATTGGGAAACCTGTTTTGAAAGTTACTGTTCCTTTTGCCCCTTTGACTTTTTTTACCCTCATTGGTGCATTTGACAGCCATTTTTTGTAATTAGAAAGCTTGTGAAGCTCTTTTTCAAGCACCAGTTTTGAGGTTTGGTTAAATGCTTTTTCTATTGGGAAGGGAACAGAAGAGTCAGGCATAATCACTTCCCTGTCTTTTTCCTTTTGTGCAAGCCCATAATTTGCAACATCTGCAATTGAGAAAATCCTTTTTTTCCTGATAAGCTCATTTGCTATTTCAGTTACAAGCTTTTTTTTCAAAGCAAGGTATTGGTCTTTTTGAAGCTGTAAATTTCCGATTATGTTTTTCTTGTGCTTTAGGTTGTATGCAAATATGCACTCAGAGCAGCCATCGCAGTTAAATGAATAATATATGTCAGATGCGTTTGTGGCATAAAAGGTTTCAAACCCGCGCAATATTTTTATCCCCTCAAGGCAGCGCATGCAGTATTCTGCCATTGGAAATGCAGCAACCCCAAATACATGGTTTGCCTCACGCAAATAAGAGCAGTAGGCTGCCCTTTTTACCTTGTAAATATTGTGTGAAAAATAAACGTCTGACGAGTCTATGCAATTGTCAACTCTTCCTGTATTTATTGTCGTTCCAAACAGCTTGTTTCCGCAAAAGTGGAACCTTTCAATGGCAGCCTTGCGCAGAGAATCAATATCTTTTATGTCATTTATGCTTAAAGGGGCAGTTCCAAATGATTTTACCTCATCCTGTGACAGGCATTTTCCATTAGGCTTGTAAAGGTTGCCGCCAAGCATGACTTCTTTTCCTGATACTGACGATTTTTCCATGCTATAAGGGAACATTGTCTCTTTCAAATAAGGCTCAAACTCCTCAAGTTCCCCTATTTCTTTGCCAAATAAGACCTTTGAAACAGACTTGAAATATGAATTGATTATTTGCTTGTTCATTTAGTGCACCTTCTTGCATCCAATGCTATAGATGCTTTGCTTTACTTCTTTGTTCTTGTCAAGCTGTTCATTCAACCATTGCAATAGCTTTTGCTTTATTTTCATATATTTCTCCCTTCCTACTTCTATGTTGCCTATTGCGTACTTCTTATTCTTGATATTGAAGCAGAACATTGAATGCTGGAGATTTTCACAGTTATGACAATAATAAGAGTCAGAGCATGAGTATGAGTCTGCTACCTCAAAGCACCTAGTCAGGTTGACAGAAGTATAGCATTTTATGCAGAATCTTGACGAGAAAGCCATATCACATCCAAACAGATATTCTGATTCGCGTGGCCAGAATGTATAGCCGCAAAGCCTGGAATGAACTATTGAAACAGTATGGAAACAGTACTGTGCCCAGCCATAAAGACTGCAGGCAACATTGCCAATATTTTCCCCAAGATTCATCTCTGGTGAATAATACTTGACATTATTGAGAATCTTTGCTGCATTGTCAAGAGTTAACTTTTTTGCATCCTCTTTTTTCAGTTTCCTTTGCCCAAGCTTTGGAGACTCTTCTTTTTTTACTGCCCTGCCTGCAACATGCCTGTAAAAAGCAAGCGGGGGCTCATACATCTCTTTTTTGCTTAATGCTGAGTGGCTCTTTTTTCCTGGCCTGACCTCCCTTTCAAGCCACTTTTGGTAGCCCCTAATGCCTTTGAGGCTTTTCCCAAATATTATTTTTGTGGTATTTTCAAATGCACTTTCAATTTCCTTACACATTATTTTCCCCCAGAATATCTATTATTGAAGGGATTTTCCTGTCCTTCACAAGCCTGTCCCGAATGTCAGAAAGCAGCTTTTGCTTGTTCTTCAAGTATTCATCTCTTGGAAATTCAAGGTTGCCAATAAGGTTTCTCTTGTTTTTTAGATTGAATGAAAATAGGCAGTCATTACAATTTTCAAGTGTTGCGCAAAAATAGCAGTCCTGGGAATTCCAAACATCCAAGGTTTCCATGCACCGTGTCTGGTTGAAAATCTCAAACGAGCTTATTATGAATTTAGACAGGCTCCCCCAATTTGACCCAAAAACATAATCGCAATAGCGCAGCATGCTGGAATATACCATGTGCTTGCAATTGTAAATATCAACACAGTGGTATATTTGATGCGAGTCTATGCATTTGTGGGATTCAACTACACCTGAGCATTTGCCTATCCACTGGTTTCCGCTGTAAATGAATTTTTCAGACAAAGAATCAATAAGAGAATCTATGTCCTTGATTTGGTTTATGTCAAGCTTCATATTTTTGGTTGAGTCAATGTACTTTTGCCTCTCGTCATTTGATATGAAGCGCGCTGTTTTGCAAAACTTTGGAGAGGAAACTGTCACTTTTTTGCCTGAAATAATTGATTTTTTCTCAAAGGAAGGTTCAACGTATTTCATAAGATAATCCTTGTAGTCATTCAGGTCTCCTATTGGCTCGCCTAATACAACACGGCAAGTGCTTTTCCAGGCCTTGTCAAGTGCAGCATAAGCAACAGAAGAATCCATAATCTCTCCCGTTATGTTGTGGAAGTGATAATTTAAAGCCATAACTCATAGCCTGAATGGAATCCCTTTTTTGAAAGGATTTCAGCTGTGCAGTCCACTATATTGGCCATAAATACCGTAAGAGTGTCCTTTATTGATGATATTGAAATGACAGGGAAATGGGCCTTTTCGCATTTTTTCATTGATATGCTTATGTCCATATCAATGCCGGCATGCAGAGAATTGGAAATAAGCTGCCTGCGCATATTTTCAACCATTTTCGCATCCTCGCCATGAAAGTTGCAATACTGGATGCACATGCGGTTCTTGTTCATATAGCAGTCTTTTTTGGCATGCTCAAAGCCATTAAGCGCAATGAAAAGATCGATATTGCATAATTGATTTTTCCCAAGTAACCTTGTTTCTGAGATACCCGTCTTGCGCTGCTTTTTTTTCTGGACATAGTATTTTTCAGTCATTTTCTTATACTCGCGAAATAGCCCTATGCGGTTTTTTTCGCTGACAAGCGGTAACTTTTTTGCATAGAACTGCCTGGCTTTCTTGAGAAGGGCCCCTGGAGGCATATTGTTCCTTATGTGGAAATTTATCCAAGTATTCTTAATCAGGTTTGTGTCTGACTCAAGCCTGTTGTATATTTTTTCATAAATAATGCGCTTTGAACCGATTACCTCAATGCCGTTCTGCCTTGCATAAGAGTAGATGCGTGATGTAAAGTCAGTTGCAAGGTCCTTTTGGGCCCCAATTACAAGCTTCATGTCCTTTTTGTGGTTACAAGGGCATATAAAAGGAAGCGGACAATCAGCAAGGATTAAAGGCATGCATTGCAACTTTTAGGCTATGAAAATAATCCTCGCATCTGCGTCTCCAAGAAGGAAAAGGTTGCTTAAAAGAGTGGTTAGGAACTTTAGAGTTGTTCCTGCGCATATTTCTGAGAGGCTATTGCCTAAAGAGGGGTTTTGTAATGCTGCCAAAAGGCTTGCTGAGAAAAAAGCCAAAAAAATTGCGAAAAAAGAAGGAGGAGCGATTGTAATTGGGGCAGATACTATTGCTTATAGGGGAAAGGGAATTTACAGGAAAACAGGGGATAAGAAGATTGCAAGGAAAATTCTTTGGGAATTGCAGGGAAAAACGCATTTTGTGGTTACAGGGGTTGCTCTCCTATACCCGGATGGAAAATGCTTGAAATATTGCGTGAGGGCAGCAGTGAAAATGAAAAAATTCAGTAAAAAAGAGCTGGCATCCTACTTGCAGGGAGAAGAATGGAAAGGCAGGGCTGGCTGCTATGATTATTCTGGAAAGGGAAAAAGGCTAATTTTGAAAGTAAAAGGGGAAAAAGAAACTGTTGTTGGGCTGCCAATTAAGAGGCTGAGGAAGATTCTCAGAGGTTAAGCTTGTTGTAACTTATGGCTTTTACACCGGCACAGTACCCTTTGGCCTTGTTTATAAAGAGAATTTCTGTAGCCTTGGAAGGTGATTTTGATGAGAATAGACATAGCTGAATTGACCTATGACGAGATGAGGGATGTAATGCAAAAGCTGCGTGAGCTGAAAATGGAAACAAAAGTGAAAAAGCTTGGCGCAAGCTTTGTGCTGCAGACAGAAAACGGGCCAATGCAGGTTCCAAGGAATGAGGCTGTGGCACTGTTAGGTGTGCCTGCAATGTTTTAGCAGTGCATAAGGCATATAAACATATATGTATACATATATAGTATGAGCAGGCTGGTAAACTTGTCTGATGCAGTATATGAGGAACTTACGCGCATAAAGCGTGCGAAGAACGCTAGTTACAGCATGGTAGTAGAAGAATTGCTCTTGGCTAGCAATACTGTGAAGAAAACGCATGATTGGATGGATGTGGTGGCTTGGATGAAGGAAAAGGACAAGAAATTCAAGGGGAAGAAGAGGAGGATTGACCACGATTTGATAGCGCATGGTGTTTCGCGTGATAGTTCTTGATTCCTCTTACTTGGTCTCGTTCTTTATGCAGGATGACGCCAATCATAATAAGGCAGTGGAAATATCAAAGAAAGCTGCGATTGATGAGCTTGTGCTTCCAGATTTGATTCTTTATGAAACCCTTACCGTGCTCAACTACGAAGGTGGGATTGCCCTCGCCAAGGAAGCTTATGAAAAAATGCTTGGAAGCAGGCAGATGCGCTTCCTCCCTCTGAATGAATTGGAAAAGAAAGAGATTCTGCTGGAATTCTTTTCCCAAAAAACCAAGCTTAGCTTTGAAGACTCGGTTGTGATTTATCTTGCCAGGAAAACTGCCTCCAGAGTATTTGCATTTGACAAGAAGATATTGGCGCTGGCAAGAGAGCCCACCGCTTCGCAAGAAACTGATAATTGGGACAGCCTGATTGAACTGATAAAAGAGAGGGACAAAAATTTCAGGGGAAAGAGGAGGAAAATTGATCACGACCTGATTCTTTATGGAGCTTCGCGTAAAAGCAAAAGAAAGAAAAGAAACTAGTTAAAAGTAGGAAAAAGAAAAGAAAAACTGGCCGAGGAAAATCAGCCAAACAGGGATGACAGGCCTTCTGCAGCTGCTGCTTCCTTTTTTGCTGCGTCTTCCTTTGTATCCTTCTTTTTCTCCTTTTTCTCGCCGCCTTGTGCTGGTGCGGCTGCCGGGGCTGCTGCCACTGGGGCTGCTGCTGCCTTTAGAAGCTCGTCAAAGTTCACTTCTTTCACAGCCTCAACAAGCACCTGTGCCTTGGCATCATTTGCCTCAGCTCCTGCTGCCTTAAGAACAGCTACAAGGCTGTCTTTTGTTATTTCCTTGCCTGCTCCTTTTACCACAAGAGCTGCGTGCAGATATGGATCTATTTTCATAATATTACCTCCGTTTTATTTTTTCTCGCCAGCTTTTTCAGGAGATTTTGGCTTTTCCTCCTTTTTCTCAGGGGCTTTGTCTGGCTTTGCCTCAGGTTTTTCTCCTTCTTTTGGCTTTTCAGCCGGCTTCTTTTCTTCTGGCTTTTCAGAAGCCTTTTCCCCTGGCTTTTCAGCCTCTTTTGGCTTTTCTTCTGCTGGCTTTTCCTTTTCTAAACTCCCAACTTTTCCCGAGAGGTCTTCTCCAAGGGATACGGCATTGGCTAGAAGCAACTCAGTTGAAGCATCTGAGTAGACCATGCCGTTTATTGCCATGTTCTGGCTCTGCTGCAATGCATTTGTGAGCAGTGCCTCAATATTTTGCTGTGTTGGGAAGCTCAAGTTTGTTGAAATATTGAATGCCTGGTGTAAGCACTCTAAAAGCCCTGCAAAAAGCTTTTTCTGGCCTATGTCAAGCATGTCTGATGTGTAATGGTATTTGCCATCATAGGCAGCAACCATGTTTACCATTGCCTCAAATGGCAGTATATTGAGCTTTTGCAATGCCTTGCAGACCTTGTCAGATATTTTTGCCCCTGCTTTTGCAACTGTTGAGTCCATTGCAACTACTATTTTTCCTCCCCTTATCTGCACGTTTATGCCTGCGCCTTTGAGCTCTGACAACGCTGGTCCTGGCGGAAGGTCTGTTTCGCCTTCTGGCACTGTTATGTCAGACTCTGCAACCTGGCCTGGCTTTGCTGCAACTTTTACCTTGTTGTTTGCAAAGAACTGGAAGAGCGAGTAAGGTGAAAGCGAAGTCAATACCAAGGCAGTCGGGAAATTAAGGCTTTTGGCAAGCTCTTTTTTGCCTGCCTTTTCAAGAGCCCTTTTTATGACAGTGTTTTTTGCTATTGCAAATTCTGCCTTTCCCCTTAATTTCTTTTTTGATGACTGGAGTATCCTGTCAGGCAGGTTTCGTATGTCAATCAGGGCTATTACTGGGTATTTTGAGGCTATTTTTGAGACTGACAAGACTTTTTTCTTTTTTATGGCTAAGGATTTTCTTTCCTTTTTCTCCTGTTTTGCCTTTATTTTTTTCCTTGTCATAACTTACACCTTTGCAGATTTTCCCATTGTAAGCTTTACATAAACTGACTTGATGTTTGGCTCTGTGACTTTTGCCTTTACCTTGTCATATGCTGCCTCAAAGTTCTCAATCAAATCTTCAAGCTCCATTTTCTCGCTTCCTATAAGGCATTGCGCAACTGGCAGGTATTTGCCCTTTGAAGCAAGCCTTACTCTTTTTTTAGCCTGGTCCATTGCCGCCTTTACAGGCCCTACAATGGGCCTTGGAAGCCTTCCCCTTGAGCCTAAAACCTGCCCAAGGTTTTTGCCTACCTGCACCATGAGGCTTGGCTGTGATATGAACTCGCATGTCTTTATGAGGGATGAGAGCTTTGCCTTGTCTGACTTGAGCCTTGCTATTCCTGGCCCGTCAATTACCTCAACTGCCCCTGCCTGCTTTGCGTCATAGGCCATCTGTGCGTCTGCGAATACTACGACTTTCTGGTCTTTGCCCTTGCCTTTTGGAAGCAGAATGTCAATGTTCAGCCTGTTTTCAGCCTTTGCAAAATTAATGTTTCTGAAGTTTACTATGAACTCTAGGGACTGGGGGAATTTTCTTTTTCCTTTGTCTTCTAAGGCCTTTGTTATTGCCTCTGATATTTTCTTCCTGTCCATTTCATTTCCCTCCCATTCATTTCCGAATGGTCTAACGGCGGGAAAAGCCGCTGTAGGCTGTGATATGCTGATAAAGGTTTTAAAAGGTTCTTATCTTCGCTTTCTTTTTCTTGCCTTTCTCCTTTTTGGCTTTTTTCTCTTTGTTTTCTTTGCTATTTTCCTCTTTGGCTGTCTTTTCCTTGCTTTTTTGGGGGCTTTTTTCTTGCTCTTGGCCTTTGGCTTTTGATGTTTTAACTGTTCATATTGAGTCTTTTTACCAACGACCTGGGCAATCATCTGCTCAAGCTGGTTTCTTTGGTTTGCAAGCTGTTCTATTCCCTGGAATGCTTCTCCCCTTTGCTCAAATTTTTCCTCTCCCTCAGGCGGCTTTGCCTGCATTTCATAAAGGTGGGAGATTTTCCTTCCTTCCTCAAGAAGAGATTCAAGCTTTTTCCTCTCTGTTTCAATCCTTGTGTCAATTCCCTCTTCTGCCTTTCTTGCCTGGTCAAACTCAAATTCATAGCTGTCTGTCAGCTGCCTGAGCTCACGCAGGTAGCGGCGCACAAAGTTTGCCTCAACTGACTCTCTTAAAGTGTCAAATTCCTGGTTCCCGCCCCTGATATAATCATCAATTTCTGCCATCTTTTTCTCATAATCCTCCCTTACTGAGTTTGCCCATATGTCAACCTGGCGCATTTGCTCAATGTTTTTTGCCATGCCGGAAAGCAGCCCTTTTGCTGAAGACATCTGGTGCTTTGCGGTTTCAATGCTTCCTGATATATCTTCTTTTAGTGAGGAAAGCTCGCTTGAGTACTTTTCCGCTGATTCAAGCCTTTCTGCCTGCTCTGCAACTGCTGCCCTTGCTGCAACAACCCTTTTTGCAGCCTCTTCCTCCATTTTTGAAATGCCCTCAAGTGTGTTGCGAAGCTCTTGTGCCTTTGCCTTGTGCTCTGCAATTTCATGCCTGCTTTGGTCAACCATGACTTCCATTTTCTCCCGCTCCTCTGCAAGCAGCCTGCCGGTTTCTTCTATCAGGGCAGATGCCTCATCATATGCCTTGCGCATTTCATTGTGCGCATTTATGCTGCTGTGCTGCACTTTTTCAACTGATGAAACCTTTGAAGGGAGATCAGATGCCCGCTGGTGCACTGCAAGTATGTTTTTTTCCATTTTCATGACACGGTCTGATATTGTCTCTATTTCGCACTCAAGCTTTCTTTGCATTGGAAGGTAGTGCTCTTTTAGGAGCTTTTCCTTTTCCATTCGCAGTTTTTCAATCTCCTGGGTCTGGTTTGTTATTTTTTTTACCTGCCTTGCCATTCTTTCTGAGAACTGCAATGAGACTCCTGTTGGCTTTACTGGCTCTGGCTTTTTTATTTTCTTTATTTTCCTTGCCTTTTTCCTGTCATAAACAAGCTTTATTGCAGGAACTGCCGCTTTTTGTATCTTTATTGGGTAATCTTTCTCTTTTTCCCCTTCAGGCTCTTTTGGAAGCTCAATTACAATTGGCTCAGGCTTTTCAGGCCCAGTTGGCTCTTCTTTTTGTATTTCCTGCTCTGCCTGCTCAACAATTTGCTGCTCTTGCTTGAGCTTTTGATTGTCTGCCTCTTGCATGTCCTGGGGCTCAAGCTTTATTTTTTTCTTTTCAGGCTCTTTGAAATGACTTTTTGCGTCTTGCTCCCTTTCCCTTGCTATTTCAAGCTCGCTTTCAAAAGAAGGGCCGCCAACATATATGGGTTTTTCGCCAATTTCAACTTCATCTTTTGGCTTTACTTCTGGGCCTGACCAGGAGACAAAAACCCCTTTAAAGCGGTTTTCAACTTTTACCTGATCGCTTTTTTCAAGAACAGAGACCCATTTCAGGACATCTTTTTCAGACATGTCGCACATAGTTGAAAGGCTTGTAATGCTGACTTCTTCTCCTGCACTTTTGATTCTGGCAAGAAGCTCATCAAACTGTGTTGTTATGCCCTTCTTGCCATCCATATTTACCACTAGGTATTATACTCCTTTTTTTCTATCCTGTATTTTCCTGAAAGCTTTCTTGTTGCACGCCTATAGGCCTCAGCTATGTGCTTTGAATTTGCTTTGCTGACATGGATTGTGAATACTGCCTGGCCTGCTTTTACTCTTGCTGCCCTGCTGGTTGCCCTGCCATATGACTTTCTCATCCCCTTTTGCAGCCTGTCAGCGCCTGCGCCTGCAATCATCTTGTTTTCCCTAAGTACGTTGTGCGGGAAAACCCGGACTTTGAAAAAATAGAGGTTAAGGATGTGTTTTTCAAGGTATTTGTTTGCAGCCTGCCTTGCTGCCTCAAGCGCATTGTCCCTGAGCTGAACGTCATCCCGTGTAACAAGGTCAAAAGTGAAGTCAAACGGCAGGTTTCTTACTCCCATCTCATATACGTGCAGAGAAAGGTGCGGCATTGCCTTTACATATGACTTTCTCGGCTTTTTCTTTGAGTATCTGGTCCATGGGACCTTGTTTAGCTTTCTGCAAGTTTTCGCTGGCCTTATTGCCATAATAAACACCTCAGCAAATTCCCTTAACAGTCAAGCTGCCAGGAGAAGTGCTGAAGATTCTTCTCTCTTGTTTAATAACCTTACTCCCAGACAGGCTAAAAAGTGTATAAAACTGTATTTAAATGTTATGTACAATAGAAGATTTGGTGCTTGATAATGGATAATAAAGCAAGAGTCAAAAAAGAACTTCCCCAGCTAATAAAAGACAAAAACACAGCACAACAACGGTTTAATCAAATACTAAAAAATAGAAAGTTTACCATTGCTTTTAAGGACAAAGAAACAAAAGAAACTGGAATAGTTGACCAAGAGTATAAGAGTCTAGCTGATGCAAAAAGCGATTTGCAAAAACTGGTAAATCGGCACGATGAATTGAAGTTTTTCATATTTAATAATGAAGGAGTATTCGACGAGAAAGGAAACTGCATCCTTTTCAAAGATGAAAAAATTAAACACAAAAAGCCTTTAACTGAAGAAACAAAATATTAGATGGGTGTGCCTTCTTTTCTTAGCAAAAGCCTCTTTGTTTTTGCCCCTCCTTTGCCTGAGTAGTTGCCTATTTTGCCATCAGAGCGGATTACTCTGTGGCAGGGGATAATTGGAGCAAGAGGGTTTTTTGCCAGAACATTGCCAACTGCCCTTGCTGATTTTGGCTTTCCTATTGCTGCAGCTATTTTTGAGTAAGTGCTGGTTTTTCCTTTTGGGATTTTGCAGCATTCCATGAGAACTGATTGCTCGAATTTGGTGAGATTTGAGAGAACTGCCTTTTGCTTTGCAGAGAGCCTCATTTTCCTACCTCCCTATTCTCAAATGAAAAAAGCCATCGTCTTCTTTTATTCTACTGGTTTTTGCCTTTTCATAATCAAGCGAGTTTTTTGTCTGCCTGAGTTTTAATGGGAAGCCAAGTACTTGCTCTGCATAGTCTTTTTGCTTTTCAATGGAAAATGGCAGGTTCTGGGATGCGATTTGGGATATTATTTGCAAGAAATTCAAGTCAACAGTTATCTGCCCCCCATAATTTCTCAGAACAAGCCTGTTCCATTCTTTTAAAGGCAGCAAAAGGACGTCATCAGCTGAATAAAACCCATAGTCAAATATGTCTATCCTGAATCCTGATTTTCCCTTTTTGCAAAGAGAAGAAAGGAATTTTTGCGCATTGAAATTAAATGGGATTGCCCTGCCAGAATCTATCCTTTCAAGGAATTTTGATACCTGGGGGTTTGGCTTGTTAACTTTATCCATGTCAAATGCTCCTTTTCTTTCAACAAGCTCAAATACTTGCTTGCCTTTGCGAAGGTAAATCTGTGCAGAAAGGTCGGACAATAGCTCATTTATCCTGCAATAGTCAAACCCAAGCTGTACCTTATTGTGCAAGGCGTCAAATTTGTGAAATTTGCAGATTTTCCTGTGTTTTGAAAGGTTTTTCTTTGCGTGAGTGAGCATTTTTTGTGAAAAGTCAAATAAATGGTAATTTACTTTTGAGTAAAGTGGGAAATTCCTTTTCTTCAGCTCATCAAGGAATATTTTGGCAAAGTTTCCGTTTCCAACCCCATATTCGCATATGACTGGGGGAGGATTGGCTGAAAAGTCAGAAGAAAACTCGATTGCATTGCATTTTGCAAGAGCTTTTCCTTTTGCAAAAGTAAGAAAGTCAGAGTAAATGGCTTTTCCTTTTTTGCTGTAGTACTTTTTGTTTGCCTTTTGCTGCTTATCGGCTAGTTTTGCCACTTTAAAGCACGTCCTTTTTTACCTTTTCAATGCCAAGTGCCTCTATGAGCTTTCCAAGCTTTGGGCCTTTTGGCTTATTCAAAAGGCATTCATAGCATTGCTTGAATAGCTCTGCAGGAGAAGTGCTTGTTTGCTTTGCAACTGTAAATGCTGTGTTGTGTATGTCAATTGCTTTCATTGGAGGAGAAAGCTGGCTGAAAAACTCCTTTGCAATGCTTTTTGCTTTTTTAGGTGAATATGTGAATGAGTATTGCTCTGGCACCATTTTTTTCTTTTCCCATTGCTCAATGTAAGAAGAGAGCTTTTGAATAGAAAGCTTGTCTTTTGTCTTTTGTGCTATTTTGTCCCAGCTATGCTGGAGCTGGCGGTAGAGCAAAAGGTCCAAAAACGGAGTTTTCCAGGCTTTTTCATTTGCCATGGATAGTTTTGCTGCAAGCGCTTTTTTCCTTTCTGCCCTTGTGAGGGTTTCCAGCTTTTCTGCCTTGAGAAGCTTTACTGCTCCTTCAAAATCCTCAATTGTGCGCAGCATTTTCTCAGGAGAGGCAGCTATGTCAACGTTTTCCTGCAAATCAGGCCTGAAGAGCATATATCTTATGATTTCTGGGGGGAGAAGCTCAACCATTTCTGCTATGCCCATGCCTGTGCCTTTTGACTTTGAGTATTTTTTCCCTCCTAAAAGGATAAACCCCCACCTATAGCCGATTGGGGGCTCTTTTTTGAATATTTGAGTAAATACTTGTTCAAGGGTTTCCCAGCTTCCCCCTCTTGTGTGATGGTCAATTCCTGCGCCTTCTGAAGAGGTATTGAAATAGTCCATCCAGGTTGGCCAATGAAGCCTCCAGGCAAGCTTGTACTTGTGACCTGAAATTTTTCCTTTTCCCTTAAAGCCGCAGCCTTTAGTGTATTTTACATCCCGGTCACATGCATATTCATAATTTTCTCCATCATGGGAAATTATCCTTGTGGTTGCAATTTTTCCGCATTTTTCGCAGATTGGCAAAATTGGGGACCACCAGTCTGGCAAAGAATCGCGCAATGAGCTTTTTGCAACCAATTCTTTTACCTTTTCCTCCTGCTTTAGGAACATGCGTGCATATTTATCAAATGCGCCTGATGAATAAAGGTCGCATGCCCTGACTATTTTTGGCTTTGCGCCAAGTATTTTCATTGCAGCTTTTGCGTCCTCAAGAAAATAATCGCCAAATGATTTTGTTTTTCCTGTTGGGTCTGGCACATCTGTAAGCGGCTTTCCAAGGTGAGGCTCAAGCTCTTTTTTGTATTTTTCAAATACTGCGGGAACTGAGTCAAATGCGTCAAATATGTCTGCAACAAATATGTATTTTGCTTTTTTTCCCTGAAAGCCAAGCTGGTCAACCAAAGCCTGGGGAAAAAGGAATTCGCATACAGTGCCAAGGTGCGTGGGGCCAGAAGTTGTAAGCCCGCCGCTAATTACATAGGGCTCTTTTTTTGCTTTCATTATTCTGGCTGCAAGCTGCTCAGACCAGTGGAAATTAGTCTTGTCATCCTGTTTCATGTGTATTGGTTTGACTGAAAGGCTAAAAAGAGTTAGCCAAACATTGAGTCAAAAAATTCGGTTTTCATAAAGATATATTTAAAAACACTTATACATGGAAAAATGTGGTGATCTGATGAACCCCATGAAAGATGCGACCCAGACTAAAGAGAAGGTGCCTAATAAAAGAACGGTTGGTGAAAAGACATGGCCCCTGCTATTTTATGAATGGCGTTTCTATAAGGCTGAGATTTTTGATAAAGATATTGAAGCTTTTAATAAGATAAATATCAATAAAGATAGTATAATTTATAGTAAGAGGAAACTAGAGAGAGTGGCAGAATTCATAGACAAAATTGAAAACACGCAGGTTTTTCACAAACTTGGAAAAGCTATTGATTCCTGTTTAAATTCTGTTAAGGACAATAATGTGGCAGAACAATTGTTATCTGTTAATATTGATGACTCCCTAGATACTGTGGAAGCAAACGTCGGTAACAGCCTATGGGGAGATATCGACGCCATCAAAAGCTGCACTGACGACCTAATAGAATTCTTTAAGTACGGCCAACGCGCACAACAACAATACAAACAAGAGAGCATATATATTAAAGAATTAGTGAATGAGCTTTCCAAGATTGATCCTGCTCTTTTGATAATGGCCAGTGATCTTCAAGAAAAGGACGTAGTCCAGAAGTTTAGTGAAAACAATATTTCTAAAAAGATAATGATGGCTAGGTCGGACGTTAAGTATCTTGCGCAGGAATGTGCAAAGATAGATGACTATTAATTTTAAATATCTGTAAGAGTATCAGCGGAACATTCCCTCAAAAAAGCCCTTTTTAGGAACATCGCCCAATTCTGAGAGGAGCTTTTTCTGCTTGCCAGAGAGGTTGGAAGGGGTTCTCACTATTACCCTGACAAACTGGCTTCCTTTTGCCCTTCTGTGGCTTGCTGGCATGCCTTCTCCTTTCATCCTAAATACTGTGTGAGTTTGCGTGCCTTTTGGAACTTTGAGCTTTGCCTTGCCAAAAAGGGTAGGCACTTCTACCTCTGAGCCTAATGCTGCCTGTGAAAAGCTGACTGGCATTTCTATGTATATGTCTTGCCCGTCCCTTTTGAAGAGCCTGTGCTCTGATACATGGACAATTACATATAAGTCCCCGCTTGAAGAAGGGCCTGGCTCGCCCATTCCAGAAAGCCTTAGCCTGTCGCCTGTGTCAATGCCTGCAGGGATATTGACTTGCAGGTTTTCTGAGGAAAAAACTGTGCCTTTGCCCTTGCACTTTTTGCAGCCCTTTTCAGGTGTTTTTCCAATTCCTTTGCATTCTGGGCAGTCTGATATGCTTGTAAAGCTTCCAAAAGGGCCGATTCTCCTGCTTGTTCTCACCTGGCCTTTTCCGTTGCAGGTTTTGCAGGATATTATTTTTGTTCCTGGCTCTGCGCCTGTTCCTGAGCAGTGTGGGCATGGCTTTTTGTGCTTAAAGGAAATTTGCTTTGTTGTTCCTTTTGCAGCCTCTTCAAGGGTTATTTCCAAATCATAGCGAAGGTCTGCCCCCCTTGCGCTTTGCCTTGCTGAAAAAGGGGAACCACCAAAAAAGGATGAAAATATTGAGTTGCCAAAAGGGGAGTTGCCCCCAAATGAAAAGCCAAATTCTCGGAAAACGTCCTCAAAGTCAACATTCCTGAATATGTCTTCCTGCGAATAGCGCTGGTCAAAGCCAGAATGCCCGAACTGGTCATATGCAGAGCGCTTTTCATCATCAGAAAGAACTGCATAGGCTTCTGAGATTTTCTTGAATTTCTCTTCTGCCCCCTTTTCCTTGTTCCTGTCCGGATGATATTTGAGTGCCAGCTTTCTGTAAGAGTCTTTTATCTCATCCTTGCTAGAGCTTTTGCTTACCCCTAATATATCATAATAGTCTCTTTTTGTTGCCATCTTATTGCCTCTGCAGGGTTGATGGCCATATTTAGGCTTTTAAGCTTATAAATGTTAATATGATATTGACAGTTGGTGTTGAATTGTCAATACAGTGTTTACAGGCAAAAATAACAAGCCTATAAAAAGGATTTGTGAGCATTGGAGAATATGGGATTAAGGGAGTTTTTCAATGCCGCTCTAATGGTAAGGGTAAGCATTGCTGCACTGCTTCTTCTTGGGCTTGCAGAGCTTATAGTTATTGACATTTCTGCAAACTTCATAAGGATTTCAAGCCTTGCAGGAAGCGGCCTTTTCTTTGTTGCATCTTCCTTCATATTGCTTTTCAGCGCTGCAATAGCAATGTGGGCTGTGCTAAAGCTTGGCATTGACTATTCAAACAGGCTTGCAAGCGGAATATGCTCAGGCGCTCTTGTTGGCTTTTGCTCATCTTTCCTGATTTGTATTTTCGTGTTTTTTGTTGGCATGTTTGGCAGGGGCATTGAAAGACTGATGCCGCTTTCTATTGAAAGCGCAGGCACAAATGAAAGGACAATTGCTTATGCTGCTGCCTGTGTTCTCATAATCCTTGCTTATTCTGTAATCAGTGCGCTTCTTGGCGCTGTTGTGTCCTTCTTCTCCAAAAAGCCAAAAAGCAAGACAAAAGCACAAGTGAAAAAGGAAATTGAGGCTGAGGAAAAAGGAGAAGAACAGGCAAAAAAGCCAAAAAGAAAAAAAAAGAAAAAAATAGCATCTAAGTGAGCTTGCAGTTTGTCGGAATTACCTTGTCAGGAGAGACTTTTATGCCGTTGTTTGTCACTTCCATTTCCACTATCTTTTTTGTGATTGGCGCGCCCCTAAGCTTTAAGACCTCCAATGCAGAGCCTCTTTCGCCTGAAGGGTAAAGTGCGCTGTAAATTACTATTATGCCATCTGAAAGAAAACTTATTGCCTCTCCTTTTTCAACATATGCGCTTCCTGTGTGCGCAGGGTTTGCAACCTCCCTGATGAGAAGGGAGCTGATTTTTTCCCTTTCCAAATACCTGAAAAGCTGCTCCATGTAAATCCTGAACCTGCTTTCCTCACCTGAGAATGCTGATGAGATGCTTGTCAGAGAGTCAATAAGCACAATATCAGGGTCAAAGTCCCGCGGGAAAAACACGGGGTGGACTTCTATTAAAAGCTCTTTTTTTGCCTCTGACAAAAGAGCCTCAACGCTTCTTGCAACATCAAGTGCATTGAATCTTTTTATCCTCAAAAGGTCTTTTTTCATAAATGATTTGACATCCCAGTTGAATGAGTCCATGTGCTCCACAAGCTTGTCCTCTGGCTCTTCAAAGCTCATGTAAAGGACTTTCTTTCCCTTTTTGCAGAAGTTTGCAGCCACATTAAGGCATAATATTGTCTTGCCAGAGCCAGGGCCGCCCTCAACAAGGACTGATGAGCCAATCGGTATTCCTGCCCCAAGAAGCTTGTCAAGCCCCTCAATGCCCGTCTTAAATGTGGCTGTTTTCTTTGGCTTGTCTTTTTTTGCAACCTCTGGTTTTTTAGCTGCCATAAATACACCTCGAATCATATCTTTTTAAGCTCTTCCTTAAGAAGCGGAAGCTGCCTGTTTATGTTCCTTATCAATTCCCCGAACTTTTTTGTCTTTATGTGATAGGTCATCTCATTCATCTTTCCTGATTCAAAATACTGCTTTTGCAGGTTTTTTGTCATTGTCTCAAGAACCGCTTTTTCTGCTGTAAGGGCATGGATTTTTGCGTGGACAATGAATTTTCTTATCTGCTTTTGGAAAATGAATGCCAGTATTGCCGCAGAAGAGACTATTACTAGTATATTTTGCCAGTTTTCCTGCAAAAAGCCTTCAAGGGTCCGTCTTGTTGACTCCAAAAGCGCCCTTGAGCGGGTTGCTTCTGCCTCTGCCTCTGTTATCTTATCATAAGCCAGGTCAACAAGCCTTTGCGCCTCTTCAAACCTGTTGTCAATAAACTCTTTTTGCGCCTGCTTTTGAAGCGAGGCTGCCTCAGTAATGTTCACGTCTTCCTCAGTTAGCTTAAGCCTTTCTGAAAGAGCATTAATGTCGTCATTTACAGAAAATGCAGCCTTTTCTATCTCAATTACTTCAGAGGTTTTTTCTGACACGAATTTGTAATTGCCAAGCTCACCGCTCTGTTCAATTGCTTTCTGGCCCTCAAACCATTGCTCTGCAATAAGATAAATGTCCCTTGCCCTGTAATATGGGAATTGGGAATCTATCATCCTTTGGACAGATGCATTTGCAGCCTCAAGCTCAAGCAAAGCCTCATCATGCCTGTTGCTGTATGAAAACTCCTGGGTTTCATTTGTCTGTTTTGTTATGTTCTCCTCAATGGAGGCATTATCTTCTATTGTTATGTTCAAAAGCTCCATGCAAAATGCACGCATATTAGGCGAAGTTACATCTGTTGAAGAGCACAGAGAAATGAAAAGCAATGCAAAAAATGCAATTCTAAAGAGCATGTTTACCCCTTTGAACCTATGGTTTGAGGCTTATTATTCTTTTGGTCTGACACATAGTCCTTTATTGCCCCTGAAAGAGCGAAAATGACTGCTGTAAGAAGAAATGCGCCTGATGCTGCAAGGCCTGCAAAGAAAAGAGAGAGAGTTGCAAAAGTTGCTCCTGGTGCTTCTGCGATTGAGCTTATTGCAATAAGAAGGCAAACCAGCAAAAATGCCATTGCAGCCAATATTCTTGTTTTTCCTTTGAGCCTGAGCAACAGGCCCCCAATAACGAGAGTCGCCCCTACCCCTGAGAGGATTCCGGTAAACATGGCAACCAGGGCAAATGAAAAGCCCTTTGAAACTGCATCAAGCGCGCCTTGGTTTTCCTGCGGCTGGCCTGCTGTAGCAAGCCCAAATGCGATTCCAAAGATTATCAGGGCTGCCCCAACAACAAACAAGGCATGCTGGAATTTGAGGTCCAGATAAAACACCTGTACCATGTTCAAAGGCAATATTATTAATAGCTCTTTCCAATGGCGTTGGGCTTTTATTCTTTTACAAAAACATAGAGCACATGCACGGAATTGATGCAAAATGGCAGGAAAAATGGCAAAAGGCAGGGGTTTTTGAGCCAGAAATAGGGAAAAAGGGCAAATTCATGCTTACCCCTGCTTTTCCTTACCCCAATTCACCTCAGCATATTGGCCATGGCAGGACCTATACCACTACTGACATTTATGCCCGCTATCTGAGGATGAAAGGGAAAAATGTGCTTTTTCCAATGGCATTCCACGTCACTGGCACGCCTGTGCTTGCAATGGCAAAAAGGATTGCTGAAAAAGACAAGGAAATACTTGGCATATTTGAAAAGGCATATGGAATAAGCCTTAAAACAGCTGAGTCATTGACTGACCCAAAAAAGCTTGTCGCATACTTTTCAAATGAAATAGAGCATGGAATGAAGGAAATGGGCTATTCAATAGACTGGAGCAGGAAATTCTATTCATATGATGCCCCTTTCAACAAGTTCATACACTGGCAGTTCAAAAAGCTGAAAAATGCTGGCTATATTACAAAAGGGGAGCACCCTGTCCCATGGTGCCCTGTGTCAAAAACCGCTGTAGGCGCCCATGATACCCAAGGGGACTTGGACCCGCAAATAGAGGAAGTCACAGGTGTGATGTTCCCATATGAAGATGGTTTTTTGGTCTGCTCAACTTATAGGCCTGAAACAATTTATGGGGTGACAAATATCTGGGTAAATCCTTCTGCAGAATATGTGAAAGCAAGCGACGGAAAGAGGAATTATTACATTTCAAAGGATGCGCTTGGCCTGCTTTCAATGCAGCTGCCCATTAAGGAAAAAGGCAAAATCAGCGCAAAAGAGATTTTGTCAAAAAAGGCGAAAAATCCTATAAATGGGAAGGAACTTCCCATATTTGAGGCAGGGTTTGTTGACCCAAAGCATGGCACAGGGGTTGTCATGTCTGTTCCTGCCCATGCCCCGTATGACTATCTTGCGCTGCGCGATGCTGGTTTGGACAAAAAGGTAAAAATGGTTCAGGTGCTGACCCTTTCTGGATTCGGAAAAAATCCTGCAAAAGAGTTTGCTGAAAGGATGAAAGTCAAGAGCCAGAAAGACCCAAAAGCAGAGCAGGCAACAACTGAACTTTACAAAAAAGAGGCGCACGAAGGGATAATGGCTGTTGGTGAATTCAAGGGGATGAAAGGCGTTGAGGCAAAGGAAAAAATATCTGAAAAGCTTGTCAGGCAGGGACATGCAATAAAGCTTTATGAGATTGCAAATGGCCCGATTTACAGCAGGTATAAAGGCCTTGTTGGGGTAAAAATAGTGAAGGACCAGTGGTTCATAGATTATGGGAATGAAGAATGGAAGAAAAAAGCAAGAGAATGCCTTAAGCAAATGAATGTATTTCCTGAAAAAAGCAGGAAAGATTATGAATATACGATTGGCTGGCTTAAGCAAAAGGCATGCACAAGGGCATCTGGGCTTGGGACAAAATTCCCGTTTGACGAAAGCAAAATGATTGAAGCGCTTTCTGACTCAACCATTTACATGTCATTTTATACTATTGCACAAATTGCAATGAAAATGAAGCCTGATGAACTTACAGAAGAATTGCTTGATTATGTATTTTTGGGCAAAGGCAATGAAAGCAAAATGCCAGAACAGGCAAAAAAGATGCGCAGGCAATTCACATACTGGTATCCTCATGACTCGCGCCATTCTGCAACTGACCTTGTGAGAAATCACCTTACTTTCTTCATATTCAACCATGTCGGTGTTTTTGAAAAAAAATACTGGCCAAAGCAGATTGTCACCAATGGCTTTGTTTTGATGGATGGAAAGAAAATGAGCAAAAGCATGGGCAATATACTGCCAATAAGGTCAGCAGTCAAGAAATTCGGCGCAGATGCGATACGCTTCACCATTGTTTCAGGAGCAGAGCTTTCGCAGGACACTGACTTTAACAGGCCTGCTGTTGAGGGGGTTCTCTCAAGGCTGAAATTCATGAGAAGCGCAATGGAAAAATATGCTGCACAAAAAGACCCTGAAAAAAAGGAATTGGCAGACAGATGGATTTTGTCACGAATGCACAAGCGTGCCATAGCTTCTGATTCATTGTACCAAAAATTTGAGCTTCGCGAGCTTTCACTTGAGCTGTTTTACAATACTGTCAATGACCTGCAATGGTATTTGAAAAGAACAAAAAACCCGCATTTGCGCGAATTTTTTGAGATGTGGGTGCCTTTGATTGCCCCATTCATGCCCCACATAGCAGAAGAAATGTGGGAAAAGCTAGGTAAAAAGCACTATGCAAAGGATGCAAAACTCGTTTCAATTGCTGCTATGCCTGATGGTGACAAGAAAAAAGTTGACGAAAACCTTGAGCTTGCTGAGCAATATATTTTGCAGGTAAAAGATGATGTTTTCTCAATAATGAAGCTCATAAAAATGCAAAAGCCAAAGAAAATAGATCTTTTTGTTGCTGCCGGCTGGAAAAGAAAGCTTCGGAAAATTGCTGCAAAAGAGAGAAGGTTTGACTCTGCAATGAAACAGGCAATGCAAGACGCTGAAATAAAAAAGCACGGCAAAGAGGCTGCAAAAGTCCTGAAAACATATATGAAGAGCTTTGGCGGCCTTGGGCAAACGCCGACAGAGGAGTTTGAGCTTGAGGCACTCAAAAGCTCTGAAGGCCTTCTTGAAAAGGAAATAGGCGCAAAAGTGTCAGTCTCAAAAGAAGAGCAAAGCAAAGAGAAAAAGGCTGCAAACGCGCTTCCAGGAAAGCCAAGCATACTGATCCTTTAATTTGAGGAGAAATTATGGTCATCTGCGCAAAGGTTGAAAGGAAAAAAGCTGAAAAGGTGCGGAGGCAGCTGGCAGCAAAAGGGATTTTTGACGGCTCTTATATTCCGAAGAGGGACGGGAAATTTGTTTATTTTGCATTAAAGAGAGGAACAAAAACAGAGCTTAAGACAGTTGAAAAAAGGCTTGAAAAAAGAAAAAGGCAGGGCAGGACACTGGCAGAGGAGCTGAAATCAAAGCTGAGCAGAAAAGAGGCTGATGAATTAGTTGGCTCGTTTGATATTGTCGGAGACATTGCCGTTGTTGAAATACCTGCAAGGCTTGTGAAAAAGCAAAAGATAATTGCAAATGCAATAATGAGAATGCACCGCAATGTAAAAGTGGTTGCAAAAAAAACAGGTGGCACTTCTGGTCAGTTCAGGATAAGGCCTGTTAAACCAATTGCAGGCGAAAAAAGAACATGCACTGTTTGCAGGGAAAACAACTGCGAGTTTGAGGTTGACTTGAATAAGGCATATTTTACGCCAAGGCTGGGAACTGAAAGGCAAAGGATTGCAAACCTTGTGAAACCAGCTGAGCATGTGCTCGTGCCTTTTGCAGGGGTAGGCCCATTTGCAATAAAAATAGGCAAAAGGGAAAAGAAAGCAAAAGTAGCAGGAATTGAGCTGAATAAGGACGCATTCCTGTTTTTCAAAAGAAATATTGAGAGGAACAAATGTGAAAATGTCTTTGCTGTTCTTGGGGATGTTGCACATGTTCTGCCTGGAGAATATCTGGACTGGGCAAATAGGGTTGCAATGCCCTTGCCAAAGGACTCGCATACTTTTCTTGTGAATGTGCTTCCTTGCCTGAAAAAGAAAGGCATGCTTCACTATTATTCATTTGCTGACAGCAGCAAACCATACCAAAAGGCAGAAAAAGAGGTAAAGGAAGCAGCAGAAAAGCTTGGGAGAAAAGCAAAAGTTGTCTTTAGGAGGCTTGTAAGGCCTTACTCAAAAAGCACTGTCCAAATAGTCATTGATGCAGAGATTTTATAAAGGACAAAAGCGAGTTTCAAGCATGGCAGGGACAAAACCTGAAGCGCTTATTGAGATTTCGTCTGAGGCAGGAAGGAAAATAGGGGGAATTTACACTGTCATCAGGAGCAAAACAAAGTATTTGCACAAGAAATTCGGGAAAGATTACCTTCTTATCGGCCTTTATGACAAGAGATGTGCAGAAGATATCAAGTTTGAGGAGCCACAGGGAAAACTTGCCAAAATCTTTTCTGAGCTTGAAAAGGAAGGCATACACTGCAAATACGGAACCTGGACATATGGTAACAACTCCAGGATAATTTCTGTTGATGCAAGGGCTGCAGGGGAAAGAGTTGTTGAGTTTGTGAATGGTCAGGGACTACAAAAGGGCAAGCAGGCAAACCGCTTCAAGTTTTTGCTTTGGAAGCACTTTGGCGTTGACTCATTAATGGACAAGTCATGGGATTTTACTGAGAATATTGTATGGTGCTGGGGAGTTGGAAGGCTTGTTGAAAAGCTTTTTGCAAACAGGCTTTTTGCCAAAGGCAAGACAGTTTTGCAGTTCCATGAATGGATTTCAGGGGCTGCCCTGCTTTACTGCAAGATGAGAAAAATGAAGCTGGCAACAGTATTCACAACGCATGCAACTGTTCTTGGCAGGACATTGTCTTCTTCCGGGGTTGACGTTTTTACTGATGCAATGAATGCAAAAAGCCCGATTCCCCTTAATGCTGCCTATAACAACAGGATTGAGGGAAAGCACCAGCTAGAGTCTGCTGCAGCAAAGAATTCAACTGTATTTACAACGGTAAGCGAAACAGTTGCACAGGAAGTAGAGTACATACTTGGGAAAAAGCCGGATGTAATTACCGTTAATGGGATAGAGTTTGGGAACAACAAGAGCGAAAATGAAGTTTATGACCTGTCCCATTATGTCAGGGGCGAGCTTCAGCAGTTTTTGGAGGCTTGCTTTATCAGCTATTACCAGCAAAAGTATGACGATGCGCTTCTTGTCTATTGCTCTGGCAGGTATGAGTTTTCAAACAAGGGGTTTGACATTTTCATTGAGGCCCTTGGCAAGCTCAACAAAAAGCTTGTGAAAGCAAAAAAGAAGGGCAGGAAAAGGGTTTTTGCATTTGTATTTGCCCCTACCTCTGTTTCAGGGCCAAAAATTTCAATAATAAAGAACTATTTGCTTTTGGACAAGATAAATGAGATAATGCACCAGCTTCCTGAAACAAAGGATGCAAAGTATGTTAACCTGCAGACTTCAATTGCATTGCTCAAAGGGGGAATAAAAAGAGACATTGAAAACATGGCAAAAGGTTTTGTAAAAGACGGGGAAAGGCCGCACATAAACTGCTATAACCTGACTTATGGGAAAGACTCTGTAATCAATGCATGCGTTAAAGCCGGCCTGACAAACAGCAGAGAAGATGCAGTAAAGGTCATCTTTTACCCGACATACATAAAGCCAAATGACGGGCTCATGAACCTGAGCTATTATGATGTTATTTCTGCAATGGACGTTGGAGTATTCCCTTCCAGGTACGAGCCCTTTGGCTATACCCCTGTTGAGGCTGCAATAAAAATGGGAATAGCGGTTACCTCTGATATGACAGGCTTTGGAAGGTTTATCATGAAAAAAAGCAAAAAAAGAGGGTGCGGAATAAAAGTCATTAAAATGGCAGGCAAAGCATCAGCAAAATCAAGTGATGAGCTTGCAAAAGAGCTTGAAAGATTATACCGGCTTCCTGAAAAAAGGCTTATTGCAGAAAAGAAAAATGCATACAGGATGATGAAACTTATTGACTGGCACAGGCTGGTTAAAAATTATTACCATGCATATGAAATGGCACTTGCAAGGAACTTAAAGGCGGAATAATGGGAATAAAGGACGAGCTTGATGAGGAAATTAAGAAGACAAAAAGCATAGTCCAAAGAAGGCTTGTCTATGCCCTTGTCATGCTAATTTTTGTCTATTTGCTTGGCATTTTTACCCTCCAGCAACTTGAAGGCTGGACATGGGAGGACTCATTATACTTTACTACTGCCACTATGACCACTGTTGGCTATGGGGACCTTGTGCCACAAACTTATTATGGCAAGCTTTTCACAATCCCTTTGATGTGGATAGGGATTACAATTGGCTTTTACCTGATTTTCTCGCTTCAGGATTATGGCAGGGCAGGAGTTGAGCAGCGCATTGAAAACCTGCTTGGCAGGATGGAGAGCATCAGGAAGCTGGGCAGGAAGAAAAAAAAGTAGCCAAACCACCCATTTTAAATTCATTTTGTATGCATAGATTACTCTAGGGTTGAATTGAACAAGGAAAAAAAAGCCGTGCTTGTTTTGTCAGATGGTTCGGTTTTCTCTGGCACTGGATTTGGCGCTACTTGCAGCAAGGTAGGGGAGATTGTCTTTACTACCAATATGACTGGCTATGAGGAATCCCTGACAGACCCAAGCTATGCTGGCCAGATACTGGTATCAACTTACCCCCTTATTGGAAATTATGGCACTGCCCCTGAGTGGACTGAAAGCAAAAAGATGTGGGTTCAGGGCTATGCAATAAGAAAGCTTTGTGATTTGCCGCACCATGAGATGAGCAAAAGCCCCTTACATTTGCGCATGGAAAATGAGGGGGTTCCCGGCATATGCGGCATTGACACCAGGCTTTTGGTGAAAAAGATAAGAAATGCAGGAGTTATGCCTGCCTGCATTTGCACTTATGAAAAAGAGGCAGATACTGGACAAATGCTTCAGATGGCAAAAAAGCTTGACTACTCAAAAATAAATTTTGTTGAAAAAGTGTCTGTTGGCAAGGCAACCAGTTTTGGAAAGGGAAGCAAAAAAGTGGTGCTTATTGACTATGGGGCGAAAATGGGCATTGTGCGGGAACTGAATATGAGAGGGGTTGAAGTAATTGTTGTGCCTTACAATACCCCTGCTGAAGAAATAATGGCATTCTCACCAAAAGGAATCCTTTTGGCAAACGGGCCTGGCGACCCTGCGCTTCTTGTGAAAGAAAGTGAAGAGGTGAAAAAGCTTTATGATTTGCCCCTGTTTGGAATATGCCTTGGCAACCAGGTGCTTGCAAAGTCAGCAGGCGCAAAAACATTTAAGCTCAAGTTTGGGCACAGGGGAGGAAACCATCCAGTGCTTGACCTGAAGGAAAACAAGGTAACAATAACAACGCAGAACCATGGGTATGCGATTGATGAAAAGTCTTTGCCAGCAGAGTTTGAGGTAACGCACAAGAATTTGACAGACAATACTGTCGAGGGAATTTCCCATAAACAGCTGCCAATTTTCGCAGTGCAACACCATCCAGAGGCAAACCCCGGCTCATGCGACTCAAAGCATTTGTTTGACAAATTTGTAAAAATGCTGTAATCTATGGTGTAAATATGAAAGTTGCAGTTGGAGGAAGCAGAAAAAGACAAGACAGAAGATTCATATTCAATAAACTTGACCTTTTCATCAGGGAAGGAGACGTGATGATTTCTGGAGGGGCATCTGGTGTAGACTCAATAGCTTGTGAGTATGCCAAGAGGAGGAAGCTAAAAATGGAAATTTTTGCACCTGACTACAGAAAGCATGGAAAAAACGCGAGAAAGATGAGAAACAAAAAAATAATCAACAACGCTGATGTGCTGCTGGCTTTTCCTCTTAAAAGCAAAGAAGATGGAACATGGCATGCAATAAGCATTGCTCACAAAGCAAAAAAACGAATCATGATTTGGGAAAGATAAACATGGAGAAAATCAAAAAAGTGCTGGTAATAGGGAGCGGCCCAATAGTGATAGGCCAGTCAGCTGAGTTTGACTACTCTGGCTCGCAGGCATGCGCATCTTTGCGGGCTGAGGGAGTAAAGGTTGTTGTGATAAATTCCAACCCAGCAACAATACAGACTGACAAGGACATTGCTGACATAGTTTACATTGAGCCGCTGCGCGCTGATTTTATTGAAAGGGTCATAGAAAAGGAAAAACCCCAGGGGCTTATTGCAACAATGGGAGGCCAGACAGGGCTTAATTTGGCAGTTGAGCTTCACAAAAAGGGCATTTTGAAAAAGCACAATATAAGGCTTTTGGGAACAGGCTACAAGACAATTGAAATGGCAGAGGACAGGGGCAAGTTCAGGGCACTCATGAAATCGATCAATGAGCCAATCCCTGACAGTATTGCAGCAAATACAAAAGAAGAGGCAGAAAAATTTGCTTCAAAGCAAAAGTTCCCGCTCATTTTGCGGCCTGCCTATACATTGGGCGGCACTGGAGGGGGCATTGCAAGGAATAAAGATGAGTTTGAAAAGCTGCTTGAGCTTGGGTTTACGCTTTCACCAACCCACCAGGTGCTTGTAGAAGAATCTGTGCTTGGCTGGGGGGAGTTTGAGTATGAGATGATGAGGGACAAGCATGACAACTGCATTACAATCTGCAATATGGAAAATATTGACCCAATGGGAGTGCATACTGGGGAAAGCGTTGTTGTTGCCCCTTCGCAGACTTTGTCAGATGATGAGCACCAGATGCTCAGAACAGCTGCAATAAAGATAATCAGGGCACTGAAAATAGAAGGGGGCTGCAACATACAGTTTGCGCTTAACCAAAAAACAGGCAAATATGTTGTTGTTGAAGTCAACCCAAGGCTTTCCCGCTCATCTGCACTTGCCTCAAAGGCAACAGGCTACCCAATTGCCAGAGTTGCTGCAAAAATAGCCCTTGGCATGGGATTGCATGAGATAAAAAATGCAGTCACAAAAACCACGCCGGCAGCATTTGAGCCTTCTTTAGACTATTGCGTTGTGAAAATACCCCGCTGGCCATTTGACAAAATACCTGAAAGCAGCAGGGTAATAGGCACTCAGATGAAGTCAACTGGCGAAACAATGGCAATTGGCAGGACTTTTGAAGAGGCATTTGGAAAGGCACTCCGGTCTGTTGAAATGAGGAAAGTGAACCTGAAAAAAGATGAGCTTGGGCACCACCTCAAAGCGCCAACAGACCTGAGGATTTATGCTGTTCTTGACGCACTAAAATCTGGCTGGAAAAAAGAAAAAATATTTGGCATGACGCTTATACACCAATGGTTTATTGACAGGCTTTTTGATTATGCTGGCATTGAAGAAAAGCTGGGCAAGGAAAAGCTTGGCAAAGAGCTTTTATATGAGGCAAAAAGGCAGGGCTATTCTGACTGCCAGATTGCAAAGATATGCGGCAAGGAAGAAAATGAAATAAGGGAGGAGAGAAAAAAGCACGGAATAATTCCTGTTTACAAGATGGTTGACACGTGCGCTGCTGAGTTTGAGGCAAAAACCCCCTATTATTACTCAACTTATGAAAAAGAGGATGAGGCCCGGCCTTCAAAAAAGAAAAAGGTTGTGATACTTGGAAGCGGGCCAATAAGAATAGGGCAGGGAATTGAGTTTGACTATTGCTGCTGCCATGCTGCTTTTGCATTAAGGGAAATGGGAATTGAAAGCATAATGATAAACAACAACCCGGAAACTGTGAGCACTGACTTTGACACCTCTGACCGGCTTTATTTTGAGCCTCTTGCTTACGAAGATGTGATGAATGTCATTGAGCATGAAAAGCCCTATGGGGTTGTTGTCCAGTTTGGAGGCCAGACATCAATCAATCTTGCGCAAAGGCTGACTGACGCAGGCGTAAAAATACTTGGAACGCAAATGCAGGACATTGATGCTGCAGAAGACAGGGAAAGGTTCAAGGTTTTGCTTCATAAACTTGGAATACGCCAGCCTGAAAACGCCACTGCAACAAATGAGGAGGACGCAATAAAGCTTGCAGGAAAAATCGGCTACCCGATAGTTGTAAGACCAAGCTATGTGATTGCAGGCAGGGGAATGCAGATAGTGCATGACGAGAACAGCCTGAAAAAATACATTGGCGAGGCAGTTGATGTAAGCGAGAAAAAGCCTGTTTTGATTGACAAGTACATTGAAAGGGCAATTGAGTGTGAAATAGATGGTGTTGCAGATGGTGAAAGGCTGTTTGTTGGCGGAATAATGGAGCATGTTGAGCGCGCAGGGGTGCATTCAGGGGACGCAAACAATGTTGTGCCATGCGTGAGGATGAAAAAACAGGTTCAGGAAGAGATACTTGAATACTCTGACAAGATAGCACTTGCCCTGAATACTGTTGGGTCAATAAACATACAGTATATTGTTCAAAATGATGTCATATTTGTCTTGGAGGCAAACCCAAGGGCAAGCAGAACAATGCCGTTTTTAAGCAAGGCAACTGGTGTTCCGCTTGTAAAATTGGCAACAAAAGTGATGATGGGAAAAAAGCTCTCTGAGCTTGGGGCAGGAAAAATGCCAAAAATGAGCCATTATGCAGTAAAAGGGGTTGCATTCCCGTTCCTGAAATTGCCAGGCTCTGACATTGTGCTTGGGCCGGAGATGAAAAGCACTGGTGAAAGCATGGGAGCTGACTATGAGTTTCCATTGGCATTTATGAAAGCTCTGCTTGGGGCCAATTTAAGGATACCGAAGAACGGGGGAGTTGCAATAAGCCTGAAAGATGGCGACAAGGAACGCGCAAAGCCTCTTGCTGATGCACTTTCAAAAATGGGCTTTTCTGTTTATGCCACCCCGACAACAGCAGAGCACCTTGGCAAGGATGTGAAACTCCTGAAAAAGATTGCAAAGGGCGAGCCAAACATATTAAGCGAAATAAGGGATGCAAAAATAGGCCTGGTATTCAATACCCCGAAAAAAGGAAAAATAGCAAGCACAGACGGCTTTAAGATAAGAAGGGCATGCCTTGAGAATGGCATAGCCTGCATTACCAACTTTGAGGCCTGCGAGGCGCTTGTTGAGGCAATGGAGCACTCCCTTGGCAAAAAGCCAAGCGTTGAGCGGATTGACTCTTATGGGAAAAAGGGAAAACAGTAGCAGAGTTGTTCTTCTTTTCATTGTTTTGGTTATTGTTTTTGTTATTGCTGCCATTTTTCTCATTCCCTGCGCAGGGTGCAATGCAAAAGTTGATTTTGTTTTCTCCCCTGGAGCAGAGGACGAGGTAATTGACTTTATCCGCTCTGCAGAAGAATCAATTGATGTGCAAGTATATGTTTTTACTTCAGAGAACATTATACGCGAGCTTGGGGAGGCAAGTGAGAGAGGAGTAAAGGTCCGGGTATTGCTTGAGCCAAGGATTAGTGACTCTCGAAAGCAGCTCACATTTGACTTGCTGGATGAATTAGGGGTTGATGTGCGCTGGGCAAGCTTTGAGTACAAAATTACGCACAGCAAGTTCATTATTGTTGACAGGAAAAAGGCGCTTATTGGGAGCATTAACCTTTCGCACAGTGCCTTGACAGCAAACAGGGAGGCAGCAGCAGAGATTGAAGGGCCTGCAGTGCAAGAGCTGGT
>CAZOMB010000001.1:49520-72706 GCA_964581105.1 Microcaldota archaeon
TGGGAAAAGGCGACTGGTTAGTCTTTTTCTGGCTTGTCATCAGAGTCTTTTTGCTTGTACCCGTATTTTTGGAATTTGCTGCCCTTTTTCTGCTTTTTGCCTTTTTTCTTTTTCTTCATTTTCTCTATAGCAGCAAGCTCTAGCTTTACCCCTTTTTCAAATGATGCCCTCCCATGGCTTTCGATTTTCCTGCTCTCTTTCAAAAGCCCCTCTGCAATGCTGGTTTTTGGCATTGGAGGGTGTGAAAGCTCCTGCTTTTGCTTTTTTTCCTCCTTCTTCTTTTCTGCTTGCCCTTGCATGGATTGATTGGCATGCAAGAGGTTTAAAAACACTGTGGGGAATAATTCAACACGGTCGTCTTAAATGGGTATTGTGATTAGGAGAGCCTTAGTAAGCGTTTGGGACAAGCAGGGCATTGTGCCCTTTGCTAAGGAACTTGCCAATCTGGGGATAGAAATAGTCTCTACTGGCAATACTGCAGAGGTACTCCTGAAAAATGGAATAAAGGTAACAAGGGTAAAAGACATAACAGGGTTTCCTGAGCTTTTTGGAGGAAGGGTGAAAACCTTGCACCCGAAAATACATGGAGCAATACTTTACAGGAGGGATAAGCAAGAAGATAAAAAGCAGGCAAAGGAGCAGGGAATAGAGCCTATTGACCTTGTGGTTGCAAACCTTTACCCTTTTGAGCAGGTAGTAGGAAAAATGGAAACAAGCATGCAAAAGGCAGTTGAGAACATTGACATTGGCGGGCCTGCAATGGTCAGGGCTGCTGCAAAAAACCATGAGCATGTTGCAGTTGTGGTTGACCCTGATGACTATAAGCCTGTTTTAGAGGAAATAAGGGAAAAAGGGGAAATAAGCAAGGAAAAAAGATGCTCTCTTGCCCTAAAGGCATTTGCAAGGACATCAAGCTATGACGCAGCAATCTGCAGGTTCTTGTCTTCATGTACAAAGGATGATTTGTACCCAAAATTCCTGGAGATGCACTTTGAAATTGCCTACCCTTTGCGCTATGGCGAAAACCCGAGCCAAAAGGCAGCAGCATACAGGATACTTGGCAGGAACAGCATATTTGACTCAAAAATACATGCTGGCAGCAAGGCAATGAGCTACAACAATTTTTTGGATGCTGACTCTGCATTTGGCCTGATAAGGGAGTTTAAGGATGAAATTGCAACAGTAATACTCAAGCACAACAACCCATGCGGAGGCGCAGAGGGAAGGACGCTTATGGAAAGCTATATGCGCGCCTATTTGTCTGACCCGCGCTCTGCCTTTGGGGGCGTGATAGCATGCTCAAAAAGACTTGACTCTAATACAGCAAAGGCAATTGGCACAAGGTATATTGAGGTTGTGCTTGCGCCTGGTTTTGATGATGATGCCATGGAAATACTCAAGCAGAAGAAAAGCAGGAGAATACTTGATGTGAGCAACATATGGGACATGAGCGTTGAAAGGTCAGTGAATTTCAGGTATATTACAGGCGGCATGCTTTACCAGGGCAGGGACCCTGGCATTTATGACAAGAAAAACATCGAGATTGTGAGCAAGAGAAAGCCAAAAGAGAAAGAGCTTGATGACCTTTACTTTGCCACAAAATTTGCAAAGCACATAAAGTCAAATGCCATTGCAATTGCCAAAAACCTGCAGCTGGTTGGGGTTGGCGCTGGGCAAATGAGCAGGGTAGACTCATGCACAATTGCAATAGAAAAGGCAAAAAGGCATGGGCATGACACTGAAGGCACTGTTGCCTCATCTGATGCATTTATGCCATTCAGGGATGCCTTGGATGTGCTGGCAGATGCTGGAATAACCTGCATTGCACAGCCAGGAGGGTCCATACGCGACCAGGAAGTCATTGATGCAGCTGATGAAAAAGGTGTTTCCCTGATATTCACTGGAACAAGGCACTTCAAGCATTAGGTTGCGTTTCACAAGAAACTGGAAGAGAAGATAAACATGGCATCTGCTTCCTATAGTTATTTAGACAAGGCATGGCGTTCTACCTGCAACGTTGTTCTTGGCAAGGATATTGGCAGCCTAAAAGAATACAAACCATGGCTAACAGAATTTACAGATCCAATTCGGATGCATAAGTCCAGCATTGGAGGTTCTGACGTAGTTTTTGCAATCAACAATTATTGCAAAGGGGCCGCATTTGCAAGCCTTGAAGAAATAGACTTCAACAAAAAGTTTGAGCCTATCAACATAAATGAAGTTAAGGACATGGATTCCATCATTGAAGCAGTGCAGGAGAGAATTTCCTATACTGGCAGTGTGGTGTTGGGCAACTCAAAAGTCGTTTCAGGCTCAACAAATGTAATGGAATCGCATTTTGTTCTTGATTCAGCTTTTGTGAGTGATTCCAAGTATGTAGCCTATAGCACATATACAAGATATACTGAAAGGGTTTTTGGCTGCAACAATGATGTTAAGTCCAATATGGTGATATCCGGGCTGGACGCTGGAATGGACATCCGCTGCCTTGGGATATATGGATCATACCTGTGCAGTGACAGCTATTATGTTTCCGGGTGCGAAGATTGCCGCGATGCCATCTTCTGCTTTAACTTGGTAGGCAAAAATTGTGTTATTGGCAATCTTGAGCTTTCACGGGAAAAATACACAAAAGTGAAAGCTGCTTTGGTTGAACAGATGTCAGACGAGCTTTCTAAAAAGAAGCACCTCCCCTCTATTATGGAAATAGTAGGAAAATGCAAAGAAGATTCGCACCAGAATCAGGAGATATTTGAGGAAGTAAGAAAAAAGACACGCTCTGTTGAGGCAACTGACATGAAGCCCATTGAAAAGGCTTTTGCAAAAACATGCAAGGTTGTATTTGGAACCAATCTGCCTGGCAACATCAGTAATTACGAGAACTGGCTGATAAGAAATGTCAAGGATGTAATGGAAGCCAAATCAACCATCAGTGGAAAGGAAGTGATAGTTGGAGATTTTGCACCATATAACCTATATCCAAAAAACAGGCTGGTAAGATTGCAGGAGGCAAGAGCTGCTGCTGAACTTCTCAAGATTGACGAAAAAGATGCGTTAACTTTGAGTCTTATGAATGCACATGAAAAACTTTCCAAAATTGCATATTTCAAGACAGAGTCAAGGTTGCGGGAAAATTTCAACCTGGTCAAAGCTCCTGTTGCTTACAACGCACGCGACTGCTACCGGGGGAGCATATACTCCAACGTAAAGTGTTCAATATGCTCTCACTGGCCCAGAAACTCTGAATATAACGCTGGATGCAGCACATCTTTTTCCTGTTCTTTTTGCATAAACACTTATTTTTCCAACCTCAGTAACCGCTGCTTTGAGATTGACAGCTGCAACAGCTGCTCAGACTGCTATTATTGCCACAATTGCGAAAATCTGAGCAACTGCATGTTTTGCTTTAATGTGAAGAATTTGCGCTATGCTATTGGGAATGTTGAGGTGGGAAGGGAAAAATATGCTAAAATAAAAAAGCTTGCACTGGATGAAATAGTCTCCAGGCTTGAAAAGAAAGGGGAACTTGGCTTTGGCATATATGATTTGGGTTGTTGGAATGGAAAGGGAAAAGACTAAGCCTGTTGCACTTTTTATTGGGCGTTTCCAGCCATTGCATTTGGGGCACTTTGCTGCCCTGCAATGGATTGCAAAAAAAAGCTCAGAAGTGATAATAGCAATTGGAAGCTCACAATTGTCACATGATATTGAAAACCCTTTTACTGCCGATGAAAGGGAAAGAATGGCAAGCGCAGCTGTGAAGGAAGCAGGAATTTCACAAAAGTGCAGAATTGTTAAACTGGAAGATGTAAAGGATAATGATGAGTGGGTGAAGCATGTTGAAAAGCATGTTGGGAAATATGATTTGGTTTACTCAAACAATGTTCTCATAAAAAGGCTGATGGAAAAAGGCGGCAAAAAGGTTGTTTCAGTCCCGTTTTTCAGAAGGGAGAAATATATTGGGACAAAAATAAGGGAAAAAATGGCACTTGGAAATGAATGGGAAAGCTCTGTTCCAAAAAGCGTTCTTTTGATACTTAAGGAAATTGGCGCTCAAGAAAGGATTAGGAAACTGAAAAGCTAGCTGATGGGACAATTGCCTGAACAGCTTTTTTTGCCTTTTCCTCCTTCTTTTTGTCATTTGCTTTGTCAAGAAGCACAGAAAAGCTGTTTTCCTTTTTTTCCACTTTGCCCTTTACTCCAAAAGAGGAAAGGATTGATTCTATCTTTTTTGAGTCATCTGATATTACCTCATGCACTTTTAGGGAATAAACAACAGATTCCCCTGCTAAGGGATGGTTAAAATCAACTACTACGCGGCCTGAAGTGACGCTTTTTACTTTTGCAACAGCCTCGTCAAGAGCAAGAAGCATGCCTGCCTTTGGCTTGAAGTTTTGCTTCATGAATTCCTTTTCAGAAACCATGCGGATAAGCTCAGACTGCCTTTTGCCAAATGCCTTTTCAGGCTGCATGGTGAATTCTTCCTCCTTGCCAAGCTCAGAAGCAATTATTGCCTCTTCAATGCCAGGCAAGATTGCCCTTGTGCCAAATACCGCCAATTTTGGGCCGTAAAGAGCTGACTCATTGTAAATTCCTGCTGATTTTGCAACAGACTCATAAGTAGTGTCAAATATTTGGCCTGTTTTCTGTACTTTGCCTGTGAACTCTATTTTCACCAAGTCCCCTTTTTTTGCCTTAACCATGCAAAATGCCCTCTTTTTTAAATGCTTTTAGTAAACATATCCTAATCCTTGATGCGAATATGGGAAATAAGGGTTATTTAAATCTAATGTAATGGTGAAGCAAATGGACAAATATGCCTGGTACAAATTGCTGGCAATCATTGTTGTAGGCGCATTTATACTTCAGGGATTTGCAACTGGAGTCCTTTCAGGCGGAGGGCAGCAGACCCAGGAACAGGAGCAAGAGGGGGCAAGCTTTACTGGCAATGCATTTGCAAATGTGACTCTTGTGAGGTATGAGCCATATCTTATTGTTGAAGGAGGGGGAACTGAGGCTGAAGAGGTAAAACAAGGGCTTATTGATGAGGGAATTGCAACCTATGCAGTGCCAAGCCAGGGAAAGCTGGTTGTAAGCCTGAAAACCTCAAAATCAGTTGTATCTGCTGCTTCAGAGTTTGAAAAGGCAAATGCATCTGCAATTGCCACTGCAGTAATAAGGACCCCTGAGGATGTCAGAGTACAGGGAGAAGGGATTGTTACAACTGCAAAAGGCACAAGCTTTAACCTGCAGATCAGGCCGATTCTTGAACAAGGCTCAGTACATGAGGCAAGTTTCCTTGCACGGGTTGAAAATGGCTATGTCACAGGCATCGGAGACTTTTCTATTATCCCTGAGTTTGTTGAAAATGCAGTTGTTTTTGCAGGCATTGTATCAGAAAAGAAAACTGGCTACTCTGTTGAAATTGCCTGGCAGAACAGGACTGCTGCAAGGCAAATCGTAAAAGAGCAGGGAGCAGAGTACCAGGAAAAGTCATATATTGCTATTTTGGAAAATGCCACCCTTGAGCAGCTTAATGCAGCAGCCTTGCAGGGCCAAAGTTACATAACAGGCACAAGGCAGGGAATCATAAGCGTGAAAAATGACTTTTCAGATATTGAGCTTGCTGGAGGCCAGCTTTTCGCATTAGGGCTTTTCCCCACTTTTCCCCCCTCTATTGCAACCTTTGAGAACCAGAGCACCAATGAAACTGCGCTTAGCCTTAATGAAAAGCTTGGGGAGCAGGGGATTTCAGCAGAAATTGCCTCAAGCTCAATTGTTGTTGTAAAGCTGCCTGAAACAATAGAGGCAAATGGAAAGGAATATTATACTGGTGAAGAGGAGTTTGAGGTTAAGGCTCCCAGTGAGATGAATGCCACAAATGTTACGCTTGTGCTTGATTTTGAGGCAATTGGAAGCCAGATAGTCAGGATTGCTGAAGTTTGGGAAGGCGACACCCAGAGTTGAATCTTTATAAAGCTCAGCAGGGTTTTATGAGCAGCCTTAGAGGATAGTTTATGGCAGACAAGCCAAGCCCAACAGACGCAAGGACCTATTACCACAGGGGAAATACCTATTATGAGAAAGGGAATTATGAGAAGTCAATAGAGGCATATAATACCGCAATAATACTTAACCCGACTTTTTCAGAGGCTTATTTCAACAGGGGACTTTGCTATTATAACCTAAAGAACTTTGACAAGGCAATTGCAGATTATACAAAATCAGCAGAGCTTGACCCAAAAAACCCAGTGATATACAATAACAGGGGGGATGCTTATTACAGGAAGCAGGAATTCAATGTGGCAATTGAGGACTATGACAGGGCTTTGGCAATAAACCCAAAGTACTTGAAGGCATTCTACAACAGGGGGCTTGCCTATGCATGCCTTCAGGATTATGAAAAAGCTGTTGATGATTTTAGCGAAGTAATAAAGATAAACCCGAATTTTTCTGAAGCTTACCATATACGGGGGCTTGCCTATGATTACCTTAACCAGCTTGACAAGGCAATTTCTGACTATGACAAGGCAATTGAGCTTAATCCCAATTTCACAGAGGCAGTAAACCACAGGGAAATAGCAAAAGGCAAGCAGTCTGGAGGCGGAGGGGGAGGAGCCTCTGCAGTTGGAGAGGCTACAAACCAGGGCATAAATGCAATCAAGCTCCTTACAAAGCCGACAATGAAATTCAAGAATGTTGCTGGCATGCGAAGAATAAAGGAGCAGATAAATGAGGCAATTGTTTACCCGCTGCTAAAACCAGACCTTGCAAGGACTTATGGAAAGCTTGCAGGAGGGGGAATAATGCTCTATGGCCCTCCTGGCTGCGGAAAGACATTTATAATGAAGGCTGCTGCAGGAGAATGCAATTCTACGTTTATCAATGCGAAAATCTCTGACATACTTGACATGTATGTTGGGAATACTGAAAAAAACCTGCACAATATCTTTGAGGCTGCAAGGAAAAACATCCCATGCATAGTTTTCTTTGACGAAGTTGAGGCAATGGGTGGAAGAAGGGAAGACATGACCCAGTCAACCCAGTACATGAAAATTGCAGTCAACCAGATGCTTTTTGAGATGGACGGCGTTGAGTCAAACAATGAAAATGTGCTTGTGGTTGGAGCAACAAACGCCCCTTGGGATGTTGACCCTGCGCTGCGAAGGTCAGGAAGGTTTGGAAAGGCTATTTTCATATCAGAGCCAGACTACCAGTCAAGAGTGGATATACTGAAAATGCATACAAAAAAGGTGCCTGCAGCAAGCGGAATAGCATTCAGGAGGATTGCACTTGCAACAATAGGGTATGCCTCATCAGACCTGAAGGCAATTGTCCAGGAGGCTGCCGCAATCCCCTGGAGGGATGCGTTTAAGAGCGGAAGGCAGCGCGCTGTCACTACCGGAGATTTTATTGAGGCTGTAAAGAGAAAGAAATCATCGCTTCCGCCTTGGTATGAGCAGGCGAAAAAGCAGATAGGCCAGCAGGAGGAAAAGACGGTTGTTGATGGCAAGGAGCATATCAAAATAACTGAAAGCAAGCTTGCTGCAGCAGAAAAAGATGTCTTTAAGTCGCTTTTGGATGTCATAAAAAGAAGGAACGAGGTCTGGTACAAGGCCTATGTATTTATTGTCAGGCACGTTGGGCTTTATTTGCCAATGCCAGTTTAGGAGGGGGCTTGTGAAAACAAAAGCAGCTTATGCATTTGCCCTTCTAGTTTTGCTTTGCCCGCTTGTTGCAGCAGACAGCCTTGCAGATGAGCTTGCTGATTTTGGGCTTGCTCTTGATGCGGAAATAAACATTGATAATGCGCCTCTTTTGTCAAGCCCGCAGATAATTTCAGTTGTCATTGCTGCAAACAACCCTTACAATTCTTCAATGCCAATATATGCGCTAAGGCAGTCTGAAGCAGGCTGGGAAGTTGTAAAGCTTATTGGCGCTCTTCCCCCGAATTCTGAAAGCACTATTGAGCTTGAAGTTGAAGTTGAGTATGAAAAAGAGAGAAAAAAGACAACAAGGTATGCTGTTGTTGGAAGAGGAGGCGACGGGCAGCTTTATGGAAGGAACTTTTATGTTGTTGAGGACTGGGAGGCATATGAGAGCGAAATAAGGGACACTTTGTCAATCTCAGTAGTTACAGTTGTTCCGATTGTTGCAGTGCTTTTGATAATCCTGCTCATTGCAATGGCACAAATAGCATATACCAGCAAAAGCCCTGGCGAAGAATACACCCTCAAGAGCCTTGTATTCCCTGCTGTTGAAGGAAAGCCTTTTGAGGAAAAGGTTGCAGACATAATGATACACCCTCTTATGATGGCATTTGAGGTTGCCTGCGTTATTGTGCTTGTTTTTGTTTTGTTTGATTCTCTTTCCCAATCTTCTGGCTTTGATGACGGGCTGAAAATACTGGCCCTTTCTGCTGTTGGCTCTTTTGCTGTTCCTTTCCTTTATTTTGCAGCAGCCTGGTATTTTGAGAAAAGGGAGGAAGGAAAGCCTTTGCGCTTTTTTGCAGGCATCTTTGTTTGGGGCATGTTTGCTGCATTTCTTTCGCTTTTAATAAGCTCTGGCATTGTCTCAGAGCTTAAGGGCTTTGAGTTTGCGCCCTATGCTTTGATTGCGACAATGCTCATTGCGCCTGTTGTAGAGGAAACCATAAAAGGATTTGGCATACTTTTCATGTCAGGACATCATGAGTACAATGATACCTTGACTGGCCTTTTGCTTGGCTTTACCTGTGGGGTTGGATTTGCATTTGTTGAAAACCTGTTTTACTTTTCCTCAAAAACCAACCCATTTGAAATAGGCCTTGTCAGCTGGGGCGCATTGATTCTTTACCGCTCATTCTTCAATACCCTTGCCCATGGCTGCTTTACTGCAGCTGTTTCAACTGCAATAGGCTATGCAAGAAGTGTTGACAGGCTCAAGAAGTTTGCAAGGATTGCCTTTGCCCCTGGAGTATTCCTTGCAATTGTAATACACTCAATATTCAACATGAGCGCCCTTGCAGACAACTTTGTGATAGCAAGCAGGCAGGTGCCTTTCTTTATATTCAACCCAATGCTCATCATTTTGCTTGCTGCAATGTTCTTCCTTGTGCTTGTGCTTGCCACAATAGACGAAAAGAAGAGGAAGGTTGCTGCAAAAGGGGCTAAGACGGGCTTGCACATGCGGCCTAACCCATAATTAATATTAACCATTGGTGGGGAATAATACTATGAAACGCGGGCAGATAAGCACAGAAGTCCTGATTATAATAGGAATATTGCTGCTTTTGCTTATCCCTTTGCTTCTTTATGCATATTCAAAGGCAGGGATTGCAAGCGAGGATTTGGCAGTGCAAAAGGCTGAGTTTGCAGCTCAAAGGCTTGCAAGCCTTTCTGACTCTGTCGGCTATTTGGGAGGGGCTGCTGCAGTGATTGATGAGATAGAGATTCCCCCTTATGTGAAGTCAGTGAAAGTAAATGGCTATGATATTGTTATTGAAATGGATTCTACAGCAGGGAAAAAAGAGATAGTCAAAAGCTCGGAATTTCTGATAAAGGAAATAGGCTTTGAGAACATAACAAAAGCAGGGACTTACTTTATTGAGGTAAAGGCACTGTCAAACTACACCCAGGGAGCAGAGCAGGTGCAGATGAGCCTGAAGTGATTAGCTTACTTCTTTCCCCTCTCCTTTTTTGGAGAGGACTTTTTTTCCGTCATATGCCGGCTTTCCCCTTAAGAATACTTTTTCTATTTTTCCATAAATCTTTTTTCCTTCAAAAGGAGTCCATTTGCACTTTGAAAGCCTGTTTTTTGCCTTTATTTTCCATTCTTCATTCATGTCAACCAAAACTATGTCCGCGTCAAAGCCTGGCCTTATGCTTCCCTTTCCCTTTAGGTTAAATGCCTTTGCAGGGTTTTCGCAGCACATGCGCACAACCTGCTGCAAGGAAACACGCTTTTTGTGGGCTGCGTGAAGCATGAGAGGAAGCAAAGTGCCCACACCTGGAAAGCCTGGCGCGCCATGCCTTTTTTGCCTTACCAAATGGGGAGCATGGTCCGAGGCTATAATTGTGTCATTGCCAATGCTTTTCCACAATTCCTTTTGCTCTTTTTTGCAGCGAATGGGTGGATTTATTGTGCCCAAAAAGCCAAGCTCATGAAGGTCATTTAATGAAAGGAAAAGGTGGGCAGGGTTTATTTCATAGGTTGCTTTTTTGTATTTGCGGCACATTTTCACTTCAAGCGCAGTTGTAAGGTGGCACAAATGCACCCTTCTTTTGAACTTTTTTGCCTTTGAAAGTACGAACCTTGTTGCAGCCTGGGCTGCTTTCTTGTCCTTTATTTTCCAGTCCTCCCTGTATTTTTTGCTTCTTTGCAAAATCCTTTTTTCATCCTCTGCATGTATGCATATCGGCCTGTTTTTTGGGAATCTTTTGAAATGCTCATCAATTGCCCTTGCTGAGCACCTGAAGTGCTCATTTGGGGGAATAAGGAACATTTTTATTGATGGAGAGTTGCTTTTTGCTGCCTGTTTTGCATTTGTTTCAGATGCCCCAAGCCTTATTTGAAAGTCGCAGCGGGCCTTTTTTGATACTTTTTTCCTTTTTTTCCTGTAAGCTGCAATTGTAACAGTAGGGGGCTTTGCATAGCTTGGCATGTCAATTATCGTTGTTACCCCGCCAGCAAGGGCTGATGCTGTCCCTGTTGAAAAGTCCTCTTTTCTTGTGTCTTCAGGGTCACGGAAATGCACATGTGCATCTATTGCCCCTGGCAGGGCAAATAAGCCTGATGCATCTATTTTCCTTGCGCCTTTTTTGGAAATTAGCCTGGCAACTTTGATTATTCTCCCCTTTTCAATTGCTATGTCAGCTTTTCTGACTGAATTTGGGGCAACTAATTTTGCGCCTTTTATTATTATCATAATTTTACCTGCTTTCCTGTTTTGTCCCTCCAGAATTTCTCAAACTCAGGGTTGTCAAGTACTTCAAGGCCAAATACAGGCCCGTCATGGCACACTATTCTGTCTCCCATTGAGCAGTGGCCGCATATGCCTATGCCGCACTTAAAGTGCCTTTCAAGAAGAAGCTGGCAGCCTGTTTTTTGCTTTTTTGCCATTCTTGCAACTGCGCCCATCATCTTCTCAGGCCCGCACGTGTATATAAAATCAAATTTCTGCTTTTTGAAAAGTTCCTGCATTGCTGCAATTACATTTCCCTTTGTTCCCATTGAGCCGTCGTCAGTTGAAAAAACTGTTTTGCAGGGGGCAGGCTTCATTAGCAGCCCCTTTTTCCTTGCTCCGCAGATTGCAGTTGCAGGGATTTTCCTGCTTTTTGCTGATTTTGCAAGAAACCTGAGAGGAGCAAACCCATATCCTCCCCCAACCAGCAGGATATTCTTGCCATTCAGGCCAAACCCATTGCCATAAGGGCCGCGCACCCATATGTTGTCCCCTTTTTGCAGGCTGCACAGTTTTTTGCTGAATGGGCCTCTTGCGCCCACTGCTATTTCAAGAGGAGAAGTGCCTGCAATGCTGTAAGGCTTTTCATCAAAGCCAGGAAGCCAGAGCATTACAAACTGGCCAGGGTTTGCTTTAATTTTAAGGTCAAGGAAAAGGGTTGTGACAATTTCATTTTCCTTTTCTGCTTTTGTTATCCTTGCAACTTGGTGCAGCATAAAATCACTCGTCAAGTGTTAGCTGTGATATCTGTGAATACTTGTTTTTCTTCATAAAGCTTTCCATTTCTTTTGCAATGCCTGAAAATGCATCCTTTCTCAGCACCAGGGCTGTTCCAACCCCTACTGCGGTTGCCCCTGCCATTATCATTTCAACTGCATCAATGCCTGTTGTCACTCCACCTGTTCCGATTATGGGTATTTTGGGCCCTATTGCCTTTCTTATGCTGTAAACGCTTTTCAGGGCAATTGGCTTTAATGGAGGGCCGCTGGTGCCTCCAAACCAATTGTGCAAAATGCCTTTTTTTGCATAAGCGTCAATATACATGCCGCCCATGGCATTTACTGCTGTTATGCAGTCTGCTCCTGAGTCAACGCAGGCTTTTGCTATTTGCCCTATGTTTGGCACATCTGGGGAAAGCTTCATTGAAAAGGGAATTGTTGTTGAGCTTCTTACAGCTGAAGCAACGGCCGAGGCATCCTCAATGCTCCATGAGAACATTTTGTTTCCTTTGCCTACATTTGGGCATGATGCATCAACCTCTATCATGTGCGGGTTTGCCTCTGATATCCTTTTTGCTGCCTGTGAAAATTCCTTGACAGAAAAGCCAACTATGCTTGCTATTATTGGCACTTTTGCGCCTTTAACTGCTTTTTTTATGTCCTTTATCCCTTCCCCAATGCCAGGGTTTGGAAGGCCCATGGCATTTATCATGACATCGCCTTGCATGAATGCAGTCGGGTTTTCATGGCCTTGCCTTGGCTCAATGGAGTATGATTTTGAAGTAACAGCTCCAGCCCCTTGTTTTGCAGCCCTTATCAGCAAATAATGGTTGTTTCCCCTTATGCCTGATGCCAGAATCAGCGGGTTTTTCATTTTCATTTTGCAAAATGATGTGCTTAGCATTAATTTCACCTATGGCCTTTTCCTGTGCGCGCTTTTCCTTTTTCCCATCCCTGTTATCTTTTGCCTTCTTGCCATTTTCCCAATCTCATCAAGGGCCTGCCTTAAGGCAACTGCAAGCCTAAAGTCAAATGCACTTGAATTATAATGCCTTTTGCCATCAAGCCTTGCCCTTACTGCAAACCCTGGGCCTTCTTTTTTTATGTGAATGGCAAGAGAGCGCACTTCAAAGCTTTTCCCTACTTTTGAAATAAGCCTTTCCCCTTGCTTTACTATCTGGCTGTGAAAGTCCTTGTGCTCATATGGAAGGCCGCTCACAAATACCTGGGCAGTTTTTTCCTCTGAAAGAGCTGAGCTGAACAGATCCTTTGCTGTGACTATTCCCCTTGGGTAGCCCCCGTCAGAAACAACAAGGGCAGCAACGCGGCTTTCAAGCATTTTCCTTACTGCTGAAGAAAGAGTATCAGTTGATGAGATTGTTTCAACCCTTTTTTTCATGTATGAGATAACTGGGTGCGAGTCCATTGATGTCTTTTCCCCTCCAAGCCCTATTTGCACCCTTTGCTTTGGGCTTGAGACAAAGCTTGCCAAGTCAAATATTGACAAAATGCCCTGTATCCTGCCGTCTTTTGTGACAACCAGCCTGCGTATATTGTGGCGCCTTAGCTCTGCCCTTGCCTGGCCAACAGTTGCTGTTGCCTCAATTGCTGCCACTGGGAATGTCATTACTTCTGATACCCTTTTCCTTGAGAGCATTTTTTCCTGCAAAAGCTCTGAGAGAAGCGTATGCCTTGTTATTGCCCCCAATACTTTTCCTGCCCTAAGAACAGGTATTGCCTTGAACCTGCCTGCAAAAAATGCATTGCATGCGTCCATTACAGTGCTTTCTGCTGAAAGTGACGGCGCCCTTTCGGCAATTGAGCCGCATTTTTCCTTTGAAGGATGGGTATGCTGCCTTATTGCCCTCTCGTCAATTACCCCTAAGTACCTTCCTTTTTTTGTCACAATTACAGGAAGCCCGCTTCTTGATATTTCATTTATTGCCCTTGAAACAGGTTCAGAAGCGTCAAGCATGCTGGGGTGTTCTATTTCCATTTGATCACCTGTTAGGGCTCTTGCTAGCAAATCTCAGCCAACTAATAAATAGCTTGGCTTGTGCAACAGAAACTGGTTTTAGCAACAGCAGCAACAGCCGCTCTTTTTCTTCTTTTTGGCTGCTTTTTTCTTTACTATAAAAACCAGGCAAATTCAAAGAACATAATGCTGCCTACGCTTTTCTTCTTGCTTTTGGCTCTTTTTTAAGCATTATCTCAATTGCAGCCACAAAGCGCAAAATATTGACCATTACTGCATATATGAACGGGATTACAGGAACCAGGACAACAAGGGTTGCAAGAACAGAAAAAGCAAGAGTAACCTCGCTTCCAATCTCATAAAGAGGGCAGGCAGTGAAAAACTTGAATGGGATTAAGGAAAGCAGTGCGCAAACCAAATCCTTGAAAAATAGCCTTAGCACTGCAGGGGAAATAAGGGTCAGCACAGTGACAAAGTTTGATGCCTTTGACTCATTTGTCCCTGCTGTCAATGCCCTGTAAAGGAAATACAGGGAAGCTATTGCTGACAGGAGAAGAAAATCAAATGTTGCCAAAGAAAAATTGCCTCCGCTTGAGTAAAATGAAATTCCTGATAGTATTACCAGTATTGCAGCTGCTGTAAGCGCAGTCCAGTAGCCTTTCAGCCCGTCAAAAAGAGGGGCAAACATTATCCTTATGCTCAAGTGAAGGGACTGCACTGCTGTAAGCCTGTCCCTGAAAAATGCGTGCAGCACAACTGTTCCTGCTGCAACAACTATGCTAACAGGTATCAGGAAAAGGTAAACCAGGGTCGTGATTATTGTGGCTTGAGGCGGCACCCAAAGGCCTGAAGAGAAATATATGAGAACGCATAGCACAGCAAAAAACAGGTATGCAAAAGGGGCAAGCAGCACTTCTTTTTTCGACATTTTCCTTCCTGAGGACTGCAAAAAATCTGCGATTTTCCCTGAAGCAAAAATATAGCTTAGAACAACTGCAAAAATTATTACTTCGCGCAGCTGAAGCAGGGAAAAAGGCAATGCTGATGAATTTGCTGCGAAAAGCATGCTTGATGCTGCTAAAAGCAGTATCAGTATTGTTATCCTCACAAAAGCCTATTCTTGTTGAAGGTTAAAAAGAGTTAATGTTTGCTTGAGAGTATTCTCTTTGCTGCCTGCTTTAGGCTGTCAATCCTCTTATCCTTTATCTTGAGGACCTTGAGATCTTCCCTTGGGGCTTTTTCAAGCTCTTTTACCAGTATTATGCCTGCAGAATGAAGAGCAGAAAATGTCCTCCTGTCAAGCCCGTGTATCAAGGTAATGGGATAAAGCTTGTTTTCATCAATCCTTACCTGTATGCTCTCATGCTTTGGAAAGCTCCAGCCCATTAGCTTTAAGCCAACACAGTCAGAATATCGCACAACATCATGTGAAAATTTTGTATTTGTGGCAAGCCAGGCAGAGTCAATCCCCTTATTCACATCCTTTATGTCCAAAAAGCGCGCCCATGAGTAAAGGGCAGACTGTATGTGGCATTTGAAATGCGGCGAATTGTGGAATTTGCACTCAATTATGCTTTTTGTTGCTTTATGCCCTTTGTGCACAGGCCTTGTTGCAATTACGTCTACTTCATGCTGTATGCATTTGCCCCTGACAATCTGCCTTAGCCTTGTATTGTACTTTCTTCCCTTAAGAAGCGCTGCAACAAATGTTTCAAATGGATAGCCAGATGGGCCAAGCTTAAGAAGAGCAGATTTCAGGCTGAACCTTGCTGCTGCGCCTGGCTTCATTTTCCTTAATTCCTCAAATGCCAGCCTGTAAATCTCATGAGTAGGCATATTGTCATACATTTTTGATTCTAATGAGTCTATTACTTCTTTTGCAAGAGAGCTTTTTGCTCCTGCCCGCCTCAAAGCCCTTGTTATCTTGTTATAATCCAATGGCTCCAAAGTACTGTCGCCTTTCCTTACCATTATCTGTGCCATACTTGTTGATTATACTGCAAGTAATAAAAATAGAATCAGGGAACATATCAAATGGGGCTGAACAAGATGAAAACCATTTATTTTGACAATGGAGCAACCACAAAAGTGGATGATAAGGTAATAAAGGAAATGCACAGGTTCCATTCTGAGCAGTATGGCAATGCTTCCTCTATTCACCATATGGGAGAAAAAGCGCTAAAAGCCCTTGAGAAATCAAGAAAGGCGATTGCAAGCTCAATTAAGGCAAAGCCAAATGAGATAATATTCACATCAGGCGGCACTGAATCAAACAATTTTGCTTTAAAAGGAATTGCTTTTGCTAGCAAAGGGGGCAAAAACCACATAATAACAACAAAAATAGAGCATGACTGCGTGCTTAATACCTGCAAATGGCTTGAAAAGCAGGGTTTCAAAATAACTTACCTTGATGTTGACAAGCAAGGCTTTGTAACCCCTGAAATGCTTGACAAGGCAATTACAGGCAATACTTTGCTGGTGTCAATAATACATGGAAACAATGAAATAGGAACAATACAGGATTTGCCTGCGCTTTACAGGATTTGCAAAAAGCATGGCGCAATATTTCATACTGATGCATGCCAGTCATATACCAAAACCCCTCTTACCAGTGAAATGGCAGACATGATAACTTTAAATGCGCACAAAATACACGGCCCAAAAGGAGTAGGCGCGCTTTACATAAAAACAGGGATAAAATTAGTTCCGCTCATCCATGGAGGCAGCCATGAAAAAGGATTGCGGGCAGGAACAGAAAACATACCTGCAATAGCTGGCTTTGCTGCAGCAGTTGAGCTTGCAATGCACAAAAAGCATGTTGACTACATGGAAAATCTCAGGGATTATTTCATAAAAGAGGCACTGAAAATCCCTGGCACAAAGCTTAACGGTCCAACAGGGAAAAAAAGGCTTTGCAACAACATAAATATCTCCTTCAGGTCCATTGAAGGAGAATCAATAACCTTTTCGCTTGACCAGGCAGGCATATGCTGCTCAACAGGCTCAGCATGCTCTTCAAAGTCACTAGAGCCCTCGCACGTAATAATGGCACTTGTTGATGACCCGGAAAGGTCGCACGGCTCTGTGAGGATTACAATAAGCAGGTTCACAAAAAAACAGGAAGTTGACTTTGCCCTTAAGGAGCTTAAAAAAGCAGTCAAAAAGCTCAGGGAAATTTCTCCCTTAACCCCAAGAGGTGGAAAGCATGTACAATGAGAAAATAATGGAACGCTTCAAAAACCCAAAGCATATGGGCGAAATCAGGAATGCTGATGCAATTGGCGAAGTTGGAAATGTCCGCTGCGGAGACATAATGAAAATATATATTAAAGTAAAGGAAAATACGATTGCTGACATAAAATACAAGACTTATGGGTGCGTTGCTGCAATAGCTTCCTCTGATTTTTTGTGCCAGCTTGCAAAGGGCAAGACACTTGATGAGGCAGTGAAAATAACAGGAAAAGATGTTGTAAAGGAAATGGGGGGGCAAGTGCCTGCAATAAAGGTGCACTGCTCCATTCTTGCCCAGGATGCACTGAAAAAAGCCATTGAGAATTACAGGAAAAAGAAATAAGCCAGGCGAGGGAATCGAACCCCCCTAACCCGCTGGCTGCCCTGTCACCCCATTTTACAAATCGGGGGTGAACCATCAGGGGGAAGCGAATGAAACGCTCCTGCCCCCTAGGGCTGCAGGCGGGTGCATAACCTCTCTGCCAGCCTGGCACACTGTATAGTTTTGGCAGGGAGTTCTTTGTGAAAAGGTATTTATAATCCCTTATTTAGCGCACAAGCTTAAGAGTCTCCAAAATGCGCTCAATCATTACTTTTGTCTTCTGTTCTACCTCTTTGCTGACTGAAAAGAATTTGTCATTAAAATGGTCAAGCATTGCTGAAGAAGTTGATTTGTCAATTGAAACTGCGATGTCAATGTTCCTTTTTGCCTCCTCATTCTTGTTCTGCATTACTTGGCAAATCCCAAGTGCGCATACTGCCTCTGCATTAGTTGGCTGGCTTGCCTTAACATATTCAAGTGCCTGCTCTGCCTCAGCCAGCCTGTTCAATGAAATTAGGCAATAGCCCATCATATGCCATATTTCAGGCTTTTCCCTTTCAATTTCAGCAGCTTTTGAAAAGCAGCTCAAAGCATCGTCAAACTGCGCATCTATGTAATGAGCTTTACCTTTCACAAACCAGACTATGGCATCTTTTGGGTCTATCCTTGCAAGCTCTTTTGCCCCTTCAAGTGCCTGGTCAGGCTTTTTTTCCTCTGTGAATTCCTCTGTTCTTGCAATCATTCCATCTTCAAGCTCATCAGTCATATTCCCACCTTGCAAATGGAATAATCTGGCAAGGCTTATAAGTTTAGCATAAATAAGCTAATTATGGCACAAGCAGAAAAAAGGCCAGCGCCAAATGTCCCTTCAGCAAAGCCTGTTTCAGGCAAGGCGCAAGAGGAGTTTACTGCTTTGAAGCACAAGCATAATGAGATTGCCTCTTGGAGCATGTCGCCAAACTCCTGGGACAAGATACAGGTAATTTATACCAGCACTGGGAAAGAGGAGCAGGCGCAAACATTTCTTTCTGCAATAGCCTTGCCTACACCTGAGATGTAATTGATTTTGCCTGTTTTTCAAGAAGCTTGTTTGCTGCAGAAAGCGCTTTTTCCCTTTCAGAAACAAGCTTTGCATGCTTTGATTGGCTGATTTTGCATTTTCCTGAAAATCTCTTTACCTTGTTAACTGATACTGCCTCTTTAAGCTCTTTTTGCGGGATTTTTATTCCTGCTGCCGATGAAACTTGTGCTGCGCTAAGAGACGAGAGGTATTTTTCTTTTGCAATGCATCCCTTTACCAGTTTTCCTGTTATTTTGTGCGCTTCCCTGAAAGCAACTCCTTTTTTTGAAAGAAGGTCTGCAAGCTCAGTTGTTGATGAGAAGCCAGACTCAAGCTCTTGCTCTATTTTCTTTTTGTCAAATTCCAGGTTTGGCAGCATTTTTGAAAGTATTGAAAAGGTTGCTAGCGCTGTTTCAACTCCATTGATTAGCGCATATTTTGTTTCCTGCGTATCCCTGTTAAAGCCTGTTGCAAGGCTTTTGCTAATGCCTGCGCACATTACATACAAGCCAAGCATTCTGCTGGCCTTTCCCCTTATAAGCTCGCAGACATCTGGGTTTTTCTTTTGAGGCATCATTGAAGAGCCTGTTGAGTACTGGTCAGGCAGTATAATTAGCCCCTTGTTTGAGTAAAGGATTATGTCTTCTGCTATTCTGCTTGCATGAGTCAATGCAATTGTCAAAATTCCTAATAGCTCTGTTTCAAGCTCTCCTCTGTTTGATACTGAGTCCATTGGGTTTTCAGTCGGAGAGCTAAAGCCAAGAAGCTTTGAAGTATACTGTTTGTCAATGTTCCACCCTGTTCCTGCAACTGCTCCTGAGCCAAGCGGGTTTTTGTTCACTCTTTCATAAAGCTCTGAGAGCCTTTGCAAGGCCCTTTCAAACTCCTGCCAGTGTGCATGTGACCAGAGCAAAAGGGAGGCTGGCTGTGCTACCTGAAAGTGCGTGTAGCTTGGGAATATGCAGTCTTTTTTTGCTAGCTTTGCAAGTGATGCCTGAAGGGAAAGTAAAGCGTGGCTAAGCTGGTTTATTGCATCTCTCATGTACATTTTTGTGTCAAGGCAAAGCTGGTCATTTCTTGAGCGGGCAATGTGCATTTTCTTTCCTGCAGCAGTTGCTTTTGTTACTGCTGCCTCAACATTTGTGTGAACATCCTCTAGCCTGTGGTCAAGATGGAAATTTCCTGCCTTTGCCTGTGCATAAAGCTTGAAAAGCGCCTTTATTATTTCACCTGCCTCTTTTTTTGAGATTATTTTCTGCTTTGAGAGCATTGTCACATGGGCTATGCTGCCCTTAATGTCATAGGCTGCCAGCTTTTCATCAAGCTGAGAGTCTTCTTTTGAAAGGAACTCAAGCATTTCCTGTGAAGGCTGCTTGTCAAACCTTCCACCCCATAGTTTGTTTGCCATATCTTATCATCTCCACCAAACATGCTTAAAAACTGATGTTTCATATGGAACTTTTTGTTTCATATACTCGATTTTGCATTCACACTGCAAGAAGTTGGCATGCAAATTTAATAATCTGCAGCATGAATGAGCTAATTTAACTGAAAATATTTGCAGATTGACGAACCTGCTGATTAATATATACAGAACTGAAAATGCAGGCTTAAGAGAAAACAGAAAGGTTAATTGAAATAGAGGTAGTTGCAGCATGGCAAGAGAAAACATGATGCGTGGATGGCTCGCCTGGAGAATGAATACTTTTGCCATGAAAAGAGTAACTGAGGCAATAGACCGGAATAGGATGAGCTGGGCCCTCCTGAAAATAAAGAAGGAACAGGAAGACAGAAAGGTGATGGAAAGAATAGAGTACAGATTTAAAGCAGCAAAACCGCTTGTTGAAAAAAATCACACACACCCGATTGTGAAAATCATTCATCATGATTACCAGAAACAGCAACTTGAAGGCGAACAAAAGAAGAAAGAATTTGCAAAAATGATTTACCGAGATTATACTGCACAGAAAGTAAATAATGAGATTAAAGCCAATCTTATTTCAGAAGGCAGATTAAATTAAAAATAAAAAAAGAAAAAAAGAAGGGCTTAACAGGACTCAAGGCACTCTGTCTTTTCCTCTCCTGTTAGGTAGTCGCACACTGAACAGGCGTCAAACTCCCCTCCTCTTGGAGCAGATGGGATTTGCATCTCCTGTGCTTCAGCTGGAAGAGCAAAGTCTGCCTCGCTCACCTGGGTGCTGTATGTTGTTGCCTTCATTTCAATCATAGTGCCTTCTTCCCCAGTGCCTGAGTTTGTCTGTATGTAAAGCGGGACTCCCTCTGCAGAAACGCAGTATCTGGTTGTGCCCTCATCTGATACAATCCTGTAGCATGATGCAGTCACTCCTGCAACCTCCATTGTGCCGTCAGCAGTGATTGTGTATTTGTTGGGGTTTGACTCAACCTCGCTGCCAAGCTGGTAGCTCATGTCAGATGCAGACTCTTGCATCTCAAACTTGAAGCAAGTCCATGCTCCGTCATTTGTGCATGTGTAAAAGTCCTTGTCCAGGATATAGGTCCTTGTCTCAGTTCCTGAAACTACAAAGTCTGTCCTGAGCTTTTCTCCCCCCATAACATACTGGGAAAGCTCAGAAGCCTGCATGTCTGTTCCAGACATCAGGTAAGTGACCATCCATCCACTTTGGCCTTGAAGCGCCCCAAGAAAGCTTTCAAGTGCTCCTGCTGCACCTTGCTCCTCTTCTGCCGGAGCCTGCTGCTCTGCTGCTGGCTGCTCTGCTGTTGGCTTTTGCTGCACTTCTGGCTCTGTGCCTGGACAGCCAAAAAGAAGCGCAAGCGCTATTGCCATTACTAGAAATTCTCTCATCAATCCACCTCATGTTAGAAATTTCACGCAAAGTTTTTATAATAGACGTAAAACCAGGTATTCTCGAGGCTTCGCCCCACTTCTCTTTAGTTCTTCGTTTGCTCAGAACTCAAGATCTTCGTCACCACACAAGTTTCGGGACAAGTGCTCAGCAATACCTCAATCTCGTCACAGCGGAAAGTACTTTGAAGAAGGCCTCTTAAATCCTTTGTGCCAGGAAAAAGCAGGTAATTAATATGGATTATGATGACATCAAAGGCAAGGATGACGAAGCTGCAAATCAAATTACCATGAAAAATTATGACAAAGCAGCTGAAATCATGGAAGACCTCATAGCTATGGGAAAACTAAGAGAAGGCAACACCCTCAAAGAAACCTGCTTTTACAAGGCCGGAAAAATCGCTATCCATCTAAAGAAAAAAGAGGTTGTTGAGCATGTTATTGGAGAGTTATCTAAGAATGGGTCAAAAAAGGCAGACACGCTGCAAACGCTTCTGAAGAGGTTGGAAAAAAGGGGAATTTTTGATAAGACCCGTGGGGAAAGGGTTGGCATGAAAAAAGGAGAAACCACTCGTTTAACTAACCGAAAATAGAGCCCATGCCTACTTCTGCTGAATTTTCGGTTTCCTCGATTTTTTTTACAACTGCAGAAACAACCTCTGGCTTGCACTCTTCTGCAATCTCTTTGAGCTTTTCCTTTGCAAATGCTGCAAATTCATCTGTTGCCCTTATGAAAAGATATGTTTTTTCCTTGTCCTGCCCAACTGATAGGCCATCTTGCAGCTTGTAGCCGTTTCTTGAAAAGCTTTTTTCAGCGTATGGGTCTTCCTTTAGGATTTTTTCAAGCTTTGATTTTTCCTTTAGCTGCACTTCAAATACCAGGTCCATGTTATTCGCCTCACTTTTTCAGCCATGGGAGCATCATCATAAAGCCAAGCAGGATTATAATTATCGGCCCAATTGGGAATGTGACATTTACCCAGCCAATCTCTGCTGCAAGCCAAAGGCATCCAAGCGCAGAAATGAAAATCCCGTATGCTATGCGCTCTTTTGCATGGTGGTCCCCGACTTTTATTTTTGCCATGTGAACCATTCGTGCTTTCTTTTAAAAAAGCTACCTGTTGCCAGCAGGTTGGATTAATTCTTTTGGTAGCTGGGAATATGATAAAGCACAAAAGCAGCCACAAGGGAAATGGCAAATGACAGTATTGTTCCTACAACAAAGCCAAATGGAGGAAATGTATAGGCAGCTGCCAATGCAAATACAACTGTGGATATGGAACCAATTGGGGCATTGTAAAATGTCCTGAAAAGAAAGTCAGAATCATGATGCCTGTGGAGAATAACAAGAGCAGAGAAAAATGCGGCAGGAAATGCGGCAAAAATGCCACCCCAGAAGGGAGAAAGCACTTTGGAAAGGAAAACAGCCAATGCAATGACAAAACCAGCAAAAAAATAGCGGGTTATCTTCTCGCCTGCCGAGTATCTGAACTTGCAGGGTGGCACTTTAATTTTAGGCAACACTGTCAAGAGCACATATGAGACAGTTATCATAAGAAAATAAGCAACCAATGACATTGTAAGGTCTGAGAACTCAATTAGTACTAAAGGAATAGCACCTGCAAACCATAGCGCCAGAGCCACAAACGAGCATATGAGTATTGAGAAACCTCTTGGCATCCTTATTCTGGAAAGGTAAAGGTATGCAACGGCAAAAAGGGAAGTAAGCCCAATGCCAACAATAGAGACTGGAACAATTTCTGCAACTGCATAAGGTGAAACCACCCAGCCAATGAAAAAAAAGCTCACAAGCACAGTTGATGCGATTGTGATAATAATGCCAGCTGCTTTTTTTCCTGCTTTTTCAGAAAGAAAAGTGAGTGCAGCTACAAATGCCCCTCCGACGAAAAAAGACACTAGGACTTGAAGGGTGAATAAATCAATCATTAACTGAGAAAGTCTCAGCTTTTATTTATAAACATGTGCAAAGCCCCCGATGGGATTTTCAGCCCTTTTCCGTGGACGCTTTTAGGCATGGAGCAGACCGAAGGTCTGCGACATACTTTCCACGAAGTGGAAATGCATCCCGAAAAGGGTCCTTTGAACCCACGAC
>CAZOMB010000001.1:72806-152236 GCA_964581105.1 Microcaldota archaeon
GGCGCTCTACCACTGAGCTACAGGGGCATTGACTGACGGGTATGGTACTGCCAGAAGCATTTTATAATTGCATCCAGCTATAAGCATTTGTGAATTGGGATGGAGATACAAGGAGCGTTTGACTCGCTTTGCAAAATACTTTTTGGGAGTGAAATAGGGAAGCTTGGAGATTTTGAAGAATACCTGAAAGAGCCAATGATACCTTACAATATATCAAAATCTTCAATATCTGGAAAAGATGTAAGGGTTGCCTCAACATATGACCTGTCTGGGAGAAAGCTTATCTCACAGGATGAAATCAAAAAGGTGAAGCTAAAGCCTCTGAATGTGGATGACATAAAAGATATAGATTCTCTTTTTGAGGCAGTTGGCGAGAATTTCAATTACTGCGGGAATAAACTGTTTGGCAAGAACTATTCAGTTGAACTTGTTGACAATTGCACTGACTGCTACAATGTAATTCATTCCCACAATGTATACAATGTAAAGCATGGGGCCTATCTTTCCTATGTAAGGGAAGCTGAATATGTATTTGGCCTTGGGCCCCACCCTTATGTAAAATTTGCAATGCGCTCTTGCGAGGGGCTTAATTGCATCAGGTGCTTTGAGACTTACTATTCATCAAATGTAAGCGACACATACTACGCATTCAACTGCATCAGCTGCCAAAGCTGCATGTTTTGCTTTAACCAGAGGAACACGAGAAATGCCATTGGAAACCTTGAGCTGACTAAGGAACGCTATGCAGAGCTGAAAAGCAAGCTCACAGAAGAAATGGCCAGCGAGCTTCGAAGGAAAAAGAAGCTGCCATCAATAGCAGACATTGCTTTTATTGGAATAAAAAAGCCAAAAGAAGACCAGCTGACAAAAGACAGCCCAGTTCCTGAGAGGCTTGAAAAGGCATTTTCCTCAACATGCAAAATAGTGCTTGGCAAGCAAAGAAATGGCATGGGAAAGTTTTCAGGCTGGCTTGAGGCAAACAAAGGGCTGGGGGTAAAAAAAGTGAAAGGAGCATTTGGAAGCCCGACTTATAAGATGACAAACCTGCCTATTGTGCGTGACATACCATCTGAGAGGCTGGTTACTCAGAAGGAAGGAGTAAAGTGCGGGGAGAAAAAGATTGAAATTGATGGCCCTGAAACCCCGTCATTTTCTGAAATTGCAAAAAGAGCCTCAAAAATAGCCTATTTCACTCTTGAGTTTGTGGACGGGCCAAATGTCCATTGCTATGACACTCCTTCTGTATTCACTGGCTCTTACATATACAAGTGCTGGGATACTACCCGCTCAAAGAACTCTGCTTATGTTGATGCTGCAATAGAGTCTGAGTACGTGTTTGGGGGGAACATGAGGATTCTGCGCTCTGAGTTCTGCTTGCGCTGCTCAGATGTTTCCAACTCGAAAAAATGCTTTGAGGTTGCAAGCTCGCACAGCACAAGGGACTCTTACTTTTGCTTTAATGTTGAAAGCTGCAGTGACTGCATACTTTGCTTTAATGAAAAAGGCCTTTCCTACGCAGTTGGGAATACCAAAGTTGGCAAAGAGCAGTACTCAAGGATAAAGGGAATGCTTCTTGATTATTTGAATAAAGAGCTTGACAAGAATTCGGGCGTGCCAATAGGGGTTTACCGGCTGCCAATGAAAAAGAAATAAAACGCCGACGAGGAGATTTGTTCGGCCCTTTTCCGTGAACGCTTCCCACTTTCTCGTCTCAACGAGAAAGGGGCACCTTTCTGCCGAAGGCAGAAAGCGTGTTCGATACGTCGAAAAGGGTTCTTTTTGGTGGAGCTTTTTAGGCACCCCGAAAAAGGTCCTTTTTGGTGGAGCTTTTTAGGCACGGCACAAACCAAAGGTTTGTGACGGTTGTTCTGCGAAGCAGAACAGCATCCCAAAAAAGGTCCATTGAACTCCTAAGCCCCGAAGGGCACTAGATTGCTCGGCAAAAACCGGTGGGATTTCGAGTCTAGCGCAATACCGGATTCTGCCACGTCGGCTTGTTTTTGCTTTGTCGAGTGGCAGGCAGTGCTTTAGCACTATAACTGCCACGTCGGCATGCCGATTGGCGGTTTTTTAATACGGGTATTGCTTAATAATGTTAATTGCATAGAGTTAGAACATGAAACCATTGATTGCACTGAATTTGAAGGTGTATAATGAGTCTTTAGGGGAAAAAGGAATAGCGCTTTCCCAAATTGCAAGCGAGATTTCGCTTCTTACAGGGGTAAGGATTGTTGTCTGCCCGCAGTCTGTTGATTTGAAAGAAGCCTGCCAAATAGGGGTAGATGTGTTTGCGCAGCATGTTGATGCAGCAGAGCCTGGGGCGCATACTGGAAGCATTACTGTTGAGGCAATAAAGCAGGCAGGGTGCAAAGGAAGCTTGGTCAACCATTCAGAGCACAGGATTGCTGAGGAGCATGCTGCAAAAACAATTGAAAGGCTGAAAAAAGCTGGTCTTGAGAGCATTGTTTGCACACAAGACCCTGCTGAATCTGCTATACTTTCCAAATATGAGCCTTCCTTTATTGCTGTTGAGCCTCCAGAGCTTATTGGAAAAGGGGTTTCTGTTTCAACTGCAAAGCCTGAAATTGTTTCAGGGGCTGTGCAAGCAGTTTCCAAAGTAAATTCCACGCCTGTGCTTTGCGGAGCAGGAGTGAGCAATGCTGAGGACATTAAAAAGGCAATTGAGCTTGGCGCAAAGGGGGTTCTTTTGGCATCTGCTTATGCCAAAGCAAAGGACCCGAAAAAACTTCTTCTTTCCATGGCTGAGGCAATAAAATAAATGTCCCAGATGCAACACAGTTCTTTTAAAAGCAGCAAAAAAAATCTATGGCAAATGGGAGGTTTTCAAATGGCAAAGGAAAAAGTTGTGCTGGCATACTCAGGAGGGCTTGACACCTCATGCATACTCAAATGGCTGATTGACAAGGGATATGAGGTAATAGCATATGTTGCAGATGTTGGGCAGCAGGATGACTTTGATGCTGTGAAAAAAAAGGCAGAAAAAATAGGGGCATCAAAAGTCATTGTAACAGACCTGAAAAAGGAGTTTGTCACTGACTATATTTTTCCTGCAATAAGGGCAAATGCGATTTATGAAAGCAGGTATTTGCTTGGCACTGCCCTGGCAAGGCCATTGATTGCAAAGCACCAGATAGCAATAGCAAAACAAGAGGGAGCAAAATATGTGTCACACGGGTCTACTGGCAAGGGCAATGACCAGGTGAGATTTGAGCTGGCATACTATGCCCTGAACCCAGAAATCAAGATTATTGCCCCTTGGAAAATGAAGGAATACCTTGGCCAGTTCAAAGGAAGGGATGATTTGATAGCTTATGCCAAGAAAAATGGCATCCAGATTACCCAGACACATAAAAAGCCATATTCTGAGGATGAGAACCTGATGCATATTTCCCATGAGGCAGGCATACTTGAAAAGCCAGAATATGTGCCTGAGGACAGCATTTACTCAAGAACCACTTCGCCGCAAAAGGCGCCTGACAAAGTAAGCACTATAATTGTGCATTTCAAGGATGGCACTCCTGTTAAAATAGAGAACAAGGAGGCAGGTGTTGTGAAAACAGACCCTCTTGAGCTATTCTTATATGCCAATAAAATAGGGGCTGAAAACGGGATTGGGAGAATTGACATGGTGGAAAACAGGTTTGTTGGCATAAAGTCAAGAGGACTTTATGAAACCCCTGGAGGCACTGTGCTGATGGCTGCCCACAGGGATATTGAGGCAATTGCAATGGACAGGGAGGTAATGAAGTTAAGGGACATGTTGTCCCCCATGTACGCAGAGATAATATACAATGGGTTTTGGTTCTCCCCTGAAATGGATTTCCTCACAGCTTCAATAAACAAGAGCCAGGAATACATTGACGGCAAGGTAACGCTGCAGCTTTACAAGGGCAATGTAATGACAGTTGCCAGAAAGTCGCCAACCTCCCTTTATGACGAGGAAATTGGCTCAATGCACAAGGAAGGGGGCTTTGACCAAAAGGATTCCAAGGGCTTCATCAAAATCAATGCAATAAGACTGATGGCACACAAGGAAATTCTGGACAAAATCAAAAAGAAGCAGGCAGAGGAGTAGCCTGTTTTTTCCTTATTTTCAGCCTTTTATTGCAAAACAGGAAGTTTTATTATAGTTTCCTACAGTATACTATAGGTGATTATAATGAGCGATGTTACAACAATACAAATAAACAGGGACATTCTTGAGTTTCTGAAAAGCATAAAGAAGCACCCAAGGCAGAGCTATAATGAGGTCCTTTCAAAGATGGTTGATTCGTACAAGGAGAAAAGCAAGAGCCAGTATGACCAGTACCTTCATGAAATCCAAAAAAACAAGATGAAGGAGCTGTGGGACAACAAAGAGGACGAGGAGTGGGAGCATGCATAAGCCAGGGGAAGTTGTATTGGCAGAAGTCCAGTTTGCAGACAGCCCGCAAATCAAAAAAAGGCCAGCAGTTGTGCTTTTTGAAGAATTTGGGAATATCGTGGTTGCAGGGATAACCGGCAACTTAAGGATGAAAGGTGTTCCACTTGGAAGAAAAGATGGGGCAATGAAAGACAGCGTGATAAAGCTCAATTATATTTTCACAATATCTGAAAGCGCCATTTCAAAAGTGCTTTTTGAGCTTTCTGCAGGGAAAAGAAGGGAAGTTTACAGGGGAATTTGCAAACTGATGACTGGCTTGGGGAAGTAATGTCTTCTTTTTCCCTTTTTACACACTCTTTTTTATTACTTTTGCCACAGATTAAAGTTGGGTGGGTGGATGAACGACCAATATAATACAAAAAAGTTACTAAAAGCTGTTAAGAACATAGGTAAACTGGACAAAAATAAAAAATTAGCAAAAACAAAGCTTCTCGATTCTGGAATTTGGAGGAGGAGATTCTTCTCAGTAAAATGGGCCAAGCTAATAAATCCAAAGGACGCCGCTCACATCATAGAATCAACTTCTCAAAAAGAAAGCAGAATACGCAGGGAATGGCGCGGAGAAAAAGAGTATTTGTGCGACTATAATCTATTCAGCAAAAAAGCCAAGGAAATACTTTTCAGCAAGCTTGATTCAGTAGATTCACTTTGGCTCGTGAAAAAGGCAATGGAAAAAGACACTGACTTTAAGCTGGTCAGCCCCTGGAAGCAGGTTGTGATTGACAAATTGAGCCGCTGGGACGCTGAGGAGGCGGTGGTTGCTTACATAATGCGCCAGCCCGAGGAGGAGGGCAGGAGAATCAGGGAAAAGATGAGTAGGCGTGGGCCTTACACCACTTTGCAGGAAATTTTGAAGGGCAAGCCGAACAAAATAGACAGGTGGATGGCTGAAGGAAACGATGCCGTGAAAAAGGCTATTAGGAAAGACAATACTGGAGTGCAGGAAATTTATAGCCTGCTTACTGGCGCAGCGGAAAGAGTGCAGGAATTTTTCGCTTTGTATAATGATGCAGTGGTAAAATTCACAAAAGTGATAGACAAGGCTTGCTTTTGTGAGGCATACCTGCAGCGCGCGGCAGCCTATGCCATGCTTGCGTCAGAAGACAAGCTGGAGAAATACCACATTCATTACTACCGCAAGGCAATCCGGGACTGCAATAAGGCGCTTGAGATAAGCCCGGGCCAGTATACCGATGTGCTGGAAATTGCGAATTGGATAGAGATATTGCACATGAAAAGACGTGCCAACTTTCCGAATGAATTGGACGAGCTGCGTGAAGCCGCAAAGAATGCGAAGAGAAAAAGCGAAGAGGATGCCGGTGCTTTCAGATCCTAGCCCACGAATATTGGGCGCTTGTGAAGTGAGATGTCAAGCGAGAGCTTTTTGAATGGCATTCCCTTTGTTTTTGTGAGGATTTCTTTTGTCAGGGAGTCAAGCGTGTAATCCTTTTGCTTTGCTGTGCTTCGAACCCTGACTGAGAGCTTTTTTGATTTTATTTCCTTTTCCCCGATTACTGCTATGTAGGGGACCCATGTTGACTCTGCTTTTCTTATTTTGCTGCCAATCTGGTCTGGCCTGTCATCTATGTCCACTCTAATGGGGTGTTGTGAGAGCCCTTCTGCCAATTTATACGCTTGCTTGTTGAATTTGTCTGATACTGGAATTATTCTTACTTGTGTTGGTGATAGCCAGAGCGGGAGCATTGGCTTTTGCCCTTTTTGTGCCCTCATGTGCTCTTTTTCAAGCAAGGCATACATTAGCCTTTCAATGCTGCCTGTTGGCGAAAGATGGAGTATTATTGGTGTTTTCTTTGTGCCGTCCTTGCCAGTAAATGCAATTCCATAGCGCTGTGCATTTTCCACGTCTATCTGGTCGGTTGTCAGGCAGGCTGCCTTTGAGAGCGCATCCACGAAGTTCCATTCTGCCTTAAATACAAAGTAAAAGAAGCGCTCATCCCAAAGCTCAAGAAGCGTTGGCTTTCCCATTTTATTTACAATTGAGTGTACAAAGTCCTTGTTCTCTTCATAAAAGCTTTTTACTGAGCGGATGGAAAACTCAAAGTCATGCTTAAATGAAAAGCCTATTCCTTCCTGTATTTTGCGGGAAATGTCAAAGCGAAGCAGAAAATCCTTTTTTGCCATTTCAAGGTCAGCGCAAATTGAGTGGCAGTCAGGCATTGTGAATGTGCGAAGCCGCCTTAAGCCTGCAAGTTCACCTGACTGCTCAACCCGGAATGAGTAGCGGGTAAGCTCATATGGGCGCATAGGCAGGTCGCGGTAAGAGATTGTGGCATCTTTTGCCATCAAAAACTGGCCAAAGCACGCTGCAAAGCGAAGGAAAACGTTTTTGTTCGGAGTCTCTATCTTGTACTGCCTTGCCGGAAACCTGTTCAAATAGGATTTGAGGGTTGGATGATCCATGTCATACATTACAGGCGTTTCAACTTCCATTCCCCCATATTCTATTATTTCCCTTGTTGTGTATTCCTCAATAAGAGACTTTACCAGCCTGCCTGCAGGGTAAAATCTGAAGTTGCCTGGGTCTGATCCTTCTTCATAGTCAACAAGCTCAAGCCTGCGCATAAGGGCAATGTGTGGGGGCTGTTTGTCAACTGCCCTGCTTTTTGCCATCTCATATTTTACCAATTGCTCAAGCTTGTCAATTTTGGACGCATCAAAGCCAGATATTTTGTTGTTTTCAAGCGAGATTGGGTGCAGCTTTTTGTCATTTGGCTTGATTATGTACCATTTGGACGTGAGCTTTTTCTCTTTTTTCAGTGCTTCTGGCTCTTCTTCTTTTGCTTGCGAGCTGATTTGCGCTGAAAGCTCTGACAAAGGGTGCCCCTTGCAGCTTATTTCAAATGACTTGTACCAGCCAAATGGAGAACGGATTGTTGGTATTGATTTTGCCTTTAAAGAAGCTTCTAGCCCGCGAAGGATTTTTACTGCTGATTCTGGCCCGGCAAGGTCTGAGGAAAGGTGGGCATAGGGGTAAAGAACAACAAGCTTTGCTTTTACTGCCTTGAAGTTTTTTTCTATCTTTTCTGCTGCGTTTTTTATTGTCCCTTGCTGGTCTTTTTCATCAGGCTTTTCAACTGATGTAAATACTACCAGGGCTTGCTCTGCCCTTTGTTTGCCTTTTTTTGCTTCTTCTGCTGACCTTATTGCCTTGCTTTTAGGCTCCCACTCCATGTGGTCAGAGTGTATCATCAGTATTTTCATGGGCTCATCCCTGTGTATGTGTAAAAGGATGAAAAGTTAAAAAGAGCTTTGCCTTAACTGCCGGCTATCCTTTTTTATCAGGGCAAAATATGAGAGATTTGGGATTCCTAGTTTGTCAAGTAGATTGCCCTTGTCATTGTAAAGCCTCCGGTAAAGGCTTGGGAAAATCCTTTCAAGCTCTAGCAGGGATTTTATGTTCCCTTGTTTTATGATATTTTTTGCGTATGATATTTTTTGTCCAGGTGTCATTAAGCTCCATGGTTTATCTAGCTTGAAGCGTGCAGACCTCATTTGAAGACCTTATTGAAAAGTAGGAGAGAGACACTTAAAAATGCGGCACTTGCTTGGCTAAATGAGCGTGCCGACAAAACCGCTTATCATTGTCTTGAAAAGCCAGAAGAAAAGCCAGGATGCTATTGCAAGAGGCGGGAAATACTTTAAGCCATACAAAAGCCTGCCTTCTGCTATTACTCCGACAAGTATTGCTGTGAGTATTGATGTGCCGATTATTATTATGACTGTCATCTGGTCTATGAAATTGACATCAACTTTTATTTTAGGGGCAGAAAGGCCGGCTATTCCGCTTGCTGATGCCTCTCCAAGGCTGCTCTGAATTGAGGCAAATACTGCCAAGAACTGGGTTGAGATTGCCAAAAGAAGCGGCAAGCCAAACAATAGTATGAATACCACGAATATTGCGTATGTTTTTGTGTTTATGACCATCTGCCTTTTCATTTCCTCGTTTCCCCTTATCTCTTCTGCAGAGGTTTCAAGCAAGTACGCAAGCCTGCCGCCTGACTTTAGCCCGTTTTCAAAAAAGACAACCATGCGCCGCAGCATTGAGCTGTCAATTGTTTTTGTAAGGGCCTTTAGCGCCCCTGAGAATGACTCGCTTCCAAGCGAGAGTGAGGAAACATAGGTTATTTCAGACTGGAGTGGGCCGAATTCTGGCCTTGCTGACGCCTGGAATGCTGCAAATGGGGTCATTCCTGAGCGGAGGTTTGCCGCAACCATGAGCAAAAAGTCTGGCAATACCTTTTCAACCCTCTGGGTGCGCTCTGCAACAAGGTAATACAAGTGCATGTAAATCAAGGCAGCAGCAACAAAGGAAAAAGCAGCGCCAAATGCAATGCTGACTGCCAGCTTTACAAAAAAGCTTTCGCTTTCAAGCAAAGGATATTGCGCCAGGTCAAGAAACTGGAAAAGTGAAAGAGGGATAAGAAAGCCTATTATTCCGACTAAGAGGACCAAAAGGATCCTTGAGCCCATCCATATTTCCGGGTTTGTGTCTATTCCTGCAAAAGTCAAAAGCTTTGCAACCTTGTCCTTGCCGCGAGGCTTGAAAAAGGAAGAAAAGCGCTTGCCAATAATGTATTTTGCCATAAATACCACTTACATGAACATGCTTGGCCTCTTGAGCTTTACATAGCCGATTATTGCCAGCTGCCCCAAAAAGCTCAGGGCGATTATTCCTGCAAATACTTCTGGGCTTATGCCAAGCAAGCCAAATACTGAGAATATTACCAATACTGTTGTGCCTATTGTTGGCAAAACTGCTGCTGCCATCAAGTATATGAGTATAATGAAATTCAGCTCTGCATTGAAGGACTTGCTCAGGGAAAACTGGTAGTCAACAAGAAGCTTTACTATGCTGCGCAGTGTTGTTGTAAGGTTTGCGCCTGACCTGATTGCAGTGACAAGCTGCCAGGTTATTTTCTTCAAATATTCTGACTGGGTCCTGATTGCCATGTTCTCAAGCTCCTGAAGAAGGGGCGAGCCGCCTTTTACCTTGCGCGAGACAATCCTGAACTCCTCGCTTATGTTCTCATAGCTTGAGTTGCCTATATTTTCTATGACAGTAAAAAGGGGTATTCCTGAGCTTATCTGTATAAGCATGTCACGCATTGCAAATATGAGCTCCTTGTCGATTTTTGCTGCCATGCCCTTGCCAATCATCCGCGGATAGGCAAGGTGGAGCACAAGGAAAAATAAAAGCACAACAAAGAATGCAAGGATAGGGAAAAGAAGCTTCAGTGCAGCTGGGGTTGATGCACTTACTGAAAGCAGCAGGCCAACAAAAAGCGAGATAAGCAAGGCCCATACTGCTGCTGAAAAGAATGCGATTGCCCCATAGTATTCTGCCTTTATTCTTATGCCTATGTTCACAAGGTCATAGCGCACGCTTGGGTAAAAGGAAACCAGTTTTACTCCCACTCCCCTGAAGCGCGGGCCAAGTGTTTGCGCGCTTGAAAGCGGGAAAAGCATGAGGGGAATTCTTTTTATGTCCATTAATGCACCCTAAAAGGGATTACTTTTTTGCGTGGGCCTTTTTCGCAATCTCAAGTATTTCAGCTGGCTTGCTGTAATAAAGTGCCATTATCCTGCCAACGCTTTCAATGTCAGTGAGCTTGTTTGCAATCATCCATTTGATTATCGTTGCCCTGTTCTTGATGTCATGGTTTATTTCCTCTTTTGTCATCCCGGTATGAAGGTTAAGCTCCTTCAGGTACTTGTTTGGCTCGCCAACCTTGTCAAAGCTGTCTGTTCTTGGCCTCCAGCGGTATACTACGTTTGTTGAAAGGTACTCGTCTTTTGCTCCTGGCACTATTTCTGATATTTCCAATGTTCTCCTGATGTTTTTCCTCCTGTCCCTGTACTGGACGACGAGTAGGTTTATTGACTCAAGGTCAGACGGGGGCAGATTAATTGGAGGGGTTGTAAGCCTCCGCAAAGCCTGTGTCCCTGTGTCTGCGTGAAGGGTTGAGCACACCGCATGCCCAGTGTGCATTGCCTCAAACAAAACTTCTGCTTCCCTCTGCCTTCTCATTTCACCCAATATTATCCTGTCAGGCCTCATCCTAAGCGAGGTTACCAGCAAGTCAAGCATTGCAACTTCGCCAAGCCCCTCTGTGTTTTTGTTCCTTGTAAGCAAAGGGATCCAGTTCCACTGGTAAGGGGCAAGCATAAGTTCCCTTGTGTCCTCAATCGTCACTATCCTCTGGTTTGGCGGTATGAATGCTGCCAATGCATTGAGTGAAGTTGTTTTTCCTGATGCTGTGCCGCCTGCTATTATCACATTCATTTCATAGTGGATTGCCTGCCAGAGCATGCCTGCCATTTCAGGGGTCATTGAGTTTCCTGGCTCTCCAACAAGGTTTGCAATTGTCCATGGGCTTCTTGCAAACCTCCTTATTGTTATGGTATTGCCATGTGATGAGACTGGGGACAAAGTTGCGCATACCCTGTCGCCTGTTTCAAGCCTTGCGTCAAGTATTGGTGTTAACGTTGCAATCTGCCTGCCGACCCTTCTCCCTATTTGCGCTGCATAGTTGAATATTGACTCCTCATCTGGCATGAAAAGATTTGTTTTCAGCCAGCCAAGCTTCCTGTGGTAAACTCCTATTGGGCTTTTGCCATTGTTTATTATTATTTCCTCGAGCCAGTCATCATGGTTAAGTATTTCTATTTCCCCAAGGCCAAATAACTTGTGAAGCAATACCCCGGCTATGACGCTTTCAACTTCCTTTTCAAAGCCAAATTGCGCAAGGTACTTTTTTATGAGCCTCTTGAATTCTTGTCTTGCCTTTGCAGCCTTTTCAATATCAGAAACATCGCTTTGTAAATTTGCAGGCATTGCACGGAGAAGCTCATCTTTTATCAAATCAAGGAATATTTTTGTTGCAGTGCCAAATTCAATAAGGTTGATTGTATATTGCTTTTCCTTTTCAGTGTCTGTAATAACTACTTTTGTTGGCACCCCGTCTGCAATAAAAGTATAGCTTGAAATTGTCTTTCCCTTGCCTGTATCTGCACTTTCCTTTGGAGGCTCAGAGGGCAGTGTCCTAAATGAAATTGAGGGCTTTTCAGTTATGTTTATTGGGTAGTTTATGTCAAGTATTCCCCCTTTTTCCAAAATTGCGCAAATGACCTCAACTGTCTGGTCCTTCATGTGAAGCTGCTTTGAAAGCTGGCCCAAGCCTATTGACTTTTTCTTTTTCACTGTTGAAACCAGATGGTCTATCTTTGTCTCAAGCATGATAATGCCTCTCTTTGTTGTTTATTAATACTTTTGCTAGTCATGCGACGCCACAATACTGCCTTGCTTAACCAGGGCAGAATCTGCATAAAGCCCTGTTATTTCCTGTGCTGAGAAAGAGCGGTTGAACAGCCTTACCTCGTCTATTGTGCCCTCCCATTCACCTGTGTCTGTGCTTAAGGCTGAAAAGTCGCCTATAATCAGCTCTTCCTGGTTTGGGTTTGAAAATGTTGATGAATTGTTTACAGTGCCTTGTGCCTGGCCGTTAACATAAAGCTCTTTTGATGTGCCATTGAATGTGAAGGCTATGTGGTACCAGACATCTATTGTAAGGTTGGGGCTGAATGAGAGCGGGTTTTGCAGGTCTGTGTAAGCGTTTCCTGTTCCAAATACATAGCCTATCGCGCCATTGTCGCGGACAAATAATGTGAAGGGATTGTCAGATGAGTATGCGCCATAGTCAATTGACACAATCCTGTTGTATTTGTTTGAAAATGCAAATGATGCTGCGTTTACCCATGCGCTGACAGTAAATGTTGTGTTTGGGATTGGCTGGCTTGCAAGCTCTATGAAATCATCTCTGCCATCAAATGTATATGCCCCGCCAATTTTGCCGTTTTGTGTCCATGTTGGTGAGCTTGATGCCCCTAAAGTTCCATGGCATGCCTTTGAAGAATAGTCTGTTACCATTCCCTTGTTTGAAGAGGAGACATTTGAGTCAAACGGGAAAAGAGAAACAGCATAAGGTGAGCGGGACCTTACCCTAAGCTCTGCATTGTAGTTTGCTAAAAGTTCCATTGCCTGAAGAGAGGAATTGCTGTAAGAGGCTGTCAGGTTTATTGTGCATGTGTCCTGGTACTTGCCCTTATAGTGGTCATAAACCTGCGAGTGGCTCAAAAGCCTCTTGTATAGCCTTATCTCATCTATCATTCCATTGAAAGTGGCGCCGCCAAGCTCGTTTGAGCCTATTAAAAACTGGGAAGAGGTGTTTATTGTGCCTAAGTTTTGCGCGCCTGCCTGCAGCACAAGCGAGCCGTCAAGGTATGCTGAATAATTGCCTGTCCTGTTTACAGCAAGGCAGAGCATGTGCCATCTGCCATCAGCAACCTTTATGCTTGGCGTGATGTTAACCCCGCTGCTGTAAATCCCAAGTGAAAGGTTTTCACTGCTTGCCATTGCAAAGTCAATCCCCTGTGCATTGCCAAATTCATCTGTTCCATACTGGTAAATCAAGGATGAGCCTGAGGGCAGCTCCTGGGACTTTACCCATGCAAGCACTGTAAAGTCATATACTTGGGTTATTGAGGCATCGTCAACATAAGCAACATCTGTCAAAGGAACAGGCACATAAAAGCGTATTTGTATTATTCCTGTGCCTGTGTTGTTTGTCATGAAATTCTGCGTGACTTTTGTGTAATCAGCTTCAACTAGTGTGCTCAATACTACTGTCCCTCCGTCAGAGGGCTGCCACTGGCCTGATGAGTTAAGGTAATTGTCGTTTGAAACGTCATATATTGCATACCTTATGTTCCCTCCTTCGCCTGCGCCTATTATTTTTGCCCAGAATTGCAAGGAGTATTTTGTGCTGTTTTTCAGGGCAAGCTGTGAATTTGCTATGTATGAGCCTGAGTTGTTGGCATCATTTTCCATTTTCAGGCCTGCAGTGCCTGAGTGGTTGTGCGTTGTTTCAACTGAAAATGCGCTTCCTGCCCCCACTGCCCAGTTGTTAAAGTCTGGGCCAGAGTAATACTCAAAGCCCCCGTTGAAGTTTGTGGAATTGTAAAAAGTTACATTGTCAACATAGAAAATATACTCATCTCCCCCGCTTGTTGCAGGCACAAATTCTATGTCAATTGTTGATGAGCCTGTTGGCACTACAAATTCTTTTTCAATTTGCTGCCATGTTGAACCAGATACTCCTGTGTCAAGTGGAGTGGCTTCACCGCTCCAGCTGCCATCATCCTGAAGGTAGTTGCCAGTGTCCTCGTCATAAACCCTGTATTTTCCTGTTGTGGAGCCATCCCCCCTTGTCCAGAATGAGACCATATACCTGGCATTTTGAACAAGTGAAACCTGCTGGTAAATCCTGTCAGTGTCAGGGCTGTCTGTGCTGTATATTTTTACTGCGTTTGAGCCGCTTTGCGCTGTTGCTGTTGAATCAAAGTAAATGTTTGGGGCTGTCGGGTTTTCCATTCCCCAGTTCTCAAATGTGTCTGTTTCCCCATCATCCTGCGTGCCTTCATATGTTTCAAAGTCATTGTTTGAGAGCAGGTTTGCTGTTGGGGGAAATGAAACTTCTGCTTGCGTGAAATCAATATTTGACCTGTTTATATAATCGTCCGAGCCGTCAAACCTGTAGCAGCCATATCCTCTTATGCAGCCAGGCTCCCATAACGGGGCATTTGCCTGCGTGCCTCCCCCTAGCGTCATATTATTTGCAAATTGCGAATAATCAAGAATAGCACCTGTGTCTGTTGAGCTTACATTTGAGTCAAATGTAAGAACCAGATGGGCACTTGGGCTTTTTGTATATGAAACTGTTGTAAGGTTGCCATCTGCGCTCAAATTTGATATGAAAGACAGGTTTGTGCCATCAGAAAAGTTGACTGAGTAACTGGTTATGCTCACTGGGTCTGCAAGTATTGAGGTAGTTTCCTTGCTCCCAAGATCAGAGTAAGCCACTGTGTAGTTTATTGCAGGGCTGCCCCCTCCAGATGCTGCAAGTGGCACTATTGACTCGTAGTTTTTTTCACAGTAAATTGAAAGGTCAATATAAGCAGGGCTCCAGCCTTGCGGATGAGTATAAGATATGTTGTCTGTATTGTTTTGCCCATTGTTGCTGTGGGAATAGGCACCAGAGTCAGGCAAGTTTACAACTGTTGCCTGCTGGCCCATAAATCCGTTTGAAACCAGGACCAGTTCATATGGGTGCTCTTTTACAAGCATTGGGATTTGCCTTGAATATTTTGACAGGTTTGCCAAAGCAAGGCCCTCTTTGCTGAAGGGGAAAGTTGTTTGCAGGCTAACAGAAGCATGGGTGCCATTCTTGCTTATTTGCGTGCTTTGGCCTATTAGTGAAGAAAAGTCATAGCCAATTATCCCTGAAAGCCGCAAGGCTTGTGTTGCATGGGCAAGGTTTGCCTGTGCCTGGCCCTGGCTTTTTCGCCACTCAAGGGCAAATGCTGCAAGAGTTATTATTGCAGCTGAGATTAGGATTATGGAAATCGTGAATGTGTAGCCCTTTTTTCCAATTGCCCTCATCAGCTTACACCCCTGTACCATGCCTTGATGATAGCATAATAGTAAATGTCCTCATCCTGGTTTGCGTTGTGTGCAAATGGGAATTTCAAAACCTGCTGCTCTCCTTTTGAATAAGTGCAGTTGTGCTTGTTCACTGTATAAGCAAGGTTTTTGCTGTTTGAGTAAAGCTCATTTATTTCTGATTGAGAAAGCGGCTTGCTGTAAAGCCTGATTTCATCAATTGCGCCTATTAATCCATTTGAAAATGTGCCATTGAAATAGTCTGCCCCAATCCATGCATTGTTTGTGTTGTTTATTGGCAATGCTGAGCCAAAGCCTGTTGAAATTGAGCTCTGGTTTTGAGAATCAATGTACATTGTGAGGTTTCCTGTTGACTTGTCAAATACTGCGACAATGTGCTTCCACCCTGCCCCTGATATGCTTGAGTCTGCAGAAACAACAGTGCCATCATCATTGCAGTCATTTGATGATGAGTAAAAGCATGCACATGGCTTTCCTGATGAGTTGTCATAATATATCCTGTAGCCAGGGTAAAAGCCAGATTGGGGATATTTTCCGAATATTGTTGGAGTTGAAGGGTTTTGGCTTGAAGTTACATTCAGCCAAAGGCTTATTGAAAAGCTGTCATTTTCTGGGTTTAAGTCAGGGGAATCTGTTATGTTTATTACTTGGGAGCCATTGAAATTAATTGCCCCTCCTGCTTTTCCCTTGAGCAAAGAGTAAGGCGAGCCAAATATTCGCCCAATATTCCTGTTGCCTGATGAGTCTTCTGCGTTTTTTCCTGTTTCATCAAGCTTCCAGTATGCAACAAGCCCGTCTTTTACAGCTATCCCATACACAGAAACCTGCATGCACACTGATTGCGGTGTTTTTCTCAATACCTGCCTTATCCCAGATGTGTTTGAGTTGTTAACAGAGTCAAAAGGGTCTGACAAATAGCCTTTTTCAGACATTATTGTTGCAGCATCTTGCATGTATTGGGAAAGAAGAGTGCCTGAAAGCGTGCTTTTTTGCGGCGCAGAAAAATAATAGGCAGCCAGGGCTATTACTGCAAATAAAAGCAGGAGAGCAAGCACAATGTCAAATGTCAGGAAAAAGCCTTTTTTCATAAAATCCTTCCTTTTTTGCCCCAAACCTGCACTTTTAGGGTTGCAATCGAATCGTTCATCAGCACAAGCCTTTCTGTGCTTATTGCCAGTGTTGTGCTGTTGTTAAGGTCTGCTGAAATTCCAAATGAATAAAGCAGGGCTGTTGAGTTGTTCAAAGCAATGTAAATGTCAAACCTTCCTGCCCCCATGCTTTCCTTAATGTCCTGGTAATTGGTTGCATTCAATGACTCAAGCTTTGAGAATTTTGTTGGGGAAAGCCTGTTGCTTCTTGTTGCAAGGCCTATTGCGCTTGCATTTTCCATTTCACTTTGTTCCCAGCCAGAAGGCTCTCCAGGCGAAAGCACAAGCATGTCTGATATTCCGAAAAGCACTGTCTGCATTTCCCTTTCCATTTTCTCTTCTGAGTAAGCAGAGTGCATTGCAGCCCATATTGCAACAAAAAGCATTAAGGCGCCTATGAAAAGGGCAGATGCAATTACCAGCTCTGCTGAAAATATTTGCGCCTTTTTTTCCATAATCATAACTCTCCAATATAAATTGTGCCTTCAGTGTTGTTTACATATATGTTAGAATTCAGGGGGATTGTGCTGCCTGAAAGAATTGTGTTGTTTGTGGAAAGCGGAACAGATACATAGCATCCTGCCTTGCATGCTGCTTTTACTGCCCTGCCCCCGTAAATCGTGATGTTGCTCACTCCTTTTGCAGCTGAATTGAAAAATACAATCTTGCTCCCGTTTCCTGCTGCTGCAACCTTGTTTATTGCAATTGCAACCTGGCTTGCTGCTGCTGATGCCTGGAGGCTTTGCCCAAGTATGGCATTTTGCTGCTTTAGATGCCCGCTTGCAATGTAAACTGAAAGCAGGAAAAACAGCATCACGCCTGCAACAAGCACTGCCTCAGGGGCAATCTGCGCTTTTTTGCCCTTCATCTCCTACCCCGCATTAACATCTGCTGTTATTGGAATTGTGAATGTCTCCTCAATGCCAGTTGCCTGCGATACTCCTGTTATGACCAGCTCAGAGTTGTATAGGCCTGCTGCGCTGGTGTTTGATGCAAATGACAAGTTAATTGCTGTGTCAGAATCAATTGAAACATTAAATGAGGATGAAGAAAGGGTGAGGCCAACATTTTCATATGCCCATGAGCAATCTATTGAAACTGCTACAGACTCGTTTGAAGCAGCGCTGAATGTGATAGTTTCATTTCTTGTCTCATTCCTTGCCATGCTCTTGTAAACAGAGCCTTTGTCAACATCAAAAAAGTGCGTGCCTATTGCAACATAGCTTCCTTTTGAAACAACGAGCATTGTGTATACCCCGTCAGAGGCAGGGAAAGAGCCTGAAACCGGGGCTTTTGTTCCTGCAAATACGTCAGTATCCTGCACTTTTATGTTTATTAGAGTGGAAGCTGTTGAGGAAGAGGCGCTTGGCGGCCTTCCTATATATGTTGCATTAGGGCTCAGGTTTGCATTTGTAGGAAGGGTTATCTTGACTTTTGCGCTTGCTCCTTCCCCTTGGGCATAGACTGAGTCTGCTGCATTTGCCAGTTTTTGCACTGAGTCTTTTGCGTCATCATAGTTCCTTTGTACCCCAATATCTGAGAGAAGGTCTGCTGAAAGCACTGCAAAAATCAGGATTACCACAAGGGAGATTCCAAGTATTGAGATAAGCTCTATGCTTGCCTGCCCAGGCACTCTGCCTGCTCTTATGTGCCTTGGGCTGGCACCTGCCTGCCCGCTGTGTGCCATTTGCATGGGAGTGTAAACCATGCTGTGCTTTAAATATTTTCTATCAGAGGCATTAGCATGCAATTCTCAGAGGCTGCACAGTATTTTGAGGAAATTGAGAATACTGCCTCAAGGCTTTCAATGTCAGGCATTGTGTCAGAGCTTCTCTCAAAGTGCTCAAAAGAAGAGGTCAAGCCCCTAATATATATAATAGAGGGAAATGTTGCGCCTTCCCATGAAGGGCTTGACATTGGCATAGGCGAAAAGTTTGCAATAAGGGCAATTTCAAAAGTATCTGGCTTTAATGAAGGGAAAGTTGCGGAAGATTACAAGAAATCCGGTGACTTGGGAACAACTGCTGGCAACTTTATGTCAAAAAAGGCGCAGCAGTCTCTTGCCTCGTCACCAAATTCTGTGCTCAAGGTTTACTCCTCTTTTGTGAAAATAGCCAAGCTTTCAGGCTCTGGAAGCCAGGAAAGCAAGATTTCGCTGCTTTCTGAGCTTTTGAATGGAGCAACACCTGTTGAGGCAACCTATTTGGTGCGCTTTTGCTTAGGAAAGCTGAGATTAGGGGTTGGCGACCCTTCAATAATAGATGCTCTTTCAATGCTCAAAAAAGGGGACAAGAGCGACAAGGAGAAACTTGAACGCGCATTTAACCTGTGCTCTGACTTGGGAACTGTTGCAAAGGCATATATTGATGGTAGGGGATTGTCCTCTTTTTCTGCAGCTCCATTCAAGCCAATAAGGCCTGCCCTTGGTGAAAGGCTGCCAACTGCAGAGGAGATAATAAAGAAAATAGGAAAATGCGCTGTTGAGGCAAAGTATGACGGCTTGAGAATGCAGGTGCATGTGCAAGGGGAAAAAGTGGAGATATATTCCCGAAAGCTTGAGAAAATGACGCACATGTTCCCTGAGATAGTAAAAGCAGCAAAAAGCCTGAAAATAAAGTCAGCAATATTTGAAGGGGAAGCTCTTGCCTATAACTCAAAGGAAAACAAATATTATTCATTCCAGCAGACCATACAAAGGAAAAGAAAGTATGGCATAAGCGCAATGGCAAAGGATTTTCCTTTGCGGCTTTTCATATTTGACTTGCTTTTTTTGGATGGCAAGGATTTGACGCTTGCAAAATATTCGCAAAGGAGGAAAAAGATTGAAAGGCTGTTTGGCAAATCAAAAGTTCTAATTCCATCTGAGCAGATAATTACAGACAAGCCAAAAAAACTTGAGTCATTTTTCAAAAAATGCATAAAACAGGGGCTTGAGGGAATAATTGCAAAAGACCTTGACCAGCCTTATGTTGCAGGAGCAAGGAAATTTGCCTGGATAAAGCTGAAAAAGTCATACGGGGCAATGGCAGATACAGTTGATGCTGTTATAGTTGGCTACTACTTAGGAAAAGGAGCAAGGCAGGAATTTGAGTTTGGGGGCTTACTTACAGCTGTGCTCAATGAAAAGACAGGGGAGCTTGAGACAATAGCAAAAGTGGGCAGCGGCTTTTCAGAGGAAGAAATGCAATCATTTGAAAAAATGCTTGGGAAAATAACCGTAAAGAAAAAGCCTGTAAAAGTAAAGTCAAAACTTGTGCCAGACTTCTGGGTAATTCCAAAGTATGTCATAACAGTTGCAGCTGATGAGATTACGCTTTCGCCAATGCATACATGCGGCATGAAGGGGGATAAGGGATATGCATTGCGCTTTCCCAGGATGATGCATCTGCGCGAAGACAAGGGAATAGCTGAGGCAACCACAACAAAGGAAATAATTTCACTGTTTGAAATGCAGAAAAAAAGGTTAGGCTAGACCCTGGACTTCTGAAAACTGGAGGAAGAAAATTGTTGCAAGGTAAATCACATACAGTGCAAGCATTACAAAGCCGCCTCTTGCTTTTACCCTCTTGTTTACTGCTGCCAGGTAGAAGAATACTATGTTTGCAACAACTGCGAAAAGCAAGGCTGCCATAAATACTTTTAGCTGGACAAACATTGGGCTGATTGCAGCGCCAGCCCCAAGAACCAGTGTCAGGTTTGCCATATTTGAGCCAATTGCATCTCCAATTGCAAGCCCATATTCCTTTCTCCTTAAAGCCTGAAGGTCTATTGATATCTCAGGAAGGGATGTGCCAATCGCTATTATTGTTGCGCCTATGAAGCTTTTTGCAAGCCCGAAAATGTTAGCAAGCTGTACTGCTGAGCCCACAACAAAGCTTGAGCTTATTATAACAATCAGGACTCCTGCCCCAAAAAATAGGAATGCCTTAAAGCCCTCATGCATTGAAAGCTTTCCTTCTTTTGGCATTTGCTCTATTGTCTTTTTTCCAAGTATCCTAAATGCATACCATGCGCCTATTATGAGAAGCAAAAGCCCTTCGTAAAAGCCAAGAGCATCCCCAAAAACTTGCGAGTGGAGTATTATATATGCAGAAATTATAGTAGTGAGAAGCAGGGCAAGCCCAATGTCTGGCAATATCTTTTTTGAGACCTTAAGCCCATAAATAATTGCCCCTAACCCAAGAACAAGAAGCACATTTGCTATATTTGAGCCAAATACGTTTCCTGCTGCAATTGCGCCTTCTCCTGCTGCTGATGAAATCACTGAAACAGAAAGCTCTGGGAGGGAAGTTGTTACAGAGATGAGAAGAAGCCCTATTGCAAGCTGGCTTACTCTGAAAAATCTTGCCAATTTAGAGGCATTTGTAACAACCAATGAAGCTGACTTTGCAAGAATAACTGTGGAAATGATTAGTATCAGAAGCTCCTGGAGTGCCATAAGAGTAAAGCTCGGGTTGTGAATTTAATTGTTATGGGAGTTTAGGTCATATTCACCCCTTCTTTTTCTTCCACTGCTTCTCGTGCCATCTAGCAATGTCCTTGTTTATTTTCCTTGAGATCTCCATGACATCTTTCTCAGTAGCCTTGCTGTTGGCAGTGAGCCGGTTGAGAAGCTCCAGCTGCTCTGCTTTCTGCCTCCAAGCCTGTCTTGCAACCTCTGACCAGTTCATCTCTGGGTACTTGTCCAGGAGTTTCTTCAGTTCCACATCCATTGAGATTGTCATGTTCACCATTTTTATCACCTAGTGTATACACATACTTACACATATATAAATGTGTATGCACGAGATGCAAACATATGACTAAAAATCGGCTTTTACCCTTTATAAATGCGAGCAGACGGTAGGATGCCGGTGGAGCTATCTTTTTGCAAGCGAGTAGATGTCCCATTTTATTGTTTTTTTCTTTTCAAGCTCTTGCCCAAGCTGGTCAAGGACTGATTGTTTTGCCTTTTTGTAATCATCCTTTGGAATTTCAGCATTTCCTATAGCATTTCTCTTGTTTTTTGTGTTAAAGCAGAACATAGAGTCATGCACATTTTCACAGTTGTGGGAAAAATACAAATCAGTGCATTCCTCGCAGTTGTCAACCTCAAAGCACCGGACAAGCCGCTTTGAGCGGAATGCCTTCATGCAAAAGGATGACTGCCATACTGATGAAGAGCCGAAAATGTTCTCTGATTCCCTTGGCCAGAATGAGTAGGCGCACTTTTTTGAGTGGACAGTTGCCTCGCAGCGATAGCAGTTTTCAGAGTATCCCATTGCAAAGCAGTCAATCATGTTATGGACTTTTCCTATCCTGTCATCAAGAGAGCAGTATGCAACAGGGTGGAATATTTCTGCCAATTCTTTTGGGTCAGGAATGATTTTCCCAGTATCAAGTTTACTCAATGGTACTTTGCCGATTTCATTGATTTCATCCTCTGAAACAAATCTGCCATTCAGCTTGAACTTTTTACCAATGTACGCAAGGTAGCCTCCAAGAAGCACTTTTCTCCCTGTGAATGGGGAGGTAAATTGCATTCCCTGCAAAACATCCCTTTGCAGGAATTTTTCATATTGTTTTATTCCTGCTAGTGGCTTTGCAACAAGGATGGATGAGGTTTTTGTGAAGCTTTCTTCAATTGGCTTCAAATTCCCTTTTTCAGGCTCTGGTGGTATTGCTATTTTTATCTCTGGCTTTTTTTCCCTTGCAAAGTCAAGTATTTCAAAAATGGAGAAAACCTTTTTTTCTTTTTTCAGGGAACCAACAATTTCTTCAAGAAGCTTTGATTTTACTGCTAGGTATTTTTCCTTTCCAACTTCAAGATTGCCAATAAGATATGACTTGTTCCTTGGACCAAAAGAAAACATGCATTCGCGGCAGTTTTTGCACTGGACTGAGTAATAGCAGTCGCTGCTTGCCATTAGTGTGCAGCACTCAAAGCATCTTTTTCCCTTGTGGTTGTCAACTGAATTTATTGTGAATGAGGACTGGGCATCTGCAGTTGAGCCAAACATGTATTCGCAAAAGCGAATCATTGTGCAAAAAGCAATGTATTTTGAGTCAGAAACTATTGTTGAGCCAAGGACATAGTGGCTGTCAACAACATTGCTTGATTCTTCCACGAATTTTGAATTTCCAAGCACTATGTTCCCAGTATAATGGATTCTTTCCTGCATTGCCGATATTATGCTGTCTATGTCCTTGATTTCATTTATTGAAAGTGGAGTGAAGCTTTTGCTGAAATCAACCTCATCAGAGCCCAAAAAGTTAGCGCCATGCTTGAATGATTCTGATGGCATTATAACTTTTTTCCCAGAAACTGTTGAGCTTTCAACAAACCTTTTTCCTGCATATGCTGAAAGGTATTCTGAAAACTCGTCAAGCTCTCCTATTTCCTGGCTGAAAATGGCCTTGCAGGTTGCTTTCCAAGCCCTATTCAGGTAGTCATGTGTGCTTAACATAAAACTCCGGGAAAAACTTGAAGATGGGAAAATAAAAAGCTGCGTGCCTTTTTCTGCAAAATGATACGAAAAACCCATTTAACGTCGTAAAAGCAAAAATTCTCAGAACGCGCGGGTTCGGGAACGTATATAAATTTAATTGCAGTATTAGGTTCGGCGATCAGCATGGACAGTTTAGTAAAATCAGTCCTAGGAGAGCAAGAGTCAGCTCAACAGCCGGAATCTTTTGGCTCAGACCAGATTAAGATTGTGACACTCGGTGTAGGAGGAGGCGGAAACAACACAATAAACAGGCTTATTCGCTCAGGAGTAAAGGGATGCGAGCTTGTGGCAGTTAACACTGACAGGCAGCACCTGAATATGATCCACGAAAAAGCCAAAAAGGTCCTCATCGGAAAAACCATTACCAAGGGGCTTGGGGCCGGCGGATACCCGGAAACAGGCACCAAGGCAGCAGAAATTGACAGGCCACTTCTTGAGAAAGAGCTTGAAGGGGCTCACCTGTGCTTTATCTGCGCAGGAATGGGCGGAGGCACTGGAACCGGAGCAGCACCTGTAATTGCAGAGGTTGCAAAGGAGCAGGGAGCCATCGTCGTTGCAATGGTAACATATCCCTTTAACCTTGAAAGGGCACGAAGGGTAAAAGCCGATGAAGGAATCGCAAAACTTCGCAAGAATGTTGATTCAGTCATTGTTCTTGACAACAACAGGCTGGTAAAGCTTGTGCCAAACCTTCCAATGAACGAGGCGTTTGCAGTTGCAGACGAAATTCTCGCAAAGGCAGTTGGAGGACTTGTTTGGACAATTACCCAGCCAAGCCTGATAAACATCGACTTTGCTGATGTGCGAGCAATCGTACAGGGCGGAGGCGTTGGCTTTATTGCTGTCGGCGAAGGAAAGGGAACCGACAAAGTCAGGGGAGCTTCTGAAGGAGTTCTCAAGAACAGGCTTCTTGATGTTGACTATGAGGGTGCAAATGGCGCGCTCATACACATATCAGGCGGTGCTGACCTGACACTTGGGGATGCCATCAAAGCAGGTGAAATAATCACTGAAAGGATGGACCCGCAGGCAAATGTCAAGTGGGGAGCAAGGCTCATACCAGGATACGATGGAAAACTGGAAATAGTTGCCATTGTAACCGGGGTAAAAGGAGCAAACATCTTTGGCGCAGGAGCAGACGAGCCAAAGAAAGAGGCATCCTACCAGGACATAGAAATTATCGGCTAAGCAACAATTTGTTTCAATCTGCAATCCAGCGCTTGGATCCGCATACTTCGGCAGAAGTTGCGGAGACAGTGGAATCGCAATTCCACTGGAATTCCTAACCCTCCTGGCGCTGGTTGTTTGTTTTTTATTAAGGATTAGCGGGAGCTAGATTTTTGAAATCGATTACTTGTTTAGCTCAGGAAACTCAACAGGAATGTCCCTAAACTGGTCTATTTTGTAAATGTAAGTCGGCTCAACCCTTTGTATTATGTCTGAGAACTTGTATTTCATCTCATGCATTATTTTCCTGAAAGGCTCCCCCCTTTCAACTTCAACATCAATTACCAAATCCCAGTAGCCAAGCACGCGAAGGTGGTGGACTATGTTTGGGTGCATCTGGCAATATGTAAACAGCATTTTTTCCTTTTGCGAAGTCATATTAGCAAGCTTGAAAAGGACCCTGTGGCGCGGCTTTCCTATAAGCACATGGTCTGGCAAAATGGTATAGCTTTGTATTATGCCTGTGCTCTCAAGCTTTTTGATTATGTTTTTTGCAGACATTATTGATATACCCGTATTTGCCGCTATTTTTACAAGAGATACCCTGGCATTGTGGTTTACCATTGACAGGACTTTTCTTTCGGTTTCCTTAAGCTGTATTTGCTTTACGTCTGCGCCTGTGAACGCTGTGTATTCCTTTTTTGGCTGGGCTTTTTCCTTGATAAGGTATGAGCGGTGGAACTGCGTAAAGCCTATTGGTATTGTTGTGTCATATTCCCTGAAGTTTTTGCTGAACTTGTTGTTAAGCTCAGTGATTATCTGCTGCAAATGGAATATTCCTTTTGCACATATTGCTATGATAAGGTCAGCATATCCCTCCCCCCTCATTATTATCGGGATAAACCTGTGCCTGTTAAGATAAGTATAAAGCTCTTTTTCAGATTTTTCATCCATGTTCTGCAGCTTGAAAAAATACTGGCCGAAAAAATAGCCTGCTTTCCTGTACTCCACCATTGGCCAGCAGTACTGCAATACTCCTGACTCGTACAGGTTTTCAACCCTGTACTTTACTACTTGCGGGCTGGTGCGAAGTGATTTTGCTATAAAGCTATAGGACTTTCGCGAGCCCTGGTCAAGCAGATACAGAATTTTCCTGTCCAAAGTATCAATGCCCATACTTTTAAATAATCAATTAAAACTTATAAATTTAACTAATTTTTAAAAAAAATGAGCCAGAAATTATAAATATAGGATTATACCCAATAGGACACACGAGAAGACACTGATAATAACATAAGAGGGAGCTTATGGGCATAAACAGCGCATGGAAATCAACCTGCAAGGTTCTCCTGAAAGAGGAGATTGGCGACCTCAAGGGCTATGAGTATTACCTGAAAAAATTTATGGGCCCTGTGAGCGCAAAAAGAAAGTCAGTGCTGTCAGGAAAACAAGTGACAACTGCTGATGATGATTTTGGGCTGCCAACCAGGTTTATCTCAAATTCAGAGAGGGAGCAATATGCTAAGCTGTACTCAAAGCCTTTTGACATCAACAGGATAAAAGACATTGACTCTGCCATCCAGGAGCTTGAAGAGCGCTTCATTTACTCAGGAGACATTGTGCTTGGAAAGTCAGTGGCTGTTGAAAACTGCCAAAGGTGCACAGATGTTTCAGATACTTATTGGTCACAGGATGTTTCTGACAGCAGGAATATTGCCTATTGCTCAATGCTGCGCTATTCAACTTTTGTTTTCGGGTCAGACTGCACAGGGGAAATAGATTTTGTTATCAAGAATTTCCAGGGCTGGAAGAGCAGAAGGCTTATGGAAACAACAAATACCCAGTACTGCTCAGATGTTTACTTTAGCGCAAACATGAGGTACTCTGCAGAGTGCATGTTCTGCTTTAATCAGGAAGGAAAAAGAAATATGATAGGGAATTTGCAGCTTGGCAAAGATGAATATTCTAAGCTCAAGCAAAAGCTGGTTGAAGATATTAGAGGAGAGCTTGGGTCAAAAAAAGATATTGTGTCAATAAATGAGCTTCTTGGCGCGCCTCCAAGGGCAGGCAAATGCGAAAAAAGGCCTGCAACCTGGGATGTTGGTGGAAAAAAACATTTTGCAAGTGATTGCCCGCAAGAGCTGGACAAGGCATTTGCTTCTGCCTGCTCAGTGCTTTTTGGAAGAAAGCTATCAGGAAAAATGACTGATTATGAGAAATGGCTCATGAAAAATGTGCGTGCGCCGCCTAAGTCAAAAAGTAAGTTATCAGGAAAAAGCCTTTACATTTTGCCAATCCTGTTCAATGAGCCTGTGAGAGACACGCACATAAGCCTTGAGGAGGCAAGGCAGGCGTCACGACTTCATATTTCTGAAGAGGATGCACAAAAGCTGTGCATCTCAAATGCAAAGCAAATACTAAAGCCAGTTGCACTTTTCACGTCAGATGTAAAGCTGGGGGAAAATGTCCAGGTAAAAGACACTGTGAGCTTTGCTGATTCAATAAATATTTTTGGCAGCTCAACAATGTATGGCTCAAAAAACTGCGCATATGGCTGCTGGGTGTCGCACAATGCTGAAAATATGTTTGGCTGCGACCACACCTTTTACTCAAAATTCTGCATTCATGCATACAGGTCCCTAAAGCTTGTAAGATGCTTTGAAATCAGCGACTCAAAGGACTGCTCTGACTGCTTTTTTTGCCACAACTGCGAAAACTGCCATGAATGCATGTTCTGCTTCAACGTGAAATCAAAGCGCTATGCAATAGGCAATGTTGAGGTGGGAAGGGAAAAATATTCCAAAATCAAGAAGATGCTGCAGCAGGAGATTGCAAAAAGGCTTGAAGAAAAAAAGGAAATTGGCATTGGAATTTACAATATAGGGTGTCAAATCAAGGGAAAAAAGTGAATTCCTACGAACGCGCGCGCGTGCGCATTTAGGAAATCTATTTAAATGTGCTTGCAGTAGTAAATGCGGCGACCAAGATGGAATGCTTTGTAACGTCTGAGTAATAATGCAAGGCGTTAGCGGAAGCATCATCCAGGTTACAAAACAAAAGATGGGGGTTGGGCTATATGTTTGAAAGCGTATCTTCGGAAAAAAAGGAAACAGAAACACTCATGAGCAATGAGGAGGTAAGAATAGCTGTAATTGGAGTCGGCGGAGCGGGCTGTAACACTGTTGGAAGGATGATGAGAAGCGGGATAAAAAGTGCCCAGACAATCGCTGTTAATACTGACCAGCTTCATTTGAAAGTCACAAATGCGCACAAAAGGGTTTTGATTGGCTCAAATATCACAAAAGGGCTTGGGGCAGGAGGATTTCCTGAGGTTGCCACAAAATGCGCTGAAATGAGCAAAGGAAAACTTACAGAAGTAATTGGCCCCCGTGAACTTGTTTTCATTGCAGCAGGAATGGGAGGAGGCACTGGAACCGGAGCAGCACCTGTAATTGCAGAGGTTGCAAAAAACCAGGGAGCAACAGTTGTTTCTGTTGTTACAATCCCATTCAGGCTTGAAAGGGCAAGAGTGCAAAAGGCAAAATGGGGCCTTGAAAGGCTTGCAGCAGTTTCAGACACTGTTATAGTGATTGAAAATGACAGGCTTGTGAATTATGTGCCTAACCTTCCTATCAATGATGCATTTAACCTGGCAGACGCAATCACTGGCAAGGCAATTACAGGGATTGCTGACACCATAATGTTCCCGTCACTTATGAACATTGACTTTGCAGATGTTAAATCTGTGATGGACAATGGGGGCTTTGCCTTGATTTCAATGGGTGAGGGCAGAGGGCCTGACAGGATTGAGCAGGTTGCAAGAAGCACTCTTGAAAACCCTCTGCTTGATGTTTCTGCTGAAGGCGCAAAAGGGGCATTGCTTCACATTGGAGGAGGCCCGCAGCTTACCCTTGGAGAGGGAATTGACATTGGAGAGAAGATTTCAGAGAGCTTTGACCTGAATGCTGACGTAAAAATAGGCGCAAGGCTTGACCCAACCCTTGGAGACGGGCTTTCAGTAACTGCAATAGTAACTGGCATACACAACCCATATGCACAAGGGACAGCAAAAGCAGACAAGCAAGCCGAAAAAGTCGTGGAAATGGATGTAATCAACTTCTGATTCCACTTTCTTTTTCTTTATTTTTTCCATCAAAAAGGATAGTGGACTGAGGGGGATTTTCAGTCCTTTTTCCAGTTTTTGGTGAAGCTTTTTGCGCCAAAGGCGGAAAAAGGTTCTTTGAACCCCCGGCCTCGTCGTTGCGAACGACGCGCTCTACCGCTGAGCTATCAGCCCGTGAATTTGAAATTTGCTTGAAGAGTTTAAAAAGCACTTCCTCTCTAATAATATCGTGTTCACATGAAAGTCGCTGTTTTGTTTTCAGGGGGCAAGGACTCTGTTTTTGCTGCGTTTTGCTGCCTTTTTTCTGGCTGGGAGCCAATTCTTCTTACTATTGAGCCTGAAAAGCACTCAACTATGTTCCATCATCCTAATGTAAAATGGTGCAAAAACCAGGCAAAAGCCATGAAACTTCCAATAGTCAGCATAAAGGCTGATGGAAAAGGGGAAGAAAAAGAGCTTCTTGCAATGAAAAATGCCCTCAAGAAACTGAAAGTACAGGGAGTTGTGTCAGGGGCAATTGAAAGTGAGTACCAAAAGCAGAGGATTGGCAAAGTGGCGCATGAGCTTGGCATAACAAGCTTTTGCCCTGTCTGGAGGACTGGCAAAGCTTTGCTTGAAGAGCAGTGCAAATACTTTGAAACTTATTTGGTTTCTGTTGCTGCACAAGGGCTTGGCAAAGGGATGCTTACTAAGAGGTTTGATGCTGACTTTGTTGAGAAGCTTGGGAAACTAAAGCCTCAGGTCGCAAAAAACCTTGAAGGGGGGGAAGGCGAGACATTTGTTGCAAATGCCCCATTCTTCAAAAAAAGGCTGAAAATAAAAAAATGGAAAACCTCGTTTGACGGCTCTCAGGGGGCTGCAGAAATTTCCAAATTAACCTGATTTTCCTGCTATTGACTCAAGCTTGTCTATTATCCCATTAAGCTCCTGGCCATATGCTGCTCTTACGCTTATTGATGAGGAAAATATTGCCTCTACTGGGAGCTCCTTTTTCAAATGAATTGTATTGTCGCCAAATGCTGTTTCGCTTGATATTGGTATTGTTGCCTTTATCGGCACGTTTTCATCAAGGAAAAAGGAAACAGGCTGGCCAGTGCTGCTTATGCCGACAACCTGTGCGTCAACTGGTATTACAAAGTCTAAAGGCAAATCAAATGTTTTTGGGAAAAGGTCCTTTATTGGGTATTGCCTGTCAAGAACAATTGTTGTTTGCACTGGGGCAGACATTGTTATATCCCTGTCCTGCAGGGCCTTGAGGTCTTCTGCTATGCCAAGAAGCTTTTCTTTTTGCGACTCTGAAAGCTGCTTGTCTGCAAAAAATGCCCCATAAAAGCTGGCAAGTGCAATGACAAGCGCAATTGCTGCCAAAAGAAGCGGAAGGTTGCTTTCTGCAGGAAACTGCATCCTTTGTTGTGGTTGTGGGCTTTTCTGCCCGCCTGCAGGCGGAGAATAAGAATAAGGCTTGCTCTCTGCTTTCCCTGTGTTGCTTGAAAATCTGCTTGGAAGGGTTGAAACCATGAATACCACCAAGCAGATTCCTCAGGGGAGGATTATAAATGTTAAGTGAGGATTTTTTGCGAGGGGTTTGTATGCCAAAAATAGTTTTCAAAAGCGACGGAAAGGAAATAGAGGTTGAAAAAGGAACGCCGCTGGTTCAGGCTGCAGAGGATGCCGGCGCAAGCATAACATTTTCATGCAAGGCAGGTGTATGCGTTTCATGTATCATAAATGTAGTCAAAGGAATGGAAAACTTAGGGGAGAAAACCGAGAATGAAAAGGCCACTTTGGAAGGGTTTGGGGCAAAGCCAAACCAGAGGCTTGCCTGCCAGTGCACAGTGAACGGCGACGTGGAAATTGAGAATCCGTAATTTTTTGCTTTTGCTTTTCTGAACTGTTTTAAACTCTTCTTAGCCTAACTTCCACCATGCCGAGTTGGCAGTTATAGTGCTGAGGCACTGCCTGCCAACATCGTCAAAATTGCCGAGTTGGCAGAATCCGGTATTGCGCTAGACTTGAGATCTAGTGCCCTTCGGGGCTTAGGAGTTCGAATCTCCTACTCGGCGTTTTTATTTGAAAGGCTTGCTTTTCTTCCAGAATTCCTCAAAATAGGCCATAAAGCTATCTGCAACCTCCTGGCTAACTATCTCTATTGTTATTGGCTTTGAAGAAATTACGCAAATTGCTGCAGTGTCCTTGTAGCACATGTACCAGGTAGGGCTGTTCAGCTCTATTGGCATGTACCTGGCTTCATTTCCCTTGAAGCTGTTCCTGTTAACAAGCACTTTTCTCAAGGTTTTTGGATGGAAAAGCATCTTGCTTTTTATGCCTGCCTTTATTCTCCTTAAATGGTCGCGCTGCCAGTATGCATGGTGCGCCTCTGGCTGGCCATAATGAATCCCAAAGTAAACATAGGTTTCCCCCCTTTTCAGCTTCTGGTATGTGTGCTCATGGGCAGTTATCATGCCTTTCATGCCCTCATAGATTGTTACTTTGCTCCTTTCCCCTAAATTCTGCAATGCTGCAAATGAAGGCATCTGCTTTTCAAGCTCTTTGTGGCACAACACCATTTCCTGTTGCTTCTTGCCAATATAATCAAGAAGCTGGTTTGGGGCAGAAGCCTGGTAATATTTTATCTTTCTCTTTATTATGTGAGAAACAAGCCCTTTTTCTGTAAGGCGTGAAAGTATCTGGTATATTATTGAGCGGGAAACGCCTGCCTTTTGGGCTGCCTTGCCTGCTGATGAAAGGCCTGCCTCAAGCAAAGCAAGATATACTTTTGATTCGCCGCCTGTAAGCCCTGCTTTTTTGAGAAGATCTTCCCTCATGAAAGTGGTTTGTCTTTAGACCTATTTAATGCTTTGCATAATGTGCACCAGTGGTGGTGTGCTATTATATAAATATAAGGCAGGTGAAATTAAGTGTTAGGAGAAGGATTTATATGGATACAACAGCAGAGAAAACCGCTGTGCTTGCAGCCCTTGAAAGAGCATGGGCAGGCACTTGCAGGGTTGTGCTCATGGGAGAGGTTGGGCCATTGATGGAATTTGAGCCTTACTTAACTAGGAGGAAGGAGAAGTGCAGGCTTGAAAAGTCATTAATATCTGGAAAGCGGGTTGCAGTGATTGGCACTTACCCAAAAGGAAGCAGATTCATATCTGACAAAGAGGCTAAACAATACCTGGAAAAAACCAAGGGCATGAAGCTGGACATAAATTCAGTAAAAGACATTGACTCTGCTATTGGAGCATTCTCAGAAATTGCAGCATATGCAGGAGATGTAGTGCTTGGAAGGTCATACGGGGTTTTGGAATCAACAAAAGTTGTTGAGTCAAGCTATGTGTTTAGCTCATCTGATGCGATTTACAGCAAGTTCATAGCATTCACGCAAATAGCCAAATACTCTGAAAATGTTTTTGGATGCATAAGCGCTGGAAAAAACTCCCGCTTTGCAATAGCCTGCGCAGAGTCTTATGAGTCTGCACGAACATTTGAGTGCTTTTATGTGTACCATGCTTCAGACTGCGTTTACAGTGCAAACGTTGAAAACTGCCAGGACTGCATTTTCAGCTTTAACTTAAGGGGAAAGAGGAGGTGCATTGGCAACCTTGAGCTTGCCCCTGACAAATACAGGCAGTTAAAGGAAAAGCTGCTCTCAGAGGCAAGGCAAATGCTGTCGGAAAAGAAGAGCCTGCCATCAATATATGACATTGTGAGGGGAAAAACATGAGGGAAATAGAAAAGAACTTTGAAACTGTGGCTTCAGTCATACTGGGAAAGCCAGTTGGCCAGCTTCAGGACTATGAAGAGTGGCTGCTTTCCTGTTCTCCAGAGGCAAGGATAGTTGAAAAAAAGTCAGTTGATAGTGGAAAAAGCGTATACTCATGCTCTGCCCCTTTCTTTTTGGACCTTGGTGACAGGGTGGTAAGGGTTGATGAAGCCCTGAAAAGAGGGCAAATGAAGCTTGGCGAAAAGGATGTCAATTCACTTTCCATTTCCAATGCTCCAAAGCTCCTTTCAGAAATAAGCATAACAACCCCTGAGATAGTTTACGGGGAGAACTTTGGAACTGAAGAATGCTCTGCATATGGCCCGACTCAGCAATGCTTTAGGACAACTACATGCTGGTTTTGCAAGCACATAGCATACAGCTACTGGACAAGGACCAGCAACAACTGTTTTGGCTGCTCGCTTGTGACAGACTGTTCATTTTGCATAAAGTGCTACAACTCAACAAAGCTTTTGCGCTGCTTAGAGGTAGATACTAGCAACAGCTGTGCAGACTGCCTGTTTTGCCATAACTGCGAAAATCTTTCTAACTGCATGTTCTGCTTTAATGTGAAAAATTTGAGGTATGCTGTTGGAAATCAGGTGGTTGGGAAAGAGGAATACCTTAGGATAAGGGGCATCTTGTGCAGCAATATACTTGAAAGCCTTGAGAAAAAGAAAAAGTTTGACCTTAGCATCTACAACATTGGATGCAGGAAGAATTAGCTTATTCAAGAGAGATTTTCACCTGTACATTGTCAGGCACGCGCACTCTCATTATCTGCCTTAGGGTTCTTTCATCCCCAGCAACGTCAATAATGCGCTTGTGGACCCTCATCTGCCAGTGCTCATAAGTGTCTGAGCCGTCTCCGCACGGGGTCCTTCTGGTTGTGATTTCAAGCTTTTTGGTGGGAAGCGGAACTGGGCCTTTTATTTCAACTCCTGTCATTCTTGCAATTTCAACTATTTGCTTGCATACTTCCTCAAGCTCCTCAGGCGACTTGCCAATCAGCTTGATTCTTGCTTTTCCCATGAAAATTTCCCCTGGAAATTTTCAGACATGCCCAAGGGCATGCTGATCAATCCACCAATCGCTGTTCCAATCCTTTTGACCGGACACAACCAAAAAATCCATAAAATAAAAAATTTACGCCTTTGGAGTTACATCAAGCACAACGCCTGCTGCAACTGTCTGGCCCATGTCCCTGATTGCAAACCTGCCAAGCGGAGGGAATTCTGAGAATTTTTCCACAACTACTGGCTTGAGTGGCTTGATTTTCACTATTGCCACATCCCCTGACTTGAGAAAGTCTGGGTTTTTTGCAACAGTCTGGCCTGTTTTTGGGTCTTTTTTCTCCAAAAGCTCCACAAATGTTGCTGCTATCTGAGATGTGTGCAAGTGGAACACAGGAGTATAGCCCTTTCCAATTGCTGTTGGATGCTCAAGAACAACTATTTGTGCCTTGAATTCAGCTGCAACTGTTGGCGGCTTGTCAACAGGGCCTACGACCTCTCCCCTTCTGACATCCTTTTTGTCGACGTTCTTTACATTAAAGCCAACATTGTCACCAGGCTTTGCCTCTTGCATCTCCTGGTGGTGCATTTCAATTTTCTTTACTTCGCCTTTTGCGCCAGAAGGCATGAAAACAACGTTCTGGTTGATTTTTAGAACTCCTGTCTCAACCCTTCCTACTGGCACTGTTCCATGCCCTGTGATTGTAAACACGTCCTGCACCGGGAGCCTGAGGGGCTTGTCAACAGGCTTTTCAGGCGCAATAAACTTGTCAAATGCCTCAAGCAGACTCGGGCCTGCATACCAGGCCATGTCCTTTGACTTTTCCTTGATGTTTGCCCCTGTGAAGCCAGAAATAGGTATTATTGGCACGCCATCCATCTTATAGCCAATGTTCTTGAGAAGGGTGGTGATGTTCATTTTCACCTCGTCAAACTTCACATGGTCATAGTTGATTGCATCCATTTTGTTGACTGCAACTATTATCTGGTTGATTCCAAGCACTTTTGACAGGAAAGCATGCTCTTTTGTCTGTGCCTGCACTCCTTCCTTTGCAGAGCAGACAATGACAGCTGCGTCTGCCTGTGATGCGCCTGTAATCATGTTTTTTACAAAGTCCCTGTGGCCAGGGGCATCAATGATTGTAAAGTAGTGCTTGTTTGTTTGGAACTCCTTGTGCGTAAGGTCAATTGTCACTCCTCTTTCCCTTTCTTCCTTGAGGGTGTCCATGGTAAAGGCAAACTCAAAGGTTGCCTTTCCTACCTTTTCTGCCTCTTCTTTGAGCTTTCTTAGCTGCTGCTCAGTAAGAGCCCCTGTCTCATACAGTATTCTTCCAACTGTAGTTGACTTGCCATGGTCCACGTGCCCGATAAATATCAGGTTAATGTGCTCTTTTTCTGCCATTTACATGCACCTCCAAATTTGCATAAACATTACTTTGACCAAAACTTGACTCAACGTCAGTATTTAAGCCGAAGCAGGCTATATATTAGGGGTTGATTTTATAAACGTTGCGTAGGCGTGACAGAAGAGGGCTCATTTCTTTTTCTTCAGAGTGGAACTCGCTTCGCTCGCTCCACTTCAGAGAAAATCCTTAGGATTTTTTCTTGCCAAAGTTCCCTCTTGGCTTTGGGGCTTTTATCTCTGGGAATGTTTTGGAGAGGGTTTGCCTGTCCAAATTGGTTTTAAAGCCCAAGGAGTCAAGCATGCTTTTTACAAGGTAGTTTTCTGCTATTGGCAAATGCGCTGGGGTTGGGCATGCTGCCAAAAGCTCATTTTTCAGTTCAGTTGGCTTAAGTGTTGAGAGAGACTCAGAAAGAGATGTGAATGATTTTCTTTTTCCTTTAGTGAGCTTTTCTGCCATGGCTTCTATCTTTTGCTGGTTTATCCCAGTGAATTCATATGATTTCCTGCTCATTGTCTCTTCTATTCCTGCAAGTATTGCTGCTACTTCCTGGGGCGTTGTATTTTCCTCAATAAGTAGCTTTTTTATTACCATCCAGTCCTTGTAGCGGGCAGTGAATATTACTTCTTCACTCATTGGCGGCACCTTACTTTTTGACCCTGATGTCCTTTCTCTTTGGCCTCATCCACTTTGAGCCGCATTTCCTGCACTTTTCTGCTCCTCTCTTGTTCCTTGACTTGCATTTGCGGCATATGAATATGTTCATTATCTCTGCGTCTGCTTCTGGAAACTTACCCATGCTTTCACCTGTGTTTGTGTTTTCTTTTTACCAAAGTTTAAATGCTTATGCACGAACAAAGAAAGGTATGCCCCTGTAGCTCATCGGTAGAGCGGCTGCCTTGTAAGCAGCAGGTAGTGGGTTCAATGGACCTTTTTCGGGATGCCTAAAAAGCTCCACCAAAAAGGTCTGAAAATCCCATCGGGGGCTTTTTTTCCCTAGTGAAGACCTTTTATCTTACCCTTCTTTTTCTTTGGAGCTTAAAGGCATGCCTTATGATGTCCCACAGGAAAATTAGTGCTACCAAAAAGAGAACCTCATCAAGAAAACCGAATGGGAAAGGCAGCCTGAAGTATGAGACTGTTTCTGGCACAATTTCTGACATCAGGATAAACAGGGCTGCAATTGCCAAATCCCTAAGTATTATGCTCTTGCTGCTTGCGTTTCTCTTGTGCCTTGCTATTGAGCTTGAAAGCTTGTCAATGACCGGCCTGATTCCTATGAATATTTCAATTGCAAAGTAGGCAATCAGCAAAAGGCCTAAAACAAGGGTAGATGCCTTTAGCTGGGCTTCAAGTTCTGCTGAAAGGCCGATAGAGCCTGCTAAAATGCGCAATACAACAAGTATTATTGCTATTATTGCAATTCTCCCTATTTTTGGCCTGATATTTCTGCAGCATGAGATTGAAACTTTCCAAAAGCTGCCTGACTGGGAAAAGTCCCTAACAATTCCTGTCAAGTATAATGAAAGAGAGTTAGCAGCAACCTTTAGCCTGGCCGGCACTTTTTTCTGGCCAAATTCATATAGTGATTCTTGCCTTCCAAGCAAAAGGGACGAGACTATTGCAGTTGCAACAACTCCGAATGAGCCGACTGCTATGAGAAGTGAAGAATACTCACCAACATATATTGAGGCAATGATAAGCGAGAACTCCCCGAGCACAACCATTGAGCTTGCACCAAATACCGCGTTTTTGCCTGCAGAGCCTGTGAGGTAAAGAAGAATAAGGACTGAGAAAAAGCAGACAAGCAAAAATGCTGCAACAAGAGTTAGGGACAATGGAAGATTTGCAAGGACTGCTGACGGGTCTACTCTCATGCCCAAGGAAAGGAAGAAGAAAGCTGCAAACATGAGGAGCAATGGCTTTATTGTCCTTTCAATTGAACGCGAGTTTGGAAGTGATGATACTATGCTTCCTGCAAGAAATGCGCCAATTACAGGGGAAAGGCCAAATAGCGCAGTTATCATGCTCATAATAAGGCATAAGGAAAATGAGACAAAGATTGTGATTTCCTGGTTAAGGGTTGAGGTGAGCTTGTATATTGCATCTGCAACCGGCTTTCTTACAAGCATGTAAAATGCGCCTATAAGCCCTAAAGATATCAGGATTGACTGGAACTTGTCGCCATATTCTGCCGTCCCTTCAAGGCTGGAAAAGAAGGTAATTGCCCCAACTGCCACCAAGTCCTCAACTATGAGCATTGAAATCAAAAGAGGCAGAGTCTTGTGCTTGCCAAACCCTTTTCCCCAAACCACTTTGAAAAGGACTGCTGTGCTTGTGATTGCAATCATTGCGCCAATGAAAAGCGCTACTGTCAAGTCAAACCCAAAGTAAAGGGCAATTTCATAGCCAAAGAAAAAGAGGAGCCCCATTTTGAAAAGGGTTATTAGCACTGCCCTGAAGCCTGATTTTATTATCCTGAAAACTGAAAATTCTATTCCAACTGCAAAAAGAAGAAGTATTGCGCCAAGCTCAGAAAATGTCATTATCAGCTCATGGTCATCCACAAAGCCAAGCATGTTTGGCCCTGCAAGCATGCCAAATATCAGAAGGCCGACAACATAGGGCTGGCGCAGCTTTATTGAGAGTATTGTGCCAAGCAGGGCAAATATTATGAAAAAGGAAAACTGGAGAACTGTTGGGGATGTGATATCCATTTTGATTACCTGTTATTTGAAAAGCCCTGATAAAGATGATAAGGAAACCATCTTCAGGAGCCTGCCTATTGACATTTTCAGGAGCCTTGCCTTGCCATCCTTGCAAAATACAAGCCATTTTTTCAAAAGCTTTATCATTGCCCTGCGCTTGAAAAGGCTCTTTTTCCTCTTGAGGAGCTTTTTGTAAAGCTGTGCCGGAAGCATGCCCTTTACGATTTTCTTTACCCTTTCTTCACTTTCCTCATCAAGCTGGGAAAGCCTGTATATTGTTTCATTCAGCTCTTTTTCAATCTCTTCATATTTCTTTATTAGTTCCTCTCTTCTTGCTATTATTTCCTTTACTACTGGTGGAGGTATGTTAAGCTCCCTTGCCTGTGCCATTATTTTCTGCTCCTCCTCCTGTGAAACTATGATTAGCTGCTGTTCTTTTTGTGCCTGCTGTATTGCCTGCTTCTCAACAGGCAGTGCTGCTTTTTCAGCTTGTTTGGCTTCCTGCTTTACCTTTTCCTCTACAGCCGTTTTTTCAGCAATTGCCTTTTCCTCTACAGCCGTTTTTTCAGCAATTGCCTTTTCTTCTGCTTTCTTTTGCTCAGTTGCCTGCTTTTGCATGATTTGCTGCTCTTTTTGAGGCTGCTGTGCCTCAAGGTGCGCAAGCTGCTTCTTTTTCTCCTCTGTTGCAATCCTGTATTGCTCGCTTTCCATTTTTTCTGCTGCCATCTGAACGCAGTAAATGACAGCAGCATTCTGAGCCTTGCTTTCAAGCCCCATTGCAACAGCCTCTTCAGGGCTTGCTGGAAGCTGTGCCTTTGACTGTGATTCAAGCATTTCCTTGTCAGTCATGATTTCTGTCTTTGTTGCCTGTGCCTGCGTCTGCTTGAGGTCCTCATTGTAAAAGCTCCACACAGCCTGTGTTGTTTCCCTCTTTTTCTGCGGCTGGTCAGATACCTGGCTCTGCACGCTCTCAACAACTGTCCGGCTCCTTCCCAGCTGGTCTGCTGCGTTCTTTACCTGCTCAAGCTTCATGGCATTTTGCACATACTTTATTGCCCTTTCATAGCCCCAGATGAAAGAGGCTGCATAGATTGCATTCTGTGCTCCAGGGGTAAGGGTCGACATAAAGCTTGATATTCCCCCCTTTTTGAACATCTTTTCTGTTTCTGAAAGCACTGCCACTATCTCATCATCTGTCCCAGAAGCAAGCTTATCGCTTGGAAGGTGAGCCTTGAGAAACTGCTTTATTTTGCCTGCCTTTACCTTGAGAATATAGTCTTTTCTTTCCTCTTCATCCTCGTCATCCCTTTTCTTTGCATAGAGCTGGAAGGCAAACATCTTGCGCACCTTTGTATTTTTCCCGCTTCGCAGGAAAAAATGCGGAGAATTGTCCTTGCAGACAAAAACCACATTTTTCTATCGAAAAATGCGGAGAGGAGGATTTTTAGGCGAGTGTTTTTTTGGTGAAGCTTTTTAGGCATCCCAAAAAAGGTTCTCGGAACCCCCGTAGTCACTAGGACACAAGGTCCTAAGCCTTGCGCATTTGACCAGATTGCAGCACCACAAGGGCGACTCTGCCATCTCCGCAGCAATGATTGTGGCGGGTAAGCGTTAAAAATGCTGCATCCAAATTGTATTCTGGTGTATTTATGTCAAATGCATGGCTTGCAATCATCTGCTCTCTTCTGCTTTTTGCATACGGCTGCCCGCAGAAAACTGGGCCTGTTGTTGTGCAGGAGCCTGTTGTCACTGAGCAGGAGCCTGAAGAACCAGAAGAAGCACAGTTGTGTGGCACTGGCAATATCCTGCAAAAGGATGAGTGCTTTTTTGAGCTTGCAAAAAGCAACTCAAACCCTGAAACTTGCAAGAACATATATTCTCTTGGCACCCTTGATTCATGCTATGCCTTTTTTGCAGACTCTGACCTTGAGGTTTGCAAGAAAATCACTGACTCTGAAATGAAAGCATCATGTCTTACTGAAAATGCAAAAAATGAGGAATCAGAAGATATTTGCAAGCTCATTGAAGACATAGCGGCCAGGGAAAACTGCTTAAAAGAGGTTTTGCCCCCTTGCATGCTGATTGCAGATGTTGAAGAAAGGCAGCTTTGCCTTGCATATGAGAACAATGATTATTCGCTCTGCAAGACAGACTGGTGCCTTTTCGAGTATGCGCAAAACATGTCTGAAGAAGATGCCTGTGAAATGATAGCAACGCAGTCTGAAAGGTTTGCCTGTACAGCAGTTTCAAGAAAAGATGTTTCTGCATGCTTTGATGCATCGCTTTCCCCAATACAGGATGCTTGCATTGAAATTGCATCAAAAGAGCTTGACAAGCCTGAGGGCTGCGACCTTGCAACAAACGGGAGCGACTACAAGAACAGCTGCTATCTTTATTTTGCAGTTGAAAACCTTGACACTAGCTTTTGCAAAAAGGCAGCCCCAGAAGAAGAGAGGGACCAGTGCTATTCTGACTACTCAATAAGGACTGCGACTGTTGATGCATGTCCAGATATAATTGAGTCATTGAACAGGATTGGATGCTACTACCAGTCAGCATTGCAAAACAGGATGCCGTCCCTTTGCAACCCGCTTGAAAACTCTGCCCAAAGGACAGACTGCTACTCAAAGGGGACATTCTCAAAAGAAGGGCCTGCGCCGATTGACTGTGCATTTGTTGAAAGCGAGGTTTGGAGGGACAAGTGCTATTACCAGGCAGCAGTGAAAAACCAGGAAAGCAGCCTGTGCGCATTCATAACTCCTGGCCATGACAAGGATGCCTGCGAATCACTTTTTGGAGGACCTGCAACAACGCACTGAAGGGATGTGAGTAAATGATTGATATATACTATGAGGAAAAAGGCAAGGTCAAGTCAGCCAAGGCAGGCTCTTTGAAAAGCCTGAAGGGCAAAAAGATGTGGCTGGACATAACAGGCATGACTGAAAAGGAGAACAAACTGATACAGGAAATATTTGAATTGCACGCCCTGACAGCAGAGGACCTTTTTGACACAAACAACAGCAGGATAAAGCTTGAAGAGTTCCCAGAATACCTGTTTTGCGTTTTTTATGGAATCCAAAAGGAAAAGACAATAAAACTGAATGAGATTGATTTCATAATAGGCAAGAATTTCCTCATTACAAACCATAAAAAGGCAGTTGATTCGTTTGAAACACTGAAAAAAAAGACTGAAAAGCTCGACATGCTGTTCTCAAAAGGTCTTGATTTTGTATTCCACAAGCTTCTTGACCTGGAAATAGACAATTATTACCCGATTTTGGAGATGATTGACGACCAGATTGAGGCAATTGAGGATGAAGTGACAAAAAAGGTCAGGCCCGGCTCATTGAGCAGGATACTCAGCCTGAAAAGGAAAATCATATCAATAAAGCGGGTTGTCATTCCGCAGAGGGAAAAGATTTCTATGCTGACAAAGGGAGACAGGAAGTTCATATCAAAAAAATCTGTCCCCTATTTCAGGGACATTTATGACCATTCGATAAGGGTTGCTGATACTGTTGACAATTACAGGGAGGCTGTTGGCAGCACATTTGACGCCTATATGTCTGCTGTTTCAAATAACATGAATGAAGTCATGAAAATATTGAGCATAATTGCAACAATCGCCCTGCCGCTTGTTGTGGTTTCAGGCATATATGGAACAAACTTTGACGTTCTGCCAGGAAAGGACCACCCATATGGGTTTTGGATTATGATAGGGTCAATGCTTGCGCTGGCTGGCTACATGGTTCATATTTCCAGGAAAAAAGGCTGGTTCTAACTCTTGCTTTGCTTTTCAGGCTTGCTCTCTTTTCCTGCTTGGGGAGGTTTTTCTTCCCCTTCATCAGAAAGCTTCACATCTTTCTTTTCTGGCTTTTGCTCCGGCTTTTTAACTTCTGGCTTTGGCTGCCCTTGTGTTTTCTCAGGAGGCTTTTGCTCTGGTTTTTTTTCAGCTGGCTTTGCTGCCACTGGCTTTTGTTCTGACTTTTTTCCAGCTGGTTTCTCAGTTTCGTCTTCTGGCTCCTGCTCTTCCTCAAATTGCGGAAGGGTGGCAGTGAACTCGTCATATGAGGAAATCCTGTTCCTTCCCATCATGTATTCCCTTGCCAAAAGATAGAATATGAGCGCAAGAGAGCGCCTGCCCTTGTTGTTGCAAGGCACAGCAAGGTCTATGAACATTGTTATGTTGTCAGTGTCGCAAAGGCCTATTGTGGATATTCCCATTTTTCCTGCTTCAACTACTGCCTGCCTTTCTCCTTTTGGGTCGCATACAAGAAGAAGTTTTGGCTCTTTGAAGTCATCCCTGTGGACATTTGTCAGTATTCCAGGGATAAACCTGCCATAATATGCATTTATTCCAGTCAGCTTGGAAAAGGTTGACGCAGCATTGCCTGAATATGTCCTTGATGCCACTACCAGTATTTCAGATGACTCGTATTTTGCGAGGATTTTTCCTGCAAGCCTTATTCTTTCGTCTATTTTCCTCAGGTCAAGGACATAAAGACCGTCATTTCTCCTCCTGTAAATAAAGGGGTCCATGTCAATTACCTTGAGCCTTGTGCCGATGTGTATTCCTGCCTCAAGGTATGTTTCCTGCTTTATCAGAAAGTTTTCCATGTTTTCACCTTTTGGATTCCCGCATGCCCTTGTTGATGGCAACTCTCGGAACAATCCTATTACAATAAAATGGGACCATCGAGATTTGAATTCTCGGGCTCGCGTTGCTCGCCCGTTTAGAGCCTTTCGGCTCCAAATCTGCCCAAGCCCTTAAGGCTTGAGCATTTCGCGCCCATTCAGCGCAGAGCCACTCGAATCGCCGACACCCCAAGCCGGAAGGATAGCCAGGTTACCCCATGGCCCCATCAGTATGGTGGGGACAGCAGTGGCAACAGCCACTCAATGGCCCCAGTCTTTTTTTCAGCGTGGCTATGTTCAGCAATGAAAGCTTTTTAAGAGAAATGCCTAAGCTGCCCTTTTGAAAGTGTTTAAGGGAACAGACTTGCGCGAGGCTTTTTTCTGCAAATCTGAAACTTTTGTGTGCTCTTTCTGCAGCATCTCAAGCAGCTTCAGCTTTTCCTTGTCTTGCAGCTGCTGCATCCCGATTCCGCGGGAAACACAGTTTGCGTATTTTTTTATCATTGCCTGCACTCGCGGAATTTCACCTGCCACTACTGCATAGCTTTTGGTCTGGTCAACCACTGTGAAGGAGATTATCCTGCCTGATGGGTCAATAATGAGGAGCGGAAGTTTTCTTGTGTACATCTTGTTGCTCCCCTTTGCCCTGACAACTGAACTTTTCGAGTAAGCCAAGAGCCTTTTCATTAGCTCAGGAGAATAGAACGCATCAAAATCATATTTCAAGGAGTCCATGCTCTGCACCTTGACAGTGCTGCCAGAGATTTGTATTTCATCTAAGCCAGAGCTTTCCATTATTTTTCTCTCAACATGGCGGGCACTGTCTTTTCCCCCAAGTATCTTGCTCAGCTCAGATATCGCAGGTTCTGAGCCTGAATTGGTCAGTATTTGGTAATTGTTCTTGAATATTTTGCCGTCAGGCTGAAGGACAAGTGAAACCTTGACGCTGCTGCCATGCTCTTTATTGAATCTTTTCAGGTCTTCTGAAACCTCTTCATAGGGCACCGGGTTCTGCTTCACATAGTAGCTCGGAATGTCACCGCTTTCAACCCTGCCTTTAAGTTCACCTACTTTCTTCTTAAGCTCCTGCTTATCCTCAGGGGTGGCATAGCTTTCTTCTGTTGACTCTGTTTTCCCTCTTGTTTTGAATTCGCTCTCAACTTCCTTGTTTGTTTGGTCTCTGTTGAAAAAAATCGAGTAAATACCTCCGAAGAAAACGGACACAGCAACTACTATAAGCGCATATGGCTTCCATTTCATAGGGCTGTTTTTATCTTTTTCAGGACTGCGTGATTTGTAATCCTTCCCATAAGGACCATCTTGATACTTGGAGTTGCCAGACGTATAACCACTTCTTATCTATTAGCAGTAAGAGGAAATAAAAAGCAGTTGGCTATTTTTTCCTGTATTTCGAGATTTTGTCCATTACTTCCACGTGTGAGAGAAACATTCTCCTGCAGCAGTAGCGGTCAATTCCCATTTTTTCAAGTATTTGCGCAGGGTTTTTTCCTGCCTTTACCTGCATTGCATATTCCTCATAAAGATTGCCTATCACTGCGCCGCATGTAAAGCACCTGATTGGAAAATACATAAATGCACCTCTTCTCTAGTTTTCCGTTAACGCTTTTAGGCAACCCAAAAAGGGTTATCTATAAGATTTCTGGAACCTTGCGCGTGCTTTTGGCCCTTTGTATTTTTTGGGCTCAACACGCCTTGAGTCTTCTGCAATCATGAACCTGTCATATTCAAGTATCTTTTTCTTTAAATTGTCATCCTTTGAAAAGCCAACCAATGCCCTGGCAATTGCAACCCTTGCTGCCTGTGCCTGGCCCATCTGGCCGCCGCCAATTACATTGACTGAAATATTTACCTGTGATGCTATTTGCGGGGCCAAATGAAGGGGCTCTGATACAATGTCCCTTACATATTTGTTGTCAATTGCCCCTAATCTCACGCTGTTTATCCTTATTATCCCCTTTCCTTTTGAAACTGAGGCCCTTGCAATGCTCTGTTTTCTTTTTCCCCTGTAAATATTGGGGGAAATGAGCTTCTTTTTCTTTGCTTTTCCCTTCTTTTTTGCCATAAATGCACCTATTCTGCCTTGTGGCCAAGCTGGTTGCAAAGCTCTTTTATTGTGAACATGCCATGCTTTGCCTCTGAGCTTGCCTCTGGAATTTTCTTTGGCTTTCCCTCTTTTGCCTGCCCTGCTGATACCCTGAGCCTTTTGTATGCGTCGCGACCCCTCTGGCTTTTGTATGGGAGCATGCCGCGAACCATTTTCCTGAGGAAAAGGTGCGGGAGCCTTGGCCATTTTGGCGAGTGCTCAGGGTTTTGCTTATCTGTTTGCAGCCTCCTTTTAAGGTACTTTTGCTTTGCAGCAGTGAGCTTTCCGAGCATAACTGCCTTTTCTGCATTGACTATTTCAACTTTTTGGCCTGCAAGCAGGAGCTTTGCAACCCTTGCGCTAAGCCTTCCTGCAACAGCCCTGTCTGCGTCAATAAGAACCATAGTTCCACCTTATTTTATTATCACGAAATCCTTGCCTGTCGGGCTCTTTTTTGCAGCCTCAACAATTGAAATCGCCTTCCCGCCTGCAGACTCAACCATCTTTTTTGCTGATTCTGAAAACGAAAGAGCTGCAATTGTAATCTTTTCCTTAAGCAAGCCTGCCCCAAGGACCTTGTCAGGCACAACAATGGTTGAGCCGGCTTTTGCATATTTGGCAATCCTGCTCAGGTTTACCCCTGGCTTTTTCCTGGCAGATGAACAAACAAGCTCAATTACCCTTTTCCAGAAGGGCGCTTTTCTTGCCTGGGCTGGCATACTTGCAAGGACTTTGATTGCTTTTGGAGAATATTTTTTCTTTGCCATTTTCTACACCTTGTTAGGAAAATGTGGGGGAAGGGATTTTTAGGCAACGATTTTTGGTGGAGCTTTTTAGGCACCCAAAAAAGGTCCGAACCCTCGAAGCCCTAAGGCACCAACCCCTCAAGCTGGCGCATTTGACCTAGCTCTGCCACCCCCACGCATCCGCATGAATTATTCATCAACCCCATATTTATTTCTTGATTTCTGACAGCTGCTTTTCAAGCTCATTGCACCTTTCAATCACTATGTCTGCTGCGTGAGAAAGGAACTTTTTTGGCTCAAGCTGCATGAATGACTCGACTTTGAACTTGAATTCGTTTGGCTTGAGAATTTCATAGGAAATAAGGCCTGGCTGGAATTTTGCATGCTTTCTTCCAATCCCCATTCTTGCCTTTGCCTCAAGCCTGACATTCTGGCCTTCAAGAAGCTTGAGAAGTGGAATGTCTGCAAGGGCAGACTTTATCTTTGAGTCATTGCTCTTGAGCTGCTTTGAGTATATTGTTCCTGGGCCTTGCGCATCAAGAGTGAATGCTATCTCATCTGATTGCCTTGCTGAGTCTGAAGCCAAAGGAATCTGGCCAAGCCTGTGTGCCAGGTACTCGTCAAACATTGAGGAGCTGTTCTCATAAAAGGTCACATTGTCAATTGCAAATACAGGGACCTTGCCTATGCCATACCTTCTTATCAAATTGGCAAACGCAGCAGGGGCCCCTTTGAGCCTGAACTCGAGCCTGTTTTTCTTTTCAAGAGACATTTCAATATCCATAAAAACCACCTGGCAGGTTCTTCAGACCCGCCTGCCTCTCCTTCCGCCTGCCTTTTTGGTTGTGTCAGTCGGAATTGGCGTAACATCCTCAATTTTTCCTATCCTAAGCCCAAGCCTTGCAAGAGAGCGGACAACTGCCTGTGCTCCTGAGCCAGGGCTCTTTGCCCCATTGCCCCCAGGTGCGCGTATCCTTATGTGCAATCCGGTTATTCCCCTGTTCTTTGCCTCGTTTGCTACTTTTGCTGCTGCTTGCATTGCTGCGTATGGCTTTCCTTCTTCCCTGTCAGCCTTTACAATCATTCCACCTGATGCTTTTGCAATTGTTTCTGCCCCTGACATGTCTGTTACTGTGATTATTGTGTCATTTTTTGATGAGAACACATGGCACACTGCCCACTTGTATTCGCGCTTAAATCTCCTGGGTGGAACTGCGGTGGTTGCAGCTGGCTTTGTTGCTGCTGGTTTTTGTTCCACTTTCTGTGCTGGAGGTTTTTGCCCTGGTTTTGCTGCTGGTTTTTTCTCATCTGGCTTTTGCTCCTTTTTTTGCTCTGGTTTTGGTTCTGGCTTTGTTGCCACTGGCTTTGGTAATGGTTTTTTCTCTGACTTTTGCTCTGGCTTAGAGTGTTCCTTTTTTTCAGCTGGCTTTTGGTGCTCCTTTTTTGGCTCTGGCTTTGGCTCATGCTTTGGCTTTTTCTCATCTTTTTTCTTTTCAATTGGTTTTTCTGCCACCATAATCACCATTAGCCTGCTGCTTGTGGAGCCTTTGCATCAGGAACAACAGCCTCTTCCTTTTTCTTCTCTTGCTTTTTTGGCTCCTCTTTGCTTTCTGCTTCTGGAGCAGCAGGCTTTTCTTCATGAACTGAAATGTCAATTGGTTTTCTGTGTGAAATTTCCTTCTCCTCATCAACCTTGACCAAATAGCTTGGCACTGTCACTTTCTTGCCTTTTACTGATATGAAACCATGGGTAATGAGCTGCCTTGCCTGCCTTGGGGTCCTTGCAAGCCCTTTTTTCATTACAATTGTCTGCAGCCTTCTTTCAAGGAAGCTTTCAACACTCAGTGAAAGAATGTCATCAACCTTTGCATCTGCAGAGATTATGCCCAGCCTTGCAAGCCTTGCCATAAGCGGCTTTGCCATTTCAATTCCCTCTTTGCCAAGGGAAAGGTATTTCATTGCGCCCCTTCTTGCCTTTTTGAGATCCTGCAAAGTCACCCAAATTTCTTTTGTGTTCTTCAATCCATATGCCACTGCAAGCTTTCTTTCGGTCTTTATCCTGTCAGCATCCCAGATTTTCCGGGGTGATTCGTACTTGTTCTTGAGTTTTCTCGGGTCTCCCATTCAAATCACTTTTTTGGCTCTGGCTTTTTTTCAGCTGGCTTTGGGGCAGGCGCTGCTGCTTTTTTCTCTGGAGCTGGCTTTTCACCTGAAGCTGCTGCAGGCGCTGCTTCTGGGGCTGCCCTTCCTTTGCCGCCTTTTTCCTCTGCCTTGATTTCCTTTGCCTTTTCAAGCACTGCCTTTCTCAGAACGCCGACAGTCATTCCTGTCCTTCCTGTGCTCCTTGTCCTCTGGCCGCGAACCTTTTGGCCATACTGGTGCCTGTAGCCCCTCCATGTGTAAGCATCCTTTTCATGGTCAATGTCCTGCCTTACAGAAAAAACCAGGTCTGCGCCAATAAAGTGCTTGCTCTGGCCGGTCATAATGTCATTCTGCCTGTTGAACATCCATGAAGGAATCCCGTATTTGTCAGGGTTTTGCAAAATTCCCTCAAGCTTTGCTATCTGCTCCTCAGAAAGCTCTCCAACCATTGTCTTTTCATCTATTCCAAGCTGCTCGCAGGCAATCTTGGAAATCACTCCGCCAAGGTTTATCCCTATTCCTTTTACAGAAGTGACTGCCCTTTTCAATGGGAATGAGCCCCTTAAGTCCCTTCCAGCAAGCCTTACAATGCCTTTTACTTCCTTTCCAGAGGCAGACACTATTGGCTTTGCTGCCTGTGGCTGCCTTTTTCCAGGGCCATGGCCTTTTTTGGTTTTTCCTTTTCCGAATTTTGGTTTTCCAGGCATGTTGAATCAACTTTTAATTGGGAAGCGCCGGGAATGGGATTTTTGGGCAAGAACCTTTTTCAGTTTTTGGTGAAGCTTTTTAGGCACCCCAAAAAAGGTTCTCCGAACCCATACGGCCTTGCGACCACATGCTTGCCGATATTTCACCTTTTCCGTCCACGCTTTTGCGCCGAAGGCGGAAAAGGGTGGTTCCAGGCATGCGCACTACCAGGTTATGCGACCCCGGCATTTTTCAAAAGTGCTTCCCAGTTACTTCCAGCTTTTTGGATATTTTCCTTGTTCCATAATTGTTGTTTCGGGCTTTGCAATTGCGCCCTTTTTCCTTTCTTTCATCTCCTCTGAGGGAATTTCGGCGCACCCAACGCCAATGAATTCCCCAATTTCAGTCATAAATGCAACTTTGCCATTCTTTTTTATTCCCATGTCAAATGATACAAGGCCAGGCGCATAAAGCGCTGAGCCAGCGCACAAGGCACCAACAGCAGAGCCTGCAATCACAACCTTTGGGATGCCAAGCGCCTTTTCAGGAGGGATAAGCAATTCCCTTATTCTTGATTCATCCCCTTTCTCCTTTGCAAGCCACATTGCATCAGATATCTTCTGAAGCATGTGTGATGATTGCTCAGGCATGCCCCCAACTGAGATTCTTCTCAGCTCAAGCATTTCTGCTTTGCCGCAGAACCTTCCGAATTCTGAAACAAGCACGCGGACATAGGTCCCGGCTTCGCAGTGCACCTCGAAAAGTACCCTGTTGGGCTTTATTTGGATGAGCTTAATATAATAAACCTTTCTCTTCCTTGGCTTTTTTGCAACTGCGCTTTGCTTCGGCGGAGTTTGGGTTATTGTGCCTGTGAATTGCCTGAAAATTGCCTTTATTTTCTTTTCGGTGACTTTTTCGCCTGTTTTCATTAAGCACACGTACCTTTTGTCCCTTTTTGTAAGGTATGGGAGAAGCCTTGTTGCTTTCCCTATGCCTACTGGCAGCACCCCTGATACTTGTGGGTCAAGTGTTCCGCAGTGGCCTGACTTGTTTGCGCCAAGTATTTTTTTCACCCAGGAAGACACTTCATGCGAAGAGGGCCCCCTGGGCTTGTCAACTATCACAAAAGAGCATGAGAGCAAACTTTGAAGGGCTTTTTTGGATGGAAACATGCAAAAGCACCAGGAATTAATGCTCAGTAGAGCTTTTTAGCATATTCTAGCTGGAGACGCAACAAATTATTTTTTATTTGAGTTGTTTCAGCAAGCCTCCCACCTGCTTTTAGCCATTCAAGACAGTTTTTGTTTAGGTAAAGGTCTGCAAACGAGCTTTCTACTCCGTTTGTGGCAACATGGAGAAAAAAGAGCGCTGTTGCAATGTCTTTTGAGGTTGCTGTCTTTGGCAGTTTACCAGAGCCAAGAAGGTTAAGAAAAACAGTCTTAGTTTTCTCTGTCAATTTGATTCTGAAAAAATGTGAAAAGAATGCTGCCCCTAAAGCCCCTTTCTTGGAAAGGAAAAGGGTGCGGGAGTCTGGCTCAAAAGACGGCCTTGAAGAAGTCGATACATTCAACCCAAGGATCTGAGATACATTAGACAAATCTCTTACAGGCTTAAGTTCAGAAAGAGTTTTGCTGACAACCCTTTTTGATTCTGTTACTGGTTTTTCATATGTTATATATTCTCCAAGAAAGACCATTTTCCCTTTTTTATATGTCTGTTTTTCCCTTAGCTCAATTGGAGAACTGGGGATTTTCTCAAGAAGCTTGTTTATGTTTGAAAACCTTGGATTTGATCTCACAAACTCGTGCATTATCTGCTGTGTGATTACGTTTTTCATTCAGATCCCCCCATCTGGCTTTTGACTCCTCTTGAAAAATCTTCCCATGCCTTTTCAGGGCTATTGCCTAAACTCTCCCTAATCCTGCCCAAATGTTCCTCGCCCAGCAAATCCAACAATTCTTTCTCCTTAGAACTGAAATTCTTTCTCATTTGTCCCCATGATTGTTTGAAACTTGCTTCTATTAATTTCCACTCATCTGGGTTAATTCCTTTTGGTCCTTCTTTAAGCAGAAACAATTCCTCAAAATCTCTCAGATCATCATGGAAAAGCCCTGCCCCCTCATAATCAATTCTTGTAAGACTTCCGTCTTCCCTTATTAAATAATTATTTTGATGAGTATCATCAAGGCCAAATGCATCCTGATATGCCATGCATTTGCTAATACTTTCAAGGTAAGCCTTTCTTTTTGGCCCTCCTTGCATTATGTCTTTGAGTTTTACTTTGCCATAACTTTCTGCTGTGTAAAATTTGCCAAGAGACATTCCATCTGCAACAGTTATTATGCTGTAATTTTCAAAAGGATAAATTGAATAATCCGAATCAAGTCCCATAAGCTTCATTGACTCCAATGCATTTGCCTCTTTGGACAGTTCATCAAAGTCTCCAAATTTTACTATTGTTGTCTTTTCTCCTGTTAATGGTATTTCAAAAACAACAGAACCTCCATCCAGACGTTTTGCTGTCCTGCTAAAATCATATTGTGGTACCAAGCCTTTTGATTCCGGGAAAACAACATTAAGTTTTGAATTGATATCCGCAATTTGATTTGCCAATTGGTGGGGAAGATTGTTTGAAATCAGGTAATCCATGAAGTCATTTATTCCTTTGCCAGAATTCTCCAATGCCCAAGAATCAAAAGAAGTTTGAAGACCATCCAATGACCATATTAGACCATCACCAGATATATTCTCATATTTTTCAAGGTAACTAATGGCATGTTCCTTAAAAGCTTCCAGTTCACTTTCTGGCAGCTCGAGGATTTTCCACCTCTTTTTCTTGCTATTGAGCCCTATATATAACGAACAATTTCCTTTTCCATCAGGAACAAATTCCATTAATGACATGGAGCCCCGGTCAAAGTTGAGCTCATTTAAGTCGTTCCCTTTCAGTGATTCTTTAATCCACCCGTCTTTTGGCTTGAACTCTATCCCAGTACTAACATTATAATGATAAGTCTCATGCAAATCTCCGCTTGGCTCAAATTTGACCAGCTTTTTGCCCCTGTACTCTTTGAGCCTTTTTTCTATAGTTGCCCCTCTGTTGGTAATCCCCCCAACATTGCTGAATTTCTTTGGGAAGTAAAGCGAAAGATTGTTTTCAGATGCATAGTTATAGACTTCTTCCATAAGCCAGTCTGTTAGCTCAACCTGCTTCTGAGAAGAAAGCAAAGTTGAGCCATTGCCAAGGACTTTCTCTGAAGGGTCAACAGAGAGGATGATAAGCGATGGCTTGCCTTCCACCTCACGCATCAGGAAAAGAACCCCCCCAGCAATCTCGTTGTTTTGGAACAAGGTTGCAGTGCATATGTCCGGCCTTGCAAGAGAATAGCCGGGGTTATCGCCCAAGCAGGTACCAGAGTAGCTTCCGAAGAAAGTGTTGAGAAGGGAGTTGTTTTTTCCGAAAACCAGTCGAAGTTCTCGCGTGACTGATTGCTGTTTTTGCGAAGACTCGATGATGCTTGCCCTGGCTTTGATAATCTGCTGGTAAGCCGGACTTTTTCTTACAGATGGGAGAAGGGCTGAAAGGCCGTTTTCATCAAGCACCTCTGAAAGAAAATTGTCAAACTCATTCAGAGTAACAAGAAGCTGAGTGTTTTCTGCCTTTGTGAGCTTGCCTCCCTGCACATAGGTTAAGAAAATATCCCTATTGCCAGAGCGCATGCAGGCATCCCAAACCATGCCTGACATGTCGCCAAGCTCACTGTTCTTCAAAGCCTGCCGCAAAGCCCCCTCTTCTGATTTGTCGACAAGGCTATCATCAAGTTTGAGGTTGCGCATCAGGCCCTTTTTGTCTTCCAAGCTTCCTTCCAAGAATATATTCAAGACTTTGTCATGCCCTTGCTTTATCATTTGCATATAATTCTCTGCTGCAGCAGACTCCTTTGCCTCCAAGAGAGCTGTTCGAAGGCTGACATCTATGCTTTCAGAAAGAGACACATTGACTCCCTCTACCTGAAATTTGAGCTGCACGACTTTTTTGGGGATATCAAAAACCAATCCATTTTCAAGCGCATCTGCGTACATTTCAAGAGCATCCTTGTACGCCCCTGCAATATCATGAGAGTTTACTTTCGGGCTGAAATGGGAACCAAACTTGTTCATTACTGCATAGATGTTTTTCTCAAAATCGCTTCCTTGAATTTTTCTGAGAAGGGGATCCATATATCTTCTCAAGTTTTCAGGTATTTCCTCCCCATTCATAAGCAGAAGCTTAAATTCATTGTTCTCTCGAGCTACTTTCATGCTGATGTTTGAAAAAGCCTTTTGAAGCTGCTTGTCTTTCAGACTGTGCAATATCTTTTCAGAACCCATAAGCTCTTCCATGAATATGCTATAGCCACTTCCATGCAGATTTTTGAGAAGCTGGGGCTGGGAAGAGAGCTTTTCTGTTATGAACTGGAGGAATTCACGTTTCTCAGGCATACCGACAAAATATTCATAGAAAGAGGATAGGAACTCTGGCTGGGGGTTTTCCTTCATAAGGAAACTCTCCGACATCTCCAGCGCATCAATGAGCTTTGTGACATCAGGCCATACTGCATTTGAATGCACTATTGAATTAAGGATTGTAGATGCTGAGAGTTCCTTGTGCGACCTGATGAATTTTTCCAATTGGCTTGCATCCATGCTGTGGAAATTTGATAGATATCCATCTGGATTAGAATCCATTTCATCAGAAACTCCCTTGTATTCGAGTATAAATTCATCGAAATTTTCAAGGATTCCTGTAGCTTCTGAATTGGGAGAGTTTTCCAGGATGCTGTTGAGCAGGGAGACGAACTTATAGTCTTCTGTTTCCCCAAGATAGGAGAAGTCATCTGCAAGATCGTGGAGCAGTTTTGCATAGTTCTGCAGCTCTTCATCACTCGCAGACTCGGCTATGAAAGAAAGATTAATGTCATTTATAAGCTTCATCTCTTTGTTAAGAATAGCCCCATCGACCTCAGATTTGGAAAGTCCTGATTTTTTTACAACATAATCTTTCACTTTTTGCACTGCTGGAGATTCAGACTCCCTGTACAGCTCGAACGTCCCACCGTGGGTCTTCGTGAACTTCTTGTCTATGAAGCCGTCCAGCTGCTCTTTGGCATTGTAAAGGCCTGGGATTTTTGCGTCAAGCCGGATGCCAAAGCCATTGAAGACTGTCGTTGTAAGGCTCTTTACCATTTCAGGATTCTGATTGCAAAGCTCGTAGAATTTCTGGTAGTCGCTTGCAGTAAGGCTGGACGCATTTTTTTCGGCATTTCTCATTATGATTGAGTTGCTTCCGCATTTGATATATATCTTTACAAGCTTGTCGTTTTGCGCCAGCTTAAAGAGTCCCCTTGCATCGTTGTTTATCAGATAGGGGGCGATTTTGTGCAATATATAGTCTACTTCCGGTGCCCCTAATTTTTTGGCCTGGAACAGAAATAAAGCGCTTTGCCATGCATTTTCCATGGACAGAGTTCGGGGCTTGCCAGGAGTATAGCCTTTGTACAATTCAAGGAAGTTTTTCACGTGGCGCATGCCAAAGAGCTCTTTGTTGTCTTGGCCTATTAGCCCTTGTATATATCGCTCGTTTTTAACCACGCCAGCAACCAGAATGTTCATCCCAATTTCTTTGTTGGCTTCAACAAATGACTGCAGTCTTGTTACTCCAGACAAAATCTGTGGCGAGGTAAACTGTCGAATATATGGCTCTATATTCTCATAAGTTTTCTTGTACTCGTTTGGCTTGTTAACTGAAGCGATTACTTCCTGAATTGTTTTTTCCCTGATTGTCTGGCTCTTGTTCAGAAAATTATGAACATCTGCAAAGGTCATTGGTTCTGTATTGCGCAGTTCGAGTGCAATTCCAGCGTCAACGTTCCTGCTTACAGCGATTATGAAAGTCTGCATCTGCTTGTTGAGTTTTGCCTGTTTGAAAAGCTCTGTGGAAACATTGCCTTGGTCAGGCTTTACCGAGTAAAGCTCTTGCTTGAATGACTCAGTAAAGCTATTTTTCATTGGTTTTTGAGTTCTGAGAACAGAGGAGGTGAAATCCCTTGGTGGGTTTTTAATTTTCAGCAATGGCTTCAGCTTTATCCTTGGCCCTATGTTTTCAATATACCACTTCTCCAGGAATTTTTGGACTTTTGGTGAGCCGTTTTTTGTCAATATATCTTTTGTTTTAATCAGCCCGTCAGTTGATTTTAGCTTCATGAATTGCTCTTCTGTTAATTTCATGAAGTTTGAATATCTTTCATACCCGACTATTGGACTGAATTCTTTTTGTGACATTATTTTTCCAAAATCCTTTACTGCCTTCTCAAGTGCTACTACTCTTGCCTTTGGGATTGTGATTCCTGGGTTTTCTAAAAGGGCAAGCTCATACTCAATGTTCAGAAGTTCATTAAACAGCCTCCTCATAAAAGTAGTCTTTGTAACTAAGCCCATGTTTTTGGCTATTTTTACATATGCTGACTCTGGAACCAAAATAAGAGAGAACATTGTATAGCCAAGAGTATTGAGGCCTTTGTTTTCAGCCTCATTTATCGCATGGACAATCTCATCCAGTTTACCTGTTTTCAATGATTCATCTATTGCTATGTCTGTGTCATAAAGGGGCACAAGAACATTAAGTCCTGGAACTATTGGAAGAACATATCTCATGGCAAAATCAGATATGTCTTCCTTTAATGTACTTTCAGTCTTTGGTAAGTTTGAGTCAGCTAATGAAGAAGGAGAAATAAGCTTCCAATAGCTGCCAATATCATAAACAAGTCCATCATAACTTGTAAATTGCCTGTCCATAAGCTTTTTTGTCTTTAGAGGGTCTGCTGCTTCAATCAGGGATTCATAGACAGCTCTATTCTCTTTAAAGTATTTGCTAAGAACCGGGGAAAGGTTGTTGTCAGTAACAAAACTTGAGAGAATAAAATCCGCTTTTTCAAGTACAATGGAATTCATAACCTTTTGGCTGTCAATGTCTCTTTGCTCATATGGCTTAAGTTCATTGTTTGAGAAATACTTGATGTGCTCTGGATTGTTTTCATAGTGAAGCTCCATTGCTTCCTGTGACTCATAAAGGCATTTGCCAATAAGCTCAAGCACCTGCTGATTGGTTATTCCTGCTGGGAGCTTTCCCTCTTTGAGGATTTTCGAATATAAGTTGTCGATTTTTTTATTCTGCGTGTCTTGTTGCTCTTTTTCTTGCACAGGAGCTAGGACTTGCTCTCCAGAGGGAAGAGTAACTACCTGCCTTGGCGCTTGACCAGGATATTGGTTTTTCATATAATTTTTATAAGAATGGCTTTTCTTGAGTTTTTTTAGCTCTTTTTTCTGTTTTTGAATTCTTTTTCTTCTTTTTTTCTTGTATTTTGGCTCATCATCATCAGCTCCTGCGCTTGTGCCTCCTTTTTCTTCTTTAGCATCAGTGAAAAAGCCGTCTGTTTTGGTTTTTTGCAGATTGCTTGCTGCTGTTGCTCCCTCCACAAATTCTACAAGGACCCCAATAGTTTTGCTGAAGTCTGGAATATTACTTTTGATAGGGATTTTGCTCGCTTTAAGGGCAGTTGCTATGTTTTGATAATCTGGCTCAAATAACTGGTTTTCTGATAGGTGGATGAAATCCCTTTCAATTGCCTTTAGGGCTGTTTCTATTGTTTTAAGAGATGAACTAAAAGAAGGAAGATCTCCTTTAACAAGCTGTTTTTTTGCTTCAATTGCTTTTTGCCCAATCAAATTGAATTTTTCAATGGTTGGAAGGTTGCTTTGACCAACAAAGCCATCATATTGGTTGCGCAGAGCATCTATTGCCCTTTCTATTGGAGCCAAAATTCTGTTAAGTTCGCTAAGCAGGGTTCGCTTTGCAGATCCGCGAAACTCAACCAGCTTGAATAGGAACATGTGTGTATTTTGGGTTTTGGGATTTAAATTAGTGTGTTGTTTTGGGGGTTAAATGAGAAGAGGCTACTTGGCTTTGTCTTGCTTTTTTGCTGGTTTTGATTGCTTTTCGCCTTTTCTTGCTGTTGGCTCAAGGTGAAGCACTGAGCATTTTCTCTCCTTGCCCCTGAGAGGAGAGCTTATCATTACAAAATTCTCGTCAATTACTTTTGTTATCACTACTTCTTCTCCTGAGTCTCGGCCTTTGGTTTTTATGCAGATGCGACCTGGTTCAATTGCTGGCATTTTAATCACTTCCTCTTTTTTCTCTTTTTCTTGCTCTTTGTTTTCTTTTTTCTTGATTTCTTTCTTGGCTTTTTCTTTTGCTTTGCCATTTTTTCAGTTGCAGCCTGTGCTATTATTGCTGCTGACTGGCTTGGCATGAAATTCCTGCTGTTTATTACAATGTCAAAGCCAGAATGGTCATAAATGTCAATTTTGTAAATGTCAAGGTAGCGCAGCCTGTTGCTCTCATCCCTTTCATTTATGTGCCTGAGCGCCTCTTCTGGCCCCATCTTGTCGCGAAGAGCTACGCGGGCTGCCCTTGCTGCTCGAGGTGCATAGAGCCATACTTTTATGTCTGCATTTTTTACCATCCACGGGCCAAGCCATGTTGTTACAACGCAGTTGCCTTTTGTTGCAGCTGCCATGAGCCTTTTGTCAAAGTCCTTGTCTATCCTGTGTTCTGCTTCTGCCTTTTTGTGAAAGTCAAGTAAATCCATTTTCTTTTTTGCTGCCAATGTCTTAAAGGTTGGGTTTACAAGCCTTAAGCCAAGCTTTTTTGCTACAAGCGAGCCAACTGAGTTTTTTCCGCTTCCTGAAAGCCCAGATATGCAGATAATCATTTTAGCACCGTTATTTCTTGTTTAGGAGCCTTTTTACATATGGCAGCATTCTTATGTCAACTTCATCAATAGAAAGCTCGCCTTCTTTTACCCTCGAGGCTATTATGAGCACGCGGGAGCTTGCAACTGTTGAGAGATTGCCGCCAAATTTCCTGTTTGGCCTTTTTGGCTTTCCCTGTGTTGAGATTACTGCCTGAAGCCTTTTGCCTGTTATTGAGCACGAATGCCTTTTGCCCTTTTTCCTCCTCTTGTAATGGACAGTTATGCCTTTAGGGGTGCGCTTTTTTATCTTGCGCACAGACCTTGACCTGTTTTTTGGCAGAGGCATTTCAAACACCCTTTTTTGTGATTTTGCTGTAGACTGCCCTTAAGATGCTGAAGGACATACTCAGGGCAAATGCACATAATATGAAAAATCCGTAGGAGCCGATTATGCGGCTGATGTTTAATAAAGGTATTGCGAAGGGCAGGTCAACGAAAAAGAAGGTGCCTGCGTTGAGCACTGCCTCAAGCCTTGTGCCTTGCTCAAGGGGGGGCTTTGTGCTTGCCTGTATTGTAACTGTTTGGCCTGCTGACACATTTTGGCTGCTTGAAGAGGCATTTATTTTGTATGCTGTCTTTCCAAAGAGAATGTCAATAAGCCCGCCTTGCGATAAATTCTGGAGCCACAAATCCTTTGGCAAGCCATTTTCATAGTAAAATGGCATTCCTGATTTTGCCAAAGACTCGTTTTGCTCATTATAAATGTGCACTTCTGCAGCCCATGCTCCCTTTATGCCGTCATTTCCAAATTCATAGCAAGTTGAGTAAATGCCGTCAGATGAAACAAGGTCGCAATGCTCTGAAAGGCCGTCATCAAAAAGAGGCAGATGTATGTCATCAACTGCTCCTGGCTCAATAAGCGGGAACACAAACATCAGGCCAACAAAAATTACAATAATTACTGCAAACATCCTCATTTGCACTGACATTATCTGCGAGGTGATTTGCCAGTTTTTTGAGATTATTTCATTAAGCTCTTTTTCATCATTCCTTTTTGCAGCCTCATTCATTTTCTTGTGAAGCTCTTTCATTTCTGCCTGAAGCCCTTTGAGCTTGTCTTTTCCGCCTATGTTTGCCTGCAGGAACATGCTTAATGCAACATAAGCCAGAGAAAGCAGCACAATGAATATCCAGTAGTCTGCAAGTTCGAAAAACATGTAATTTCACCTTATTTTAGCAAAGCCAGAAGCTTTTTCTGGGCCTCTTCCAATTTTCCTGTCCTGTTGTGTATTATCAGGGCAGGAGCTCCTGTCAAGCAGGAGTATGCTGCCAAATACGAGCGGTTTATTGACTCATGCTCTGAGAGTGATTCTGATGACTCTGGGTCGCGTATCCTGGTCTTGTCAGAGCTTCTCCTTTCTGAGATTTCCTTTGCAGGCGCTGTTACCAGAACAAGGAATTGCACTTTGAGCTGCGAAAGAAGGGAAAAGGGAAGGCCTGGCAAATAGCCTTTGGGTGTTGAAATCGAGCAATGGGTGTCAAGTATCAGCTTTGCATCCATTTTTGAAAGCGCTTTTCCCACTTCTGACTGCACTTTTTTCTGTGTCTTTGTATCCATCTTGCGGATTTCATCGCGTGTTTTTATCCCGACAGACTTTGATGCTATTTCAAACATCAGGTCCCCATAATTCACAATTTTGCAATCAGTTTCCTTTGCTGCAGAAAGGACTGTTGACTTTCCTGCGCCAGGCAGGCCCATTACAATAATCATTCAAATCCCCCTATCTCCCTAGAATGCTGCCAAGCCCTGAGTAGGACTCAAACAGCCTCTGGTTTTCAAGGTCCTGGTACATCCTGTATAGGATGCCAACTGTCAAAAGTATTCCTGTTCCTGTGCCAAGCGCTCCTGTCAAGTCTGCCAAAGCTGCCAAAAGCCCGACAAATGCGCTTCCAAGAACTGTAATATATGGTATATAGCGGCCAAGAAGGCTTTCAACTATCCTTGGGTCGCGCCTGTGGCCAGGAATTTGCAACCCTGATTTATTGAGATTCTCTGCAACCTGCTTTGCCCCTAATCCTGTTGTATCAACCCAAAATTGGCCGAAAATTATACATAATACCACCATGAATATTATGTAGGAGATTACATGCACCCACTCAGGAATTCCAAATAGCGGGGTTGTTCCATTCAAGAGCTGGCCAAAGTATGCCCCATAATTTCCTTGTAAAGGCCGGTAAATAGGCGAAATTAAGTAAAAGAATCCATCGCGGAGCTGGTTTCCTGAGTCAACAAATGCCAAAGATTGCACCAGGTCTATTCCGCCATTGCACTTGTCAATGCCTGGTGCCTCAGGGTTAAACTCCCCTGTTACGCACAAATGCTGGCCTTGAAGGCCTATTGCAAAAAACTGGATGTTCAAAAGAAGCGCTGAGGCAAGTATGACTGGTATGTTTGATACATATAAGAATTTTATTGGAAATCGGCTTCCTAATCCCCTTGCCCTGTCAAATGCAAGCGGGATTTCTACTTTTATGCCTTCTGCATATGACACTACCAGGAATACTATTGCAGTGAAAAAGAGTGGAAGCAGGGCTATTATTGCAATTGGCAATGCTTCTGCGCTTCCTGATGAAAGCGCCTCAATTACCCCTCCTGAGCCTGTGAAAAGGCTGAATGTGCCTGCAACTATTGCAAATGAAACCCCTGCTGCTATGAAAAGGGAAATTCCGCTCCCTATCCCGTGCTTTGACACCACTTCATCAAGGTAAAGCAATACCAAAGAGCCCATTGAAATTTGCAGGATTATGAAAAACTGGGTGAACAGCATGCTTCCAAAAAGAGGGGCGTCAACTACCGCCAGGCGTGCAAAAAGGACAAATACTGCTGCCTCGAAAAAGCAAAGCAATATTGCCAGTATTTTCTGTGCTCCTTGGAATGTCCTTTTTTGCTCTGGGTCTGACATGTCAACCTTGATTATCTTTGCGCCTGAGAAAAGTTGCAAAAAGATGCTTGCAAGCACAATGGGGCCGATTCCAACTGTAATAAGCGAGCCAATGTTTGATGCAGTTACAACCTGGAGGAAGTCGGCACCGCCTGTGGACGGTTTTACCCCCACTGCAATAACATTGTACATAATAAAGAATACTGCCAGGGCTATTATGGTCCACATGATTTTCTCAGAAAGAGGCGGCGGCCTGTCAGGCGCCTTTACCTCTGGCAAAAGGTGGAGGTATGGCTTTAGAAAATCAAGTGAGCTCCCCATTAATTTCACCAATTAAATTCTCAGGCATTCTACACAGCATGCTGTCTTAGAATTTATATTCATTTGTCACCAGGTTTTGGAGCTGGTTTGTTTTCAGCTGGTTTTTCTTGTTTGGGTTTTTCAGGCTGCTTTTCTGGCTTTTTTGCGAATGTTTCTGCAGCTCCGCCTGCTTTTTTTATTTTTTCTGCTGCGCCTTTTGAGAATGATTGCGCTTTTACTGTTACTGGGGCGGTTATCTGGCCTGTGCCAAGCACTTTGCCGTCAAATTCAAAGTAATCCTTTCCTTCACGCTCTTTTAGCTTTCCTTTTTGTGCTAGCTGGTCTATCTGAAAAAGGTTGATTGTCCTTATTTTTGCTTTTGGCAATGGGGAAAAACCTTGTACACCGAAATAATTTGGCTCATAGCGCGTAATATATGTGAAGCGGTGCTTTTGCATTCCTGCCCTTCCCCAGCCGCCTTTGCTGCCCTTGCCCCTCTTGTTCTTTGTGTTACCTGTGCCATGGCTGCGGGTCCCGTGGAACTTTCTGCTTCTTTTTCTTTTCCTTTTCATGAAACACACCTATGCCATTCTCAATATAAGCTCTGCTATTTTGCTGTTCTTCCCTATTGGGCCAAATGGAACCTGGGCTTTTCTTTTGCCAAATCCGCCTTTGGGAGGGGAAAGGAAAAATACTGGCATTATTCCTAATTCTGAGAGCTTTTTGCCTGACAAAACTTCTTGCGCAATTTTCTTTATGGCATCTGGCTTTTTTTCTTTTGAGAGCCTTTTTCCTTCTTTTGTCCTGCCCCTTTTTTGAAGCAAAAGCTCAACTGTTGCCTCATCAACCCCGCCAAATGAAACACAATCCTTGCAAACTTTCAGCATCCCTTTAGTAGTTGGGGAATCTGGTATCAGGGTGCATGAGTAAAGCCTGTTGAGCTTTAGGCTGTCAAGTGTACTGTCTACTTCCTGGGGGACTGAAAATCTCCCTTTTAGCCTTATTACTGCTATTTTGCTCATGATGGCACCTTTTCCTCTTTATTTTCCTTTGGCTTGTTGCCCCAGCCGCTTACCCTCATGGTATTGAGCTTTTCAATTGCCCTGAAGGTTGCCATTGCTGTATTGTATATGTTCCTTGTGTGGCCGCGTGAAAAGCTCCATATGTCCTTTACCCCTGCATATGAGAGAACCTTTTTCACTACTTCGTTTGCTGCCAGGCCCACGCCTCGCGGAGCTGGCTTGAGGGTAACTGTCACGCTTCCTGACTTTCCATTAACTGTTATTGGGATTGAGTTTTTGAAGCCTGGCCCTGATTCCCATGAGCCGCAGCCAAATGGAACTGAAATGAAATTCCTTTTTGCGTTCTTGATTGCAGTCTCTATTGCTGGCCTTACTTCCTCGCTTTTTCCTGCTCCTATTCCAAAGTGGCCGTTCTTGTCCCCAACAAGGACAATTGCCCTGAATTGCATTTTCCTTCCGTTTTTTGTCATCCTCTGCGTGCTTGACACTGAAAGGGTTTCCTCTTCAATGTTCGGGTAAAGGTGGTCTATCATCTCATGCTCAAGCACCTGCTTTCCCATTCCAAATATCTCTTCAAGTGAAGTTATCTGGCCTGTTTTCACCATTTTGCCTACTTCTGTTTTTGGAACCCACTCTGGCTTGGGCTCGTCGTCCCGTCTTTTCCTTCTTCCCCTTCCTCTGCCAAATCTTGCCATTTTTTCACCATCAGCCTATTATTTTTTCCTTCACAGAGTTGAATTTTTCAACCATTTTCCCGGGGTCAAACCCCTCTTTTATATATGAGGAAAATATCTTGCTGTACTTGTTTTCATCAGACTGTTTTAGGGCTTTTGCATATTTTTCAATCGCTGCCCCGGTTATCCTTTCATCTGCAATCATGCCTTCCGAGTAATTTGTCTTTAATCCTGAGTCAATTGCCCCCCTGAGCGCTGCAAATGCAATTGAGCCTTTTGAAGGCTTTTGCATTCCCATGTCAAGGTTGAAGTTTTTCACTCCCTTTTTTGCTGCAGACTTTCCTGCCAAAAGCCCGCACAAGTATGCTGTTGGCGAATTGCAGCGCGGCTGCCAGCCATGCTGCTTAAGTGACTTTGAGCCTGCTGCTGCTATTACTTTGTCCCCTTGTTTTGAAAACTCAACAAACTGCACAAGGATTCCCTTTGATGAGCTTCTGACAACCATGCGCGGAGCCATCCCTTTTACCAGTGCCAAGCGCTTGGCGTAGTTTGTCAGGCCTTTTCTCCTTCGCCTGAAAGCCACTTTGTATGCAGGCCCTGTTGCCTTTGCCATTCAAATCACTTTTTGAGCATTTTGCTTTCCTTGAGGTGTGCCTCAAGCATCCTTATCCCCTTGAATGCATTGCCTTTTACCATCATGTAAGCCTTGCGGAAGTGCTTGCGGTCCAGCCTCTTTTTTTCCAAAAGTTGCCTCAGGTATTTCCTTTGTGCGCGTACTTTTGCAACCCATGCGTCCTTTGTCCTTAATCTTGAGTTTGGAGTGCCTTTCCTGCTTCCTTTTCCTTTTCTCCTGCCTTTTCTTTTTTGCTCCTGCTTTTTCCTTCCGCGGACCCTGCAGACACCGCGTTTTGCCAGGGCATATATTGCCCCGTCTTTTATGAGCGCGCGAACGTCCTCTCTGGTAAGTGCCTCTGATATTTTTTTGTGGGACTCTGGCTTGAACTTGATTTTTGACCTTCCTGCCTTTAGCATGCGTGCCGAAATCCTTCTTACTGTTGACATTGCCATTCAAATCACTTTTTTTGAGGGACATCATACTTTATTTCCTGCTTTTTCTCAGCAGGCTCTGGCTTTTTTTCAGCTGGCTTTTCCTGCTTTGGCTTTTCTGCTTTTTCTTCACCTTTTTTTGGAGCGTGTTCTTTTTTCGCTTCTGGTTTTGGCTTTTCTTCCTTTTTCTTTTCAGGTTTTGGAGCTCCTTGCTTCTTTTTCTCTTTTTTTTCTGGCTTTTTTACTCTCTTTTTCTTTTGCTTTTGTTTTTTCTCCCTGTTAAGCACACGAAGCTTTGCTAAATCTGCAAGCTTGATTATCTCCTGCCTTTTCCTTTTGCCAACACCTGAAGCTATCCTTATCAGGACATTCTTGAGGCTAGAAAGCTCTTTTGCTGACTGCACAAGCACCTCAGGCATGCCACGCGGGTGCAAATTCCTTATTTTTGACGGCTGGCTGTAGCCTATTGATGGGGATGCGCCCATGTATGCGAATTTCCTCCTTTTCTTGTTGTCAGTGCCCCTCTGGCTTCTCCAGTTCTTTTTTATCCTGCTCCTGCAGCTCCTTCCGTAATTGGGCCTCCTGAATTTTGGGTGCTTTCTTTTCTTTATTTCCATTTTTATCACTCAACTATGTAAAACCCATCCTGGAACACACGCGAGTCGCGGTTCCTTATCTTTGTTGCAGACTTTATGTTTGCCACTGTCTGACAGACATCTTCTTTTGAAATTCCTGTTATTGTGACCTGCTGGCCTTTTGCCTCAACTTTTGCCTGGCCTGCGATTTTTGCCTTTCTTGGCTGCTTTTCGCCAAGGAAGTTCTTTATCAGGATTTGCTTCCCCTTTACCTCTACTGCAATAGGGAAGTGGGAATAAATTATCTTGAGCTTTTTCTCATAGCCGGATATTACCCCGTTTGCCATGTTTGAAATGTGGGATATGACTGTGTTTGCCATTGCCTTTTGGCCTGTCACTTGAACTTCATCTTCTTTCACAGAGATTTTCACTTCTGGGTGGCTAAAGTCGCGCACAATGCTGCCTTTTGCTCCGCTTACTGTGACCTTAAAGCCGTCAACAGTTATTTTTGATCCTTTGGGCATTTTCATAATAACTACCTAGTAAATGAATGCTATCAGCCTTCCTCCTATTCCTTCTTGCTTTGCCTCCTCATTTGTCATGAGCCCTAATGGGGTTGAGACAACAAACATTCCAAAGCCTGCGCCTGGCAGGTATTTCTTCTCCCAGTCATTCCACTCTGCCTTTTTGACTGCAAAGCGCGGCTTGACTGCGCCGCATTGGTTTACCCTTCCAAGCAGCCTTATCCTGAAAAATCCTGTTTTCCCGTCGTCAACGAATTCAAAGTCCCCTATGAATCCCTTGCGCTGGAGTATTTTCAGGGTTTCCCTTACCAGCTTGCTTGGCTGGACTTCGCATGCAGGCTTGCCAAACATTTCATGCGTCTTTATTGTGTTCAGCGCATCAGCCAGTGGGTCGTTTGCCATAATATCTCCTCATTAATATTTCCTGAATCCTATTTCCTCTCCTACTTCGCGAAAGCATCTTCTGCAGATGCGAAGGCCGTATGAGCGTATCAATGCCCTTGCAGAGCCGCAAAACCTGCACTTGCGAAGGCCCTTGCCCTGGAACCTGTGCTCCAGCGGAACTTTTCTCTTCTTTCGTTTTTTGTCTTTTTCTGCCATCAAATCCTCCTTATTCCACTTTTATCTCAAGAACTGACTTTGCAAATTCAATTCCATCCTGCTTTGTGAGCCTGTGCTTTGCGCCAAGCTTTGCCTTTGCCCTTCTTCTTTTTGCAACGCGAAACCCCCTGCGCCTTAGGGTAACTGAAACATCAAAGCCAAGCATTCCAATGTTTGGGTCGTACTTTGCGCCTGGAAACTCAATGTACTCAGGAACTCCAAATGAGAAATTGCCTTCCCTGTCAAATGAGCGAGAAGAGAGGGTGAAGTTTTTTACCTTGAGTGCCTTTTTCAAAAAGTCAAGGGCATTTTTCTTTCTCAAAGTTGTTTTTGTGCCTATTATGTCTCCCTTTCTTATGTGGAAAACAGGGTTTCTCACTTTTGCGTGAGTAGGCACAGCCTTTGCTCCTGAAAGCTTTTGCAGCAAGCCTTTTGCGTTTTCCAGCTCCTGGCCTGCCCTGCCCACGCCTATGTTCAGCGTCACTTTGTCAACCACTACTTCTTTCATCCTGTTCATCTCCATCCACCTATTCATAGTCCTTGTCAACTGCAAACAAATATTTCACAAGAGTGACGAACTCCCCGGAGGCTCCTGAAAGATGCGCCTCTGCCCCGTGAGAGCCTGTCCTTTCAATTATTTTGTCAAGCTTTGCAAGCTCGCCTGTGTGCTTTCCTTTTATTACCAGGCATTGCACGCCTGGCTCAAGCTTGATGTGGGACTCTAATTTGAACTGCGGAACTGAAAGAACGCAGGTGTCACCAACCTTTATGTGCTTGTCACCTGCATGAGCCCTGCCGTCGTGGAATGTTATTGCTGTTTTGCCGCCTTTTGCAGTGTGCTTTTTTGTAACTCGCAAATACTTTTTTGAAGCGGCTTTTTGGCTTAGCTCTTTTGGCACCATGTTTGGTCCTGAAAGAGACATTCTGTATGATATTTTTTGCGCTGGAAGGGTGACTATGTCCATAAGCCCAATGGGGAATCTTTTGTCTTTTATTTTCCTGCCGTCAACCAAAAGGTTGCCTGAGTTCAGGATTTTCTGGACTTCGTGGAGGTTTCTTGCCTTTTCAAGTATGTCACGCAAAAGGACCCCTGCTGAAATGCTTTCTTCCCTTTTGTGGGCCCCTGGGCAGGGGGCAAGAAGCCACTTTATCCCTTTCCTGTGCTTTATGCCTATCCTCTTTTGAGCGCCTATGCGCAGAGCATGTCTTGAACCGCCTTTTTTTGACATAATACCAACCTATTTGTTTTTTTCTGACCTTTCAACTGCCTTTAGCCTGTCTTTTACAAATTCCCCTTCAATTATCATGAGGTTTGAAGGGTCAATTGGCTGCAGCTTTTCAACCCCTTTTGCAGTCCTCCTTGTTGTCCCTTCAACATATGCCTTCAGGTCTGACAGGTCAACTTCAACCACTTTTCCTGTGCTGCCTTTCTTTTCACCGCGAAGCACCTTTACCTTGTCCCCTTTTCTCAATGCTATGCTGCGCCTTTTTGTGCCAAGCTTTTGCCTTAGCTCCTTGCTGATGTGGGAAGCGACCATCCTTCTCCTTAAATGCAACGGCGCCTTGTACCTGAATTTCCTCTGTTTTCTTGGTTTTCCTGATTTCATAAATATCACACAACTGCTGCTGCAATTGCAGCAACTTTTGGGAACCTTGTCGCAACCTCTCTTGCTATTACCCCTTTGATTTCTGTTCCAACAGGAAGCCCTTGGTCATCTATTATCACGCATGCGTTGTCCTCAAATGAAATCCGCATTCCGCTCGGCCTTCTGAAGCCCTGCTTTTGCCTGACTATCAAGCCCTTGAGCACTTTCTTTTTCATTGATGCATTTCCCTTTTTGACTGCAACTGTGACAACGTCTGAAACCCCGACTTTTGGGTACATCCCCCTTTTTGCCCTGTATCCTTTGACCCCTATTATCTCCACTATCTTTGCCCCTGAGTTGTCATTGCAGACAAGCCTTGAGCCAACCTGCAGGCCTTTTGTGATTCTGCTTCCAAGCCCTTTCATTTTTTCACTCCTTTTTCTCCTTTGCTGGGCCCCTCTTTTCCAGGACCTCTGTTTCCTCTTCAGGTTTGTCGGAGGCAAGCTTGTCCCTTTTTACCTCTGATTTTTTGAGCCTGTCTTCCTCTTCATCAAGGGCGCGGCCGCCTTTCTGGTCAATCACAACAATGCCCTTGACTTTTTTGAGTATTTTTGTGACAACCCATGCCTTTGTTTTTGAGATTTTCCTGCATTCTGCTATTTCAACTGTGTCTCCAAGCTTTGCGCCTATTGAATCTGGGTTGTGGACATGGATTCTTGACTTGCTTCTTGCTGAGCGCTTGTATTTTGGGAAATACTCCAAAGATTCTATCTCAACTATAATTGTTTTTTTGGAGCGGTCGCTGACCACTAGACCTGCGCTTGTGTGGCCCCTTGCCACAATCGGCCCCTTTCTGTTTGAATCCATTCCCATAATCATTACCTCACTTTTTTCGGCCTGTCATAAGGGCGATACGCGATTTTTGCCCCTTTAAGCAGGACTTTTTTCCTGCCTGGCAGAGTGAACTGGAAAGTGCAGCCCTTTTTTGGGACTCTTTTTTCCATTCCCTTGCACATGAGCACAATTGTGTTCTTTGTCTCATCAACAACTGTTCCGCAAAGCCCAATATATGGAAGCGAAAGGCTTGATGCAACCCTTGCCTTCAGACCTATAAGCTCATGAATTGGCAGGTTCTGCTCTGTTATCATTTTTTCCACCTTTTGCTTTGTTGCAAACAGCAAGGAATTACTGCAGGCCTTCAAGGATTGTTATGCTGTTTTCAGGGTAGCCGCTTTTCACAAGCAGGCCCTTTATGTTCCTCCTGTGGTCCCCCTGAAGGACAATCAATCCTTCTTTTGCCGTGCCTCCGCATGCAAGCCTTTGCTTGAGTTCCCTCCCTGTGTCAACAAGCTTGCTCTTGTCAATGCCTTCAACAACAGTGACAAGCTTGCGGAACTTCTTTTTTGTTGCATATACGCGGATTCTCTGCGTATCCTCTTTTTCAAGGATGTCGCAGGAGCATATTTCCTTTATCAGTCCGCATTTTGGGCATATGTCAGCCAACTACTTTCACCTTCCGGCTGCTTTTGCAGCCTGATTTTCGCCATCTTTTTTTCCAGCCCCTTTTTCATCAGTTTTTTGGGCTGGCTTTTTCTCCTCCTTTTTCTCATTTTCGCCAGTTTTGCTGGCGATTTGTGAAGCTTTCGGCTTCACATCTTGCTTTTTGATGCCTGGCATTTTCTTTGCAATGCCGAGCTTTCTTGCGTGGAGCATGGTCTTTATCCTTGCAACCGCCTTTTTGAGCTCGTTTATTTTCCCGGGGTTTGATGTCCTTCCGCCTGTTGCAAGCATTCCCCTTTCTGAGTTGAGCTCCTTTTGGAACTCAAAAAGCCTCGTCTGAAGCTTGTCGTCATCAAGCTCCTTTATCTCGCTTTTTTTGATGATTGCCATTCATATCACTTTCTTCTCCTTGGTCCCCTGCCAGTCGGCCTTCCCCGCCTTCTTGGGGGCTGCCTTTTTTTCAGGGGCTGCACTCTCTTCTTCTCTGCAACCTCCATCGGGGTTGATGAAGTCACGTCATCAGCAGATGCAATCACTTTTGGAATTTCTATTTTTGCGTCCTTTTCCTTGTCAGGGAATACTGTGCCGGGAAGAACGATTCTCACAAGCACTCCTATTGCGCCTGACTTTGGGTATGCTGTAACATGGTCCATTGCCACCATTCTTGCAGGCTCACCTGCCTTTGGTATGTAGCCTGACATTACCCTGAAGGATTTGCAGCGGCCGCCTTTTGCAGCAATTTTGCCTGATGCAACTATTTCTGCCCCTAAAGCCCCTGCCCTCATTATGTCGCGCAATGAAGCATGGAGTATTGCCCTGACTTTCTTCCCCATTTCAATGAACCGGCAGATTTTCTTTGCAACAAGCCTTGGCTCAAGGTTCTGGTTTGCTGATTCAACAACAGATATTTGCGGGTTGTCGATTTTGAACTCCCTTTTTATTGAGTCAGTAAGCTCTTGTATGCTTCTTCCCCTTTTGCCTATTACCCTGCCCGGGTTTGTCACTTCAACCGCTATCCTTGTTACCATTGGCGTGCGCTGTATTGCAACCCTTGAAAACCCAGCCCTGTCAAGCTCGCTTTCCAGGAATTTTGACACCCTGTAGCGGGTGATTGCGTCTTCAATGAATTTTTCCTCAACTTTGTTCTTGTTTCCCATTAACCCATCTCATGCCTTTGCAGGCTCTAATTTTTCAGCAGCAGGCGCCCCTTTTTTCTCTTCTGGCTGTTTTTCATTCTTTTTCTCCTGCGGCTTTTCTGGCTTTTCTTGTTTTGGAGCTTCTTCTTTCTTTTCTTCAGGTTGCTTTTGCTCTTTTTTCTTTTCATTCTTTTTCTCTTCTTTCTTTTTTTCAACTGGTTTTTCCTGTACCTCTTCAAGAACCACTTCAACAAATGCTGTCTCATAATCATGCCTCATTCTTCTTCCCTTTGGAGCAAGCCGCGGAAAAGAGGCTTGCTTGTTTGCCATTATGTGAACAACTTTTGTGCTGCCAAGCTGCAGCCTTGCTGCATTTGCTGCGGCGCTTTTTACAATCTCAAGAACTATTTTCACTGACTTTACAGGCCAGCCCCCTTTCCTTCCACCAAGCTGCTTCCTGTGGCCCATCCTCTTGTTGTGCCTTGCAAAGTAAATTGGGACTTTTTTCTCTGCTGCCAATGCAAGGAAATTGATTGCATCCTCTGTTGCCATGCCCCTGACATTGTTGCAGACCTCGCACAAGTCCTTGAACGAGGCATTGACCCCAGTAATCCTTGCGCAGGCAATGCGCTTTGATTTTCCCTTGTATGCATATTCCATTTGAACCACTTATTTGAGCGGGATGAACTTTGAGCTTCTTGTTGCCCCCACTCCTGGCCCTGAGTGAAGGACCCTTTTTGTTGTGTGGGCAAAGTCACCAAGCCTGTAGCCTATTTTGTCAACAGTAATTTCTACACTCTTGAATTCTTTTCCGTCATAAACAGCAAATGTCAGGCCAAGCCAGTCAGGAAGTATTACTGCAGCCCTAACATGCGTCTTTATTGGCTTTTTGCTGTCTTTTTGCCTTAATTTTGCGATTTTTTTCACGAGCTTTTTGAATTCAATTGACTTTGACATTGCCCTTTTTAGCGCCCTTCTTGCCCTTGATGTCAAAAGAGGGATTGTTTGCTCCTGGCTTAGCTTTGAAAGCTCTTCTTCTGACTTTCCGCGGTACTTGTTTATCCTTGGCATTAATTCACCTTAATCGTTTTTTCTCGTCTTTCTCAGTTGCTTTTTTCTCCTCGACATGGGCTTTTTTCCTTCCAACGCTCCTTGCTGCAATGTGGCCAACTTTCCTTCCTGGCGGGGCATTCCTTGATGTCATGCTGCTTCTTCCATGGTGATGCTGCTTTCCGCCAAACGGATGTGAATATGGGGACATGTGAACTCCGCGCACAACCGGCCATTTCCTGTTCTGTGCATGCTTTTTGTGGAAATTTACGCCGGCCTTAAGAAGGGGCTTTTCCAGCCTTCCTCCTCCGCAGACAATCCCAAGCTGTGCCCTGCATGAGCTGTCAAGCGCAAGTGTCCTTTTGCTTGGGAGCTTGACATAAACTCTCCCTTTTTCCTTTGAAACCACTGATGCATATGAGCCGGCGGCGCGGACAACCTTTCCTCCGTCGCCAGGGGAAAGCTCAATATTGTAAATTGGAGCACCGTCAGGGAACTTTGAAAGCGGGATGCAGCTTCCAAGCTCAAGATTTGCTTTTGCGCCTGTGAATATTTGCTGGCCTATGAAAGAGCCTTCTGGCGCAAGCATTTTGCTTTCGCTTCCATCCTCAAACTTCACATGCATTAAAAGGGCGCCTCTTGCAGGGTCGTCAATAAAATCAATTATTTGGCCCCTGAGAACTCCTGTTTTTTCAGTTCCCTCAAACCTTTTGTACTTAAGCTCTGCTTTGTAGCGGTGTGATGGGGCCTTGTATGAAACTGAGCCTTTTCCCCTCCTTTGCTGCCTTAGCAATTTTCCCATTTTTACACCTAAACTATCTTGAGCTTTGCAGCAACGTCGTCTGCCTTAAAGCCCTTTCCAAGCTTTACATATGCCCTCTTTTTCCCTGTTGGCGTTATCAGGGTATTGACTGAAGCCACCTTTACCTCAAAAAGCTCCTCAATGTCCTTTTTCACCTGCTGTTTTGTGGAAGCTTTTTCAACAACAAATGTCAGGGTGTTCTGGAACTCAATAAGCCCGATTGCCTTTTCATTTGTTATTGGGTATAAAATGCTGCCCATAATATCACAGTTTTGCAATTTCATCAAGCGCTGACACAGTATAGATTGCCAGCCTTCCAGGCTTTGCCCCTGGAGCAAGCTTTTCAACGGACAGGTCAGATACTTTTACTGCCTCTATTCCTGGGATGTTTTTTGCTGCCTTTATTATCGGCGAGTCCTTTGAAACTGCAATTATCGCTGACTTTGCCCTCTTTTTGCTTGCTTTCCTTTTCCTTACCCCTGTCCTTTTCTTTGCTTTTTTAGCCCTTGTTAAATCTTCCTTTATCAATGCCATAAGCGTCTTGCAAGCCTGCGCTGTTTTTGAAACAGATTCAAATGAGTCCTCTATTACTATTGGGAGGTTTCCTGAGTGCTTGTGGCCCCTTTTTGCAACTGTTCCTTTGTCTGCTGTTGCTGCAATTGCTGAAACCAGGGCAGCCTTGTACTCTTTTTTGTTGATTTTTTCAATTATGTTTTTGTTCGCTTTTGGAGGGTGCGCCCTTCTCCCCTTTACTGCTGAAGGGATTCTTTTTACCTTTCCAAGCCTTCCTTTTGGGAGAATTTCGTGGGGAAGCATTGCTTGCCCCCTGTTTTTCCCAGAGCCAAAGTCGCCTTTTCTTCCCCTGTAGCGGGCAGAGGTTTCCATTCCTGCCCTTGGGTAGTTTCCTTTTGGCTGGTAATGCTTTGTCTGGTCAGATATTGCTGCCCTTGCTATCAATTCTGGCATTATTTGTGATGAGAACTGTGCTGGGAGCTGGACTTCCTTGACAGGCTTTCCATCAGTTGAGTAAACTTGCGCTTTCATAATATCACTTTAACGAGACAAACCTTATTTCAGGTGTTTTTGGGGGGGAAGAAATCCTTGCTGCCTTTCTTAGCCTTATGAGCCTTTTTTGCGGGCCTGCCAAAGAGCCTTTTATCAGTAAATAGTCGCTTTTCACAATTCCATAATGGGCAAAGCCGCCGTTTGGGCTTATTTCCTTTCCTTGGCCCATTTTCATTATCCTCTTGTTTATCTCAGTCCTTTTGTGATAGCCCATCTGCCCTGCCATTGGCGCGGTATACATGACAAAGCATGGGTGCCAAGAGCCAAGGGTTCCGACATGCCTTCTCTTTTTTGTTGCCTTTGGCCTTTGTATTGACGTTCCCAGCCTTTTGACTGTTCCCTGCCAGCCTTTTCCTTTTGTCACTGCAATTGCGTCGACAATTTCCCCTGGCTTGAAAACCTCTGTCACTTTTACCTGCTTTCCAAGAAGAGACATTGCATACTCCATCTTTTCAGCTGTATCTTTTCCGCAAACAGCTATTTCCATCCTCTCAGGCGTCTTTTTTGAAATGCCTGCAGATTTTGGGGAGGTAAAAACCAGCACAAAAACACCAGAAACATCAGAAGCAGAAAATTTCCTTTCTTTCTTTTTTGTTATTCCGATTTGCTTCAATATTTTTTCATCAGGGCACAGGATGTCGCCAATAACTTTGCCTGCTTTGTACCCCCTTACCCCGAAAATAGTTAATGGAGGGCATTCAACAACAGTTGCAGAGGCAAATATTTCATTACCTTTTGAAGGGGATTGGGTGTCATCAACATAAGTCACATGGGTCATGCCTGCCTTGTAGCCTGCAAACCCGCAAAGCTTTTTTTCATTTGAGGCTGGCCAATAGCTTACCCTAGGCATCTGTGAGCGCGCCCTTTTCCTCGGGCGGACTGCCAATGAGCCTTTTCTGTGTCCTCTTCCCATATTCTTTACCCTAATGTTATCAGCAATTCCACGCGAAATGCTGATGATTCACCGCACATACGGTGAGTGTCATCTTACTATTATGGGAAAACAGGTTCCCAAACGTCAGTAAGAAGTGGGCAATATTTATGAGACAAGTATTTATAAACGTTTCTAGGAAGGCTGTCAATAGCCGCCAAAGTAATCAAAATATAGGTCTGAGGAAGGCTTGTAAGTCCTCCCTATGATGTCATGCAGGCTTTTGCCAAACCTGCCAATAGTAGGGGCATGAGAATCCATAATTTTCATCACCCTTGCCAACTCGCAGAAAGTGTGGTTTCCGATAAGCTCATATAATGCCTGCATTTTTCCGTCATCTTTTATTTTTGACATCAGCTTGGCAACACCCACTACTTTGGCACCTGGATGAGAGCTTAGTATGATATCTTGCGGCTTTTTTCTCAGCTCTTTTGGCAGCTTGCTTTCCAGCCTGCTTGCGCTTGACAGGAACCTATCGCTTTTTTTCTCCTCCCCCCACATAAGACCAAATATGATGGAAATGAACACACTTAGGCCTTTATTTTTTGCCTTTATGAGCGTATCAGAGAATTCATTTGCCTGCTTTGAATTATTTTTGTAATCTACAATCCATTTTGTATCCTTTTTACTCATGTAGCTCATGATTTTTCTCAGGTTGTGAAAGTCAGGCCATACCTCATTCATACATGATAGAGTGCAAATCTCCTTTTTGCTTGGTTTTTTGCCATTTTCTGCAGGAAAAAACAGGAGGCTTGGGTTTATTTCCTCACGGATAACTGCAACAAACTGCTTACTGTCATCTGTTTCATAGGCCTTCTGCAGGATATCAACTGAGGCATTTCTCCTTTCCTCAAAATCAAAACGGTCAGAGAGATTTTCACCAAGCAGAAGGAAGTTGGGACGCTTGAAATTCTTGCAGCAGATTTCAAACTTATCTGCAACCTTTTTCCTTGTCTCATAAGCCAAAGGTATGTGCTGGTTTAGCATTTCTCTGATCAGCTCATTTTTAGCAGCCTCTTTATAAACAGAGCCAAAAGCCTGTTTAGCCACTTCGTCTGCCCCAGGAAAATCCCTGAAAAAATCCTTTTTTACTTTCTTGAACCTGGAATCTTTCATGACCTCTGATATGTCCTTTCTTTTCATCATAACTTTATTCTCCCACAATACTATTTAAATAACAACCTGAAAGCAAACGCTTTTTATTACAAAATACCAAAAAGGCATTATGAGGCTTTTGGCAGCAATTTTGCTTGGCTTGGCTGCGGTTTCGCTTGCAAGTGCATATGAGCTTAGTGAAACAAGGGAAGAGATGCTTCTTTACTATTACTCCAATATAGAGGACAAGATACCAAAAAGCGCCCGAATGCTGGTTGGGGATGAGAAAATAAATGTTTATTTGGGAGGCAAGGTAATTGGCATTGAGACAAAGTATGGCAAGCTTTCCACCTTTGAGCTTGAGCCAGTTGAAAAGCCGGGAATAATAATAGTGGTAAGCGACTATGCTGCACAGGCAATATCTGCAAGAAAAATGGGCATACTTGAGGCAATTGACAAAGGGGAAATAAGGATACAGGCAAAAAACCTGTTTTCTTTGCTAAAAGTTGAGGCTGCAAAAAGGATATATGCTGTTTCTGGGGCTGACAAAGAGCTTTTAGGGGAGAAAAAGCCAAGCCAGGCTGATGCTTATAACTCTGTTTTTGTGCAAAGGGCAAAAATCTGGAACTGGATGCACTAGCCTGTTTGCTGGTTTTCTGAAAAATCAAAATTCAGACTTTCTTATAGTCAGCATCCTGCACATTGTCATCTCCTTTTCCACCCTTTGGCCCTTTTTTTCCTGGCTCGGGCGGAGGAGGCTGTTGTGTCTGCTTGCCATAAAGCGATGAGCCTGCTGCCTGCAGCTCTTTTTTGAGCTTTTCAACTGATGTTTTTATTGCTGCACTGTCGTTTTTCTTCAAAGCTTCCTGCAATTCTTTTGATGCAGTGCGCACTTTTTCCTGCAGCTCTTTTGAAACTTTGTCGCCAAGCTCTGACAAGGTCTTTTCTGAGGAATAAACAAGTGCCTCTGCCTCGTTTTTGAGCTCTGCCTCTTCTTTCATTTTCTTGTCCTGCTCTGAAAACTGCTCTGCTTCCTTCATTTTTTTCCCAATTTCAGACTCATCCATCTTGTGCGGAGCCACTATTTGCAGTTTTTGCTCCTTTCCTGTTCCTTTGTCCTTTGCTGATACATGTATTATGCCGTTCGCGTCTATGTCAAAAGCCACTTCTATTTGCGGCACCCCGCGAGGCGCTGGCGGTATTCCGACAAGCGCAAACTTGCCAAGCTCTACATTGTCCTTTGCCATTGAGCGCTCCCCTTGCAGGACATGAATTTCAACTGAGGGCTGGGAATCTGCTGCAGTTGAGAATATTTGTGACTTTTTTGTTGGAATTGTTGTGTTCCGGTCAATAAGCTTTGTAAATACTCCGCCAAGTGTTTCTATTCCAAGCGAAAGAGGCGTAACGTCAAGGAGCAGGATGTCCTTTACATCGCCTGCTATTACTCCTGCCTGTATTGCTGCGCCCATTGCAACGCATTCCATTGGGTCTACCCCTCTTTCAACTTTTTTTCCAATAAGCCCTTCAACAAAGCGCTGTACAATTGGCATTCTTGTAGGGCCGCCGACCATTATTATTTTGTCAATTGAGGAGACCGGGAGTTTTGCGTCTGCCAATGCCTGCTGAACTGGCTTTTTGCAGCGGTTTACTATTGGCTCAACAATCTCCTCAAGCTTTGCCCTTGTCAGCTTGTGAACAAAATGCTTTGGCCCTGACTTGTCTGCTGAAAGGAATGGCAGGTTTACCTCGCTTTCAAGCACAGTGGAAAGCTCTATTTTTGCCTTTTCAGCAGCTTCTCTCATTCTTTGCATTGCCTGGTTGTCCTCTTGCATGTTTACTCCTGCCTCTCGCAAAAATACCCCCACTAAATAATCAACTATTGCATTGTCCATGTCTGTTCCGCCAAGCTGCGTGTCCCCGGAAGTTGATTTTACCTCAAATACCCCTTTGCCATGGTCCATTACAGTGACATCAAGAGTGCCTCCTCCAAAGTCAAATACAACAATTTTCTGGTCTTTTGTTGACTTGTCAAGGCCATATGCAAGCGCAGCTGCTGTTGGCTCATTGATTATCCTGACAACCTCAAGGCCTGCGATTGCACCTGCATCTTTTGTTGCCTGCCTTTGGTTGTCATCAAAGTATGCAGGCACTGTTATTACTGCCTTTTCTACTTTGTCTCCCAAGTACATTTCAACGTCTTTTTTTATTTTCTGCAAAAGGAAGGCTGAAAGCTCTTGGGGCCTGTAATCCTTTTTGTTGACCTTGTACTTGTAGTCTGTGCCCATTTTCCTCTTGAATGCTGAAAATGTCATCTCAGAGTTTGACACTGCCTGCCTTCTTGCAGGCTCGCCAACAAGCTTTGCCCCTTGTTTTGTAAATGCAACGTAGGAGGGAAATGCTTTTCCATACTGGGATGCGCCTTCTGCAGAAGGGATTATTGCTGGCCTTCCCCCTTCCAGCACTGCTGCAGCAGAGTTTGAAGTCCCTAAATCGATTCCAATTATTTTTGACATAACACTCACCTCTCCAAGTATCAGTAAATGCGCAGGGTTGAAAGCACAACACTTGCATGTTGGCCTTGTTTTTCAAATGAAACAAAAGTCCCCTGCTCTCCTTCTTTTGCCTGTGCTGTCGATATGTTATTTATGCAATAGCCTGTTTTTTCAAGGAAATTGCCAAACGGCTCTATTGCTGCTGATGAAATTGCCGAATCAGTGCAGCTTACCCTGAAATATCCCTCACTCCCGCTTACAAATGATAAAGAGGATTGGGAATTTTGCATGTATGAGTTGAACTGCTGCACTATGCTCTGCTCCTGTGCTGAAGGGTCTGCTTCAATTTTCACTATTGCGTGCGTTTCCATAATCCCACCTTATTTTTCTTTTTTCCCAGAGGAAACAGCCACTATTGCATGGCGGAGCACATTTCCCCTGAAAAGGTAGCCAGCCTGTATTACTTTGGTTATTGTGCCTTCAGGCTCAACTGAGTCCTCTTTCATTGCAGCCTCGTGCCTGAATGGGTCGAATTTTTGCCCTTTAAGCTCCATTTTCTGAAGCCCTTCCTTTTCAAAAGAGCCTGCAAGCTTTTCCAATACAAGCAAAATGCCTTTTTTCATGGAAAGGTCAGGTATTTTTTCTGCCTCTTTTTTTGCCATAAGCAATTCCTCATAAATCGGCAGCAGCCGCAATATGAACTTTGCCTCTGCCTGTCCTGTGATTTCCTGCTTTTCCTTTGCCATCCTTTTCTTGTAATTGTCAAATTCTGCCTGGAGCCGAAGCATTTTTTCTGAAAGCTCCATATGCTTTTCATGCTTTTTTTGGGGCTTTTGCTTGGGAGCTTGTTTTTTGTCCATAAAAGCACCTTATTTTCTCCTCTTTTTTCTCAACAGGCTAAATTCTTGTTCCATTTGCTCAAAGTGGCTGTCTATTTCCCGGGCCAATTCGTCCATTTGCTCAAAATCGTTTTCCATTTCCTTTCTGAACTCCATAAGCATCTGCTCTGCAGAGCGGAAGCGCAATATGTACCTGCGCTCCTCCTTTTTCACAATGCCTCCGCGTTCCAGCCTCTTCAAATGGTGTATTACTGTTATCCTGTTCAGGCCAGATAGCTTTGAAAGCTCGCTTCCCCCAACAGGGCCTTGCCTTGAATGCTCAAGCATTGCCTTTAGCACCTGGGCAAGGGTCGCATCAACGTCCCTTTCAGACATCAGGTTCATCATCTTGCAAAGCTCTGCAAGCTCCTGGTCAAGTGTCTGGCTTTTTTTCTGAACCAGTGCAGGCTTTATTGTTGCCATAAGAGCACTGTCAACATTATATTAACAAACATTTAAAAATGTTAATATGATATTAACACTCCAAACAAGTTATTGGCACATGTGAATGAATAAAAAGGGGAATTGAGAAGAGAGGCATATGAGGATTTTTGCCCTTGTGCTTATGTTGCTTTTTGGCTGTGTTTCCCAGGGACAGTATGACTCCCTTTCTGAAAAGTGCGAAAATGAGAAAAACGACCTCAGGGCTTCCCTTGACACTGAGAGAGGGAAAGCAGATGATCTTACTGGCAAGCTTTCAGAATGCGCCGATGAGAGAGATGCAGCTGAAAGCGAGCTTTCGTCCCAGCAAGAGCAGATGCAAAAGTTTGTGCAAGACTCAACTGCGCTTGGGCAGGCAAGGGAAAAAGCAAAACAAATTCAGGATTATGAGCTGGCTTTGGAATATTACCTTAATGCATTTGGACCTGGCAAAGTGCCAAATACAGCTAAAATGAATTTGATAAGCTCGCAGGTCGGCTCATTGAATGACACTGTGTTGGCAGCAAACTGGAATAATTTGCAAAACTGCCAGGGAATAACTGGCTGCGACAGCACAAAAGGTGCATTTGTACAAAGAATTGAAGACAGGAAACAAGAGCTGGCCTCTGAGATAGTTGAGCTTGTGAAAGCTGATGCGTGACTCAAAGGTCCAGGAAATCCTTTGGGGTTGGCGGCTCTGGCTTGTCGCCTTTTCTTTCCCTGATTTTCCTTACCACTTTGGCAAGAAGGTCTTTTGGCAGTGGCTCATAGCCTGCATATTCCTGGTAAGGTATTCCCCTTCCCTGGGTTGCTGAGCGAAGCTCGTTTGAAAAGCCGAACATTTCTGCTACAGGAAGCTTTACCACTACTGTTGCCCCTTCCCCCTCTTGCTGCATGTCAAGAAGCTGGCCGCGCCTTCCCTGGGTCATTGTTATAACATTGCTCATATACTCTTGCGGGCACAGTACTGTGACTTTTTGTTTTGGCTCTTGAAGCGTCACGCCTGCATAGAGCATTGCAGCATAAACCGGCCTTTTTATTGCAGGGATTATTTGCGCTGGCCCCCTGTGCACAGGGTCCTCATGTATTGTTGCGTCTGTTATCCTCACCTTTACTCCTACTGCCTTTTCCTTTGCAAGAGGACCCAAGTCCATTGCCTCTTCAAACCCTTGTATGAGAAGCTCCATTATCTCATTCAGATACTGGACTCCGCGCGTGTCATTGATGAACATGTTCTTGTTGTGTATGTCAATAACTGATTTTGCCTCATCCCTTGGAAGGCCTGCCTCAACAAGCTTTTCGACAAGAAGCTTTCCTTTTGGCTTGCCATCTGGGATTGTCCCTTCTACCATTGCATCATAAACAGATTTTTCAAGAGGCTCAACTATGAACTTGAGCTTTGTGTGCTTGTTTGGGGACTTGCCCTCAATTGGCCCGATTTTCCCAGATATCATTTCCCTGTAAACAACTATTGGCCGTGAAGTGACTATTGGCACGTTCTTTTCCTTCTGGATTTTGTATTCAATTATCTCAAGGTGCAATTCTCCCATTCCTGAAATCAAGTGCTCGCCTGTCTCATGGTTTATTTCAACTTTCAAGGTTGGGTCTTCTTTTCCTATCTGCCTTAAGGCAACTATGAGCCTTGCCAAATCCTTTGACTCTTTTGCCTCAATGCTTTTTGTCACAACAGGCTCTGCATAGTGCTTTATCTGTTCAAAGGGGGTTATTTTTCCTTCTGACAATGTTTCTCCGACATATACATCGCGCAAGCCCACTAAACCAACTATATTTCCTGCCAAAACATTGTCAACCATCACCCTGTCTGGCCCCATGTAAATCGCGCACTGCTGTATTTTTTCTGTTGTAAGCCTTGAAGCAAGGAAAAGCATGTCGCTCTTTTTCACTGTCCCTGAAAACATCCTGACAACTGCCACTTCGCCTGCATGCTCATCATTCACTACCCCAAAGCAGACTCCCATTTTCTTGCCACTTGGGTCGCATGCAAGCATTGACTTTCCCTCATCAGAGTCAAGCTCGCCTTTCCATATGACCGGTATCCTGTACTTTTGCGCTGTTTTTGGGTTTGGCAAGTGATCAATAACCATTTCAAGCAAAACCTCGTCAAGAGGCGACTTTTCAACCAAAATATTGTGCTCGCCTGCCTTGCAGTGGTTGTAAATGTCCGGGAACTTTATGTTGAACTTTGTCATGCTCTTTACTGACACTGCCCACTTGTGGAAAGCAGAGCCAAATGCAACATTTCCCTTTTGAACAGAAATTGACCATGCATCTTTCTTGTCTTCAGGAGCATACTGGTCAACTATCTTGTTAAGGCCTGTGATTATTTTCATGAGCCTGTCCTGCATTGCCTTTGCGTCAAGTTGCAGCTCATTTATGAGCCTGTCTATTTTGTTTATGAATATTGTTGGCTGCGCCTTTTCTTTCAGAGCCTGCCTGAGGACTGTTTCTGTTTGCGGCATTATCCCTTCAACTGAGTCAACTACAAGTACTACTCCGTCAACTGCCCTCATTGCCCTGGTAACATGGCCCCCAAAGTCAACATGCCCAGGAGTGTCAATAAGGTTTATCAAATAGTCTTTTCCATTGTAATTAAAGCCAAGCGAGATGTTTGCTGATTTTATTGTTATTCCCCTTGCCTGCTCTTGCTCGTCAAAGTCCATCATCCTCTGCTCGCCTGCAAGCTCTTTTGAAATCAAGCCAGCACGGGCAACCAATGAATCAGTCATGGTTGTTTTGCCATGGTCAACGTGCGCAACTATTGCAATGTTGCGGACATTTTCCACGTTGTTCATCATTCTCATTACTTCATCGACTACGTATTCTTTTCTTACCATCGCAAAACCTCTGAATATACTTGAATTTCA
>CAZOMB010000002.1:0-81920 GCA_964581105.1 Microcaldota archaeon
TTGTTTCTCCTTGTGCTGTAACTGAGCCTGTTCCTGGTTCAGAGCCTGAGGAAAATAGTGCTGTACTGGTTGAAACATAGGTGAGTGAGCCTATTGTTGAAGTCCAGGACATTTGAGGGCAGTCAACTATGTCACCTGTTTCATCATAGCAGATTGCAACAAACTCCTGTTGCTGGTTTGTTGGTATTGTAAGGGATGAAGGTGACAATTCGCAGTCTGCTGCAAATCCTGAGCCTGTGTTAGAAGGCTTTTCATAATATTTGTCATCAACTTCAGTGTTATCAGAGTAAAAGTCATCATTATTATTCTGAGAATTTTCATTCTGGGTTTGCTGGTCATTATGCTTATCCTGGGTTTGCTCATTTTGGTTTTGCTCGTCATTATTCCCCTCTTCAATATCTCCGTTCTCTGAGGAGGTTTGCTCTTCATTATCATTTTGGTATGAATCAGCTGCCTCAGAATTAGTGCTTACACTATCATAACTCTCTTCTGCTGTTGCAAAGCCTGCTGAAATTAAAAGCAGTGCAATTGCAAATACTAATATTGTGCCTTTCATGTAAATCACCACTCTAATCAATAATACACACTTATTATCTTCTTCTGACACACCCTCTTTATATAACTTTGCCTTTTCAAAGCACAGGCATGGAGAATGAGTATGATGCCATAGTAGTCGGAGCAGGCCCTTCTGGGAGCAGCTGTGCGTGCCTGCTTGCATGTTCTGGGGCAAAAGTGCTGCTCATTGACAAGCAGCAGTTTCCAAGGGACAAAGTATGCGGAGATGCTATTGGGGGCAAAGCACAAAATGTCCTTGAAAAGCTCGGGCTTTTGCAAGAGATTGGGAAAAAAGGCTTTTTGAGAAGCTCTGGCCTTGTTTTTTCTTCCCCTTCTGGCAAAGAGGCGGAAATCCAGTTAAAAGAAGGGCCTGGAAGAGGGTTTGTCTGCAAAAGAGCTGAGTTTGACACTATTCTTTTCAGCCATGCAAAGCAAATGTGTGATGTTCTTGAGAAATGCACTGTAATTGATTTGCTTTTGAAAAATGGAAAAGTTTGTGGGGTAAAAGCAGTTAAAGAAGGAAAAGAAGCAGAATACCTTGCAAAAGTAATTATAGGCGCAGATGGCGTTTCATCTGTTGTTGCAGCAAAAACCGGCTGCTTAAAGCTTGACCCAAAGCATACATGCTCTGCCTTAAGGGGATATTACACTAGGGTAAAAGGTCTTAGGAAAAATATTGAAGTGCATTTTTTGCCTGAGTGCATGCCAGGCTATTTTTGGATTTTTCCGCTTTCAGAAAATGAGGCAAATGTAGGGGTTGGCATGCTTGTAAGTGACATAATGGAGAAAAAGCTCAATTTGCAAAAAGTATTTGACAACTGCATTAAAAGCAAGAGAATTGCTGCAAGATTTGTTGGGGCTGTACCTGGAAAAGTTTCTGGCTGGTCAATCCCGCTTGCTTCTGCAAAAAGAAAGTGTGCTGGCAATGGGTTTGTGCTTTTAGGTGACGCTGCTTCTTTGGTTGACCCATTTTCAGGGGAAGGGATGGGCAATGGCATGAAAAGCGCTGCAATTGCTGCCAAAGTTTTAGGAGATGCCTTGAAGAGGGGAGAAATTACTGAACAGGATTGCCTTTCCTATGAAAAAATGCTCTGGGAAGAGATTGGAGATGACGTGAAAAGCAGCTATAACATGCAAAAGCTTGGAAAGAACTCATTTTTGCTTGACTTTGTAATTGGGAAGGCAGAAAAAAGCAAACAAGTAAGGGAGGAAATAGGGGCAATGATAACTGACAGTGCCCAAAAATCAAAAACAAGCGACCCAATGTTTTACTTGAGGATGCTTTTTGCTTAAGCTTTTGCAAAATAAAACGGCTTTTTGCTTGCCTTAACTCTGAGGGTGTTTTTTTCTGATATTTGCCTGCAGGGCTGGCCGTCAATGAAAAGCTGCGCTTTTTCATGGCCTGAAAAGCGCAAAATGCATTTTGTTTTGTTTGAAAGTATTTTGTAAGTAAATAGCCTTCTGAAGGGGGAAATAGAGACTGCCTGATACTTATTTTCTGTTTTTTTCATCTCCTTGCCCCCACAGGAATAGCAATATGCTGGAGAGCCTGTTGGAGTGCTAAAGAGGATTCCATCAGCCCTGAATGCATAGTGCTTTTTTCCACAAGCCAGGTGAAGCGAAAGCACACGCGGCTCTGGGTTTCTTATTCCAACCTCATTTAAGGCAAGCTGCATTTTCTTCCCATCTACTGCGCATTTTAGCAAAAGCCTTTTCTCTTTTTTAAAGCCCTGCAAAACTTTTGAAAGCTTTTTTTTCCAGTTTGAAAAGCTTGCCTGGCATATGAAACTTGTGCTGCTCCCTATTGCAAAAAACGGAATGCCATAGTGCTTTTTGCTGCAAAGCACTGTGCCGTCCCCTCCAACTGTTATGACAAGCTGTGGATTTTTTGAGATTTTTACCTTTGATTTTGCAAGAAATTTCTGCACTTGGCTCTTTACTTTTACTGCAATTTGCTTTTTCCTGTTTGCAATTACCAGTGCCCTTAAGATTTTCATGCAAATGCCTATACTTGGAATTTTTCGGTTATGAAACGCCTTGAGGGAAGCGACTGCGCTCCTTTTCTGAGGACTTTTGCAGCTGCAACTGCATTTGCAAAGCGCACTGATCCATAAAGCGATTTTCTTTCATTTATTCCTGCAATAAACCCTGCGCAAAATGCATCTCCTGCCCCTAAAGTGTCAACAGGCTTTACCCTGAATGGCTCAACTGTGAAAGAAGACGCCTTTTTTGTCTTTACAATTATTTCCCTGCTTCCCTGCTTTATTATGCACACAAGGTTGTATTTTTTTGCCAGACTTTCGGCAGTTGACTCTTCCCTTGAGCCAGTCATTGCAAACATTTCTTTCCTGTTTATTATCAAGTAATCGCAGCGCTTGAGCACTGGGGATAATGTTTTTTCCCCAAGCCTTGAGGCAGCGCGGCCTGGGTCAAATGAAATAGGCACTCCTGATGAATATGCTATTTTGCTTGCTGAGTTAAGAAGGTGCAAAGCACAGCCGCTCATGTGCAGGAATTTTGCCTGCTTTACGTAGTCTGAATCAATTGACCTTCTCCTGTCTGCGACCCCCAAATCCTCGATTACCCTGACTTCTCCTGCTGCATCTATTACTATGACTGAAAGCCCGCTCATTCCCCTGAATATCCGCACCTGAGACGTGTCAACCTTTAGGCGCTTAAGGTCAGAAAGCAGGAACTTTCCATGCCTGTCATTTGCAATATTGCCTATTACCCCTGAAGTAAAGCCAAGCTTTACTAAGTTGACTGCAACATTTGCAGCAGAGCCGCCTCCGCTTGCCTTTGGGTGCATTCTCATCAATGCAGTATGGTCAGGCTTTGGAAACTCCTCAACATAGTTTCTTATGTCATAAACTATGTGGCCAACAGTCACTATCCTTTTCCGCATGCAAAAGTAACTTGCCCACAAATTTTAAACGTTGGGGCACAAAACGCTCTCCTGGTAGTTTTTATGGGAGAGCTTGAGGAAAAGCTAAAGGAGAAATTGGAAAGCGGCTATGAGGAGCAGATAGGTGAAAAAATAGCAGAGTTTGGGGGCCTTTTGAGCAAAAGCGCTGCAATAAGGCTGCTTTGCAAGCAGAACAATATTGAAACAGAAAAAATGCTTGTGCTTTCTGAGGCAAAAAACAGTCCTCTTACCTTCTGGTTTTCTGCAGCTGTTGACAGGATATACCCTGTTCAGGAATATGGAAATGGTGCTGGGTGCTCTGTGAGGCTGCACTTGTCAGACAAAACAGGTGAGGCAACCCTGGTCCTTTGGAATGAACAGGTCGAACAGGTAAAAGGGGAAATATCAATAGGAGATTACATTGAATGCAGGGGAGCTTATTTCAAAGGGGGAGAAATAGGAATTTCCCGCTCAGGGTCAATAAGGGCAATAAAAAAACTGGCAATAACCCCTGTTCCAATGCTCACAAAAGGCATTTGCAATGTAAAAGGGACTGTAAAGGAGGTTGAGCCTGATTATCATTATGTTGACAAAAAGACTGGCAATGAAAAAAGCCTTTCCTCTTTTTTGCTTTGCGAGGGAAAAAGCTGCAGAAGAGTTGTTATTTGGGAATTTCCTGAAGGAACCAAAAAGCCTGATGTTGGGGATGTTGTGCTTCTTGAGAAGGTTGAGTTCAAGAACAGTGAAATACAATTTAACAGGGGATCAAGAATGGTGAAAAAGACCAAGGCTGGCCAGGAAAAAGGCCTGTTGAAAATGATAAGTATTGGGGATGGTGGGGCTGCTTTTCATATAGGGGAGAAGAAATACACTGCAAGTCTTTTGGAGGCCCTTGAGCTCATGGGGATAAGAAAAGTTCCACAAGGAATCAGTGAAAAAACACTAATACTCATAAAAGCGCAGGAAATTGCAGGCAAGAGCGTAAAATACAAAGCTGACGGGCAAAGGCTGGCCTGGCTGGCAGTGGAAAAATAAAAAAAGAGGAAATTACCTGTATTTTCCTACTACTGTTTTTGATCCATACTGGGTTGCTGTAAGCCCGTTTGGACTTGTGTAGGTGATGTTCATCTGAACATCATAAAGGCTCCCTGCTGTCCCGGTTGTGGCATTTGTGAGAGTTAGATTCTTTATTTCCCCTGATGCAAATGTTGTTGAGGTTGTGTAAGCAGTTGCATTGTCAAATGTCAGGTTTGTCAATGTAAGAGAGCCTGTTGCGTCAACGTTTTGAAGGACCACTGTTGCTACGCCTGCAGTTGTGACCGAGTGCTCAAGAAGTGCAAATGGAGATGCGCTTCTCCAGTAAGATGAAGACTGTGTTATTTTTGCGTCAGATGCAAGGCCTGGGAAAAAGCCAAGCAAGGCAATTGACACCAGTGCAATAATCAGAACCACTGCAAGAAGGACCAGGTACTCGGTTGCACCTTGGCCTTTGTTGTGAAAAACCATCAAAATCCCTCCTATGCATTTGCCAATACTTACCTTTAATGCTTCTAATTCGAGCAGACAGTATAAAAGCGTTTCTGAAGCTGTCCTAGAGGAATTGTTAAAAGAGGCAGCTTCCAAATCAGGCTATGTATCGGTCAAATGCTTTGCTTGCAGGGGTTGGCTTGCTTTTGCTTTTGGGCTTGCCTGCAGCAAAATTCACTGCAAACCTGACAGTCCAGGTGTTTGACCAGGACTTAAGGCCAGTTGAAGGGGCCCAAGTATATGTTGAGTACCAGCTAAATGCAGTAGATGGAGACATTAAGACCAAGCCAAAGCTGACCAATGAAAGCGGCCTTGTCTTTATACAATTCACAAATTATGAGGAAATAGAAAACTCGACTGACTATACCTATGTCTTGTATACAAAGTATGGGGACCAGCTTAAAACTGCTGACTTGGCTGCAAATGCCACCTACATTAGAAAGTACAGCATGCATGTTGAGGCATACTATCTTTTTGTCGGCGCTTTTGACCAGAATGGAAAGCCTATTGTCGCAAATGTGACTGTAGGGGAAGAAACAAAGGAAACTGACACTACTGGAAGAGTGGGCTTTCAGGTCCCTCAAGGAAGCTATACAATAAAAGTTGAGCAAAAGGACTTTGTCAGGAACCAGGACATTAATATTTCCCAGGATGAGTCTGTTGACATAACTGTTGGCTTGTATGAGCTTGAAGTCAGGGTAACTGATGACAATAAAAACCCGCTTTTGGCCTCTGTGGAGGTATCTAGCCAGCACAAGGAAACTGACTCAACCGGCACTGCTGTATTTGGCAATATTTCAAATGAGGCGCCGCAAGTGGTAGCAAGATATGGGCAGGGATTCAAAAAAGCAACACCAAGCCTGAAAACACAGACTTCTGTTGACATTGTCTTTGATTTGAATAAGCCAGTCATAAAAGAGCTTTATGTTGACCTGTCAGACTCAGGGGCAGGGACTTTGGGCCTTTTTGCAGATGATTTGGGCATAGCTGCAAGCGGCATTGAAACTGTTGCAGTAAGTTATGAAGTTGATGGCATTGAAACCAGTGTTCCTGCGTATTCAATTGCATATAATACATTTGAGGCAAAGCTGCCTGCCCAGGCTCCTGGCACCCTTGTAAAGTATTCTGCCACTGTGACAGACAAGGAGGGCAACAGCGCATATGGGGCAGGAAGCTATGCTATTCCTGGCGATGAGCCACCTGAGCCAGAACCAGAGCCTGATGGAGAGGGCTTTGACCTTGGCATACCTGTTGAAACCATTGTAATTGCAATCGTAGTATTTGCAATTGTTGCGTATGGGGTTTTGTTTTACCTGAACAAGAGGAAAAGAGACTCTCTTCCGCCTGTTCCGCCTGCCCAGCCACCTTCCCAGCCTCCAACAATCCCGCAGGCATAAGGAAAAGACAGAATACCCTCATCCTAATAATCTCTTCTGTTTCTAATTTTACTGCAGGGATGGCGGTCTGATTGCCTGCGGCAATACCCGCCACCCTAATAATCTCTTCTGTTTCTAATTTTACTGCAGGGATGGCGGTCTGATTGCCTGCGGCAATACCCGCCACCCTAATAATCTCTTCTGTTTCTAATTTTACTGCAGGGATGGCGGAGCCAGGTTTAACGCGCCAGAGGGTTTTGGCAATGACCAGGATCCGGTGAAACTCAAGATCCGAAATTAGGATGCGTTATCTGGTGACTTAGGTCATCGGGAGTTCGAATCTCCCTCCCTGCATTCAAACTTCAGAGGGAGAGTCTATTTTTTCGCAAGCTTTAGAAAATTAGCATAAATTTCGCTCCCATGCTCTGTGTGCTCTACTTCTGGGTGGAACAGGCAGCCGTAAATTGGCTTTGTGAGGGACTTGAACGCATGGTTTGAGCAGTCCTTTGAGTGCGCAAGCACTTGAAAATCAGGCGTTTTTATTACCTCGTCGTTGTGGGAAGCCCATGCTGTGAATTTTTCTGGCAAGCCTTCGAACAAATCGTTTTTTTCATCAACAATTATTTTTACTTTTCCGTATTCTGGGACTTTGCAGGGTTTTGCAGTTCCTCCAAAATGGATGCCAATAAACTGTTGCCCTGCGCAGATTCCCATTATTGGCCCGGAAAACTTGTCTAGGAAGGTTTTTGCATTTCCTGCTTGCTTTGACTCGCCAAGCCCAAGCCTTAGTGCACCTCCTGAGAGAATGAGTGCATCATACTCTAAAATTTGTTTGAGAGAAGAGGATGACGGCAGTATTTTTGATTCTACTTCAAGGTACTTTAAGGTCCTGTGTATTCTGTGTGTCCACTGGGAGCCTAAATCTGCTATTGCTACTTTCATTTGTTCACTCCCACTCTATTGTGCCTGGCGGCTTGGATGTGATGTCATATACTACTCTGTTTACATGGCCCTTTAGTTCGCGGGTAATCCTGTCTGAAATTTTTTCAAGAACAGGAGAAGGAATGCGGCATGCTTTTGCAGTCATGCCATCCAGGCTTTCAACTGCCCTTATTACAATTGTGAAACTGTATGCACGTGCGTCACCAAGCACGCCAACCGACTTTACTGGCAAAAGCACTGCAAAATATTGCCAGGGAAGCCTCATTTTCCCCTCTTTGGAAGCATTTTCTATTTCTTGTTCTGCAATAAGGCATGCTTTTCTTACTATTTCTGTTTTTTCAGGAGTTATCTCGCCCATTATCCGAACAGCCAGGCCTGGGCCTGGGAATGGCTGGCGCTCTGATATCTCGCCTGGCAAGCCCAATTCCCTGGCAACTGCCCTTACCTCGTCCTTGTAAAGCTCGCGCAATGGCTCGCACAAGAGCATGTTCATTTTCTTTGGGAGGCCGCCGACATTGTGGTGTGATTTTATTGTGTCCCTGCCATTGCCTCCTGACTCTATCCAGTCAGGGGCGATTGTCCCTTGTATCAGGAATGCTGCTTTTCTCTTTTTTGCCTGTTTTTCAAATACTTGTATGAATTTTCTCCCGATTATCTTCCTTTTTTTCTCAGGTGAGCTTGCCCCTTTGAGTGCTGAGAAAAATTGCCTGCTTGCATCTATTATCTGGAGGGTTACGCCTGCCCTTGCAAGCATTGCTTTTGCCTGCTTTGCCTCATCCTGCCTTACAAGCCCTGTATCAACAAATATGCAGTGGATGTTTTTGCCAAGCGCTTTTGTTGCAAGGGCTGCTGCTGTTGATGAGTCAACCCCCCCTGAGACTCCTATTATTGCCTTTCTTTCCCCTACTTGCTTTTGCATTGAGCTTATAGCCTGAGAAATGAATTTGCTGGCATCAAATGGCATTTGAAAACCTCACTTTTTTTTGTGCTTTTTCCTGTGACCTTTTTTGCCTGCAAAGTAATTTACCCCTACAACAAGCACAAAAAGCGCAACAAGGATTGCAGCTAACATTACAAATATTGTGATGATTGAATAGTCTGTTGCTTTCTCTTGTTCTGGCTGCTGAACAATTGCAACCGGCTCTTGTTTCTCCTCTTGCTCATCAACTTGTTCTGGCTCAGCTTGCTGTGCTGCCAAAACCTCTGTTGAGGAGGTCAGGTTGTCATAAATGAATTCATAAATTCCTGGCTCTGCTGCATTTATGTGTGCTTTGCCCTGTTCATCAGTCTGAAGCGTGGTTGTTCCTGAAGGCGCAGTTGCAGTTATTGTTTGTCCTGCAATTGGCTCAGTACCTTTTGCAAGAACAACCTCGATAAGAGAATACTGCTGTGCTTGGCTTGGGGATGAGATTTCAGGCACAGATTCTGGCTCTTGCTGCTCTTGCTCAAGCTTTACATTTACCTCTTTAAAGCCAGCCTGCTGCAAAAATACTGGTTTTGCCCCTTTTTCAAAGCCAGGAGACTCAAACTCCAACTCATAGCTTCCTTCAGGGAGGAATGACAGTATGTAATAGCCATGCTTGTCTGGCCCAATTTTCTTTTCAATCAAGCCGTCTTTGTATGCGGTTATTGTTGTGTTCCCAAAATCAGCTGGTCCTGTTATCTGCCCATATGCACTTGCGTATGAAACCAGTTGGCGCATTGTGAGGGTTATGTTTGTCTTTCCAGCCACTTCAACAAGCGAAACATGCAAAGGGTAAGGATAGCGCTCAAGAAGCGCAAAATAGCTGCCGTTTGTAAGGTTAAAGCTTGCAACCCCATCCAAATCAGCCTCTGTAGACACCAGGGTTACGCCTTCTGAAACAATGGACACGTCTGTGCCAACTGCCAGCGTTCCTTCTGTCACTGTAACCTTGATATAAAGCTGCTCTGCTGCTGCGCATGAAAGCAACAGCGCAAAAAGTGCGAATGTTTTTACTGCAATGCTCACAAGACCACCAACAAGTCTATTCATGGAAGCAATAAAAACATTGGTCTATGCTTGTTCCGGCCTCCAGCATGAGATAGTGGCATTTTCCAATGAACCACTTTGCCATATTGGGAATGTGAACGCTGTTTTTTCTTCTTTAAAATGGCTGCAGGAAGAGTAACCTATTTGTGCTGTTTTTACTTCTATGCATAAATCTGAGAGTGGGTGGATTTTGTCAATTTTTTCCCTAATGGTCTGCTCCTCAAAATCCTTTGACTTTGCTATTATTGCTGCTGCATCTGAGCACAGGAAAAAGTCTGCTTCCCCTGCAGTTGAATGGGAAAATAGGGCCAGGAGGGGGAGGGAAACCAAAAGCAGCATGAATGACAGTGCTGCTTCAAGGGAAAAAAGAAAGCCCCTTTTTTGACTCATGACATGCAGACCTCCAAAAGCACTGGCTCGCCTGACATGAGGGCAAGCCTTTTTGTGCAATATACTTGGTTTGCCTTTTGCCCTTTGCTTGAGAAAAAAATATCCTTTTCTTTGCTTTTGACTGAAACGCTTGCAAACTCCTTGCCTGCGATTGCAAGTGCATTCTGCAAATCGATTTGTTCAAGCTGGGTTTTGTCGATTTCCCATGCTTTTGTGTACTCAGCTGTCCCAATGCCCTTGTTGTTCTTTGCTGCCTGTGAAAGGATATATGAGGAAAAGCGCAGCGAAACAAGGGAAGAGGAGGTTTCTGTTGCTGAGGAATCTGCAAATGCGCTTGCAGCTGAAAGAAGCATTGAAAACGAGGCAAATGCAAGAACTGCAAGGACTAGGGCAAAGCCTGCGTCAATTGAGAAAAACGCATTATGCGCTTTTCTTTTGGCTGTTTTCAACATGCAAAATCCCCTGCTGGCTCATTGAAACCTTGTGGAACAAAGGCTCTCTTATGCTTGGATTTTCCTTTGATGCAATTGCAGTGCCTTGCGATACAGGCACTGCAGAAATGTTAAGGCTTAGTTGGGAGCCTGAAAGAGCGCCTGCTGCAGTGTCAATAGAAAGCACAGAATAGGAAAGCATTTTCCTTTGTCTTGAAATCTCAACTGACTCTGAAAATGCATGTATGACTGACTGTGATGCAAGCAAAAGGATTGCAAGGGCTGACAAGAGGGCTGCAAATGAAACCAGTGCTTCAAGCGAAGCCTGTGCCTTTTTTGTCAAAATTCCACCTCATGGGCCTGCGGGAAGGCTGTTGAATAGCCAATGCCAAATGAATCTGAGTAAAGGGAAAAGCCAACTTCAGAAATGTGGATTTTCCTCTCAAGAACATTTACTTCAAATGAGCCTGTGCATACTGGGTTTGAAAGCGCAAAGGCGCCTTGGGGGATTTGCGGGGATTTTGTTTGCGACATTCTCAGGGAAGCCTGCTGTAAAGTTGCTTCTGATGTGCTGCTGCACCAGAACAAAATGCTATAGCCATGTTCCTGCAACTTTCCTTCAAAATCAAGTGCCTGAAGATAGGCTGCTGTTGCTGCTGACTGGCTTGCCTTATCTTTTGGCGCTGTTTTAAGGGCAAGGGAAACTGTTTGAGACAACGAGGAGTAAAAAGCCTGCTTTATTGCAATTTGTCCAATATGCAATGACTGGAACTTTTGGTAAGAGTTGTCAGGAACAGCTTTTGAGAAATTTTCAGCTGACACAAGCAGGGCAAGAAGGAAAACTGTGCACAGTATGAAAGAAACAAAGCCCTTTTTCATCATGAGAGCTCTTGTGCCAGCTTTACAAGGTAGTTTTCTGTTTTTTCTATGTCAGCAACAGAGCATACTGCAACATTTGAGTGTATGTACCTGGTTGGCACGCATATTGCTATTGAGGGTATGCCCCCTCTTTCCCCATAAACTGATGCTGCATCAGTTGAGCCTCCCTCTATTACCTCAAGCTGGTAAGGTATTTTTGCCTTTTTTGCAACTGAAATGCACTTGTTTTTCAGCTCTGAGTCTGCAAAATTGCCTATTCCCCTTGCCTCAACTATGCTGATTGCAGGACCTTTGCCTATTTTTATGAGCATTTCATCCTCAGTCATTTCCGGGTGGTCTCCTGCAATTGATGTGTCAACTGCTATGAATGCAGACGGCTCCAGATTGTATGCTGCAAGTTTTGCCCCCTTGCCAAAGGTTGAAACTTCCTCCTGCGCTGTGCCAACAAGCACTATGTTCTTGTTTTTGAGCCTTTTTGCTATTTGAATAAGAATATAGCAGCCCACCCGGTCATCAAGCGCTTTTCCCGTCACAAGCCTTTTGTTCAGGGTTTTTGTCTGAAGGTCAAATGCAATTGCATCGCCAATCCTTACGCCCATTTTTTCTGCTTCTTTTTTGTCCTTTGCCCCAATGTCAATGAACAGGTGCTTGCTTTCAATTGCATTTTTCATTTCCTCTTTTTTTTGCATGTGTGGGGGCTTGTTGCCAATTACCCCGTAAATCCTGCCCTTTTCAGTCTGTATTACCACTCTTTGGTTGACAAGCACCCTGTCATCTATCCCGCCTATTTTCACAAAGCGCAAAAAGCCCTTGTCATTTATGTACTTTACAAGCATGCCAATCTCATCCATGTGAGCTCCGAGCATGAGGGGCTTTTTCCTTGCCTTTGGGGAGGCAGCAATTACATTGCCAAACCTGTCTGTTTTCACTTTAAAGCCGTGTTTTTTGAGTTCTGCCGCCATTATGCTGGCTATTTCTTGCTCATAGCCAGGAACCCCAAAAGACTCTGCAAGCTTTGAAAGAAGTCTCATGTCTGCCATATTATCCCCCCTGAGAACAAAGGAAAAACTCGCTCAAAGGTTAAAAAGGAGTGCTAGGATTTGTACTTTTCCTTCAAGACTTTCACTATTTCTACAATGGCCTTGTATATTGGTGATCTGATAACAGCCTGGCATACAAAGGGAACGACCAAGGATTTGTAGTTTTCCTTGAAGCTTTTCGCCATTTCTACAATGGTCTTGTATATTGGTAATCCGACGATAGTCCTGCATGCAAAAGGAACAGCTAAAGCATGTGAAACAACTGTAATGAATGTTCCTGGCTGTGCAATTAGGGGGTATAAACACAAGCCAACTGTTAAAGCAAAAGAAGTTGCTGTCTTTATGCTGTTGTAAGAGGAACCAGTGCTCAAGAAAATTGCAGTCCTAAGTACTGCTTTTCGCAGGGTTTCTTTCATTTTTGATGAAAGGGTTTGCCCTTGTTCTTGTTTTGGCTCCTTTTTTTGCCTTGGCTCCTGTTTTTGAGGTTCCCGCCTCCAGGGAGCATTGTCCCGTAGTCTACGAAAAAACTCTATGGCTCTTTTGGTTTTGGAGGTGTGCCTAAATGGACCTGAGAAATCTTTCGTATGATCCTGGTCATGGCTAGTGTGGTGTGTGATTTTCTCTTTTAAGGCATTCATGCTAGAGTTGTGCTAGAAAGAGTATAAAAATGTATCTAAACCCCTAGCTTCATGCCATCATATGCAACTTTTGCGTTTTTGAAGGCTTTTTTTGCCTCTGTTAAAATCTGCTTTTCATCCCTGTACCGGCCTGAGATGTGCGTGAGCAAAAGAAGCTTTGCTTTTGCAGATGCTGCTGTTTTTGCAGCCCTGAAGGCTGTTGAGTGCTTTGCCTGTGCAGCATCCTCTTTTTTGTCCTCGCAAAATGTTGCCTCATGTATGAGAAGGTCTGCCTGTTTTGCAGCCTTTTTCACATCTAGGCATGGCGCTGTGTCGCCTGTGTAAACTATTTTCTTTCCCTTTTGCAGGTATGTGACATCTTCTAGCTTGATTGTTTTTTTTCCTATTTTTATTTTGCCCTGCTTTGAAAGCTTTGAGAAAAGGGGCCCTCTTACCCCTAAGGACTTTGCCTTTTTCTCATAAAAGCGCCTTCTGTCCTTTTCCTGCAGCACAAAGCCAAAGCTGTTAATTGAATGGCTTGTCTTGAATGCTGATATTGAAAAGCCCTCAAATTCTGCCACTAATCCTGGCTTGTACTCAATTATTTTTGTGAAATGCTTCTTTGTGAATGCATTTGCAGAGCCTGCAGGCACATAAATTGCAAGTTCAGTTTGCCTGTTGTTAAGCCTCATTGTCTCAACAATTCCAAATACCCCTAAAAAGTGGTCCAGATGCATGTGGCTTATGAAAATTGCCCTTATTCCCATGTAAGAAAGGCCGTATTTCATCATCTGCCGCTGTGTGCCTTCACCGCAGTCAAAAAGCAAAATATCTCCATTTTTCCTTATTGCAACTGAGGAAAGGTTCCTTTGCACTGTTGGCACAGCTGAGGATGTGCCGAGCATGGTTATTTCAAACATGCAAAAATTAGGGCAATGGGCATATAAAAGCTAATCTTTGGCATTGAGAAGGTATGCTCCTGTTGTTATTATCACTATTACAAGGGCTGCAAGGGAAATGAGGGGGTTTTTCCTCAAGAAATCAATTGGGTCATTTGAGTCTCCTTCTGGCTTGAGTGAGTCAAGCAGATTGCCATTATTTGACTGGTTTAATGAAATGTTTGGAAGAGAAAAGCCACTTGAGTTGTTTTGCGACTGGTTTTCCCCAAGCGCATTTTTCAGTGTCTCAAAAAGCCTTCCTGCCTCTTTTTCAATGTTTATTGTTTCTGATGCCTCAACAATCTCTGACTTTAATGAGATTTTTGATATTGACCCTTGCTCAGACTCGCCTGGCTGTAAAAGCACAAGCACTGGAATTTGTACGGAAAGAACAGAGGAGTTTGCACAGGTATTGTCCTGAACATCGCAAATGAGAAATGCTTCTGCTGTTTTTTGTTCCCCAAGCATTGATGGGAATTGTATGCTTGAGTTGTTTTGCGCTGTTGCAGTGATTTTTACTGCAATTGACTTTCCCTCAAGCCCTAAAAGCGCTGAATCTGGCACTGCCCATGCTGCATTTATTGTCCCGTTGTAGGAAATTCCTGGTATAAGCTCTGCAAATCCAAAGTCATATGAATAGTCCACAAGCTTCTCAACCGGGGAAATATTCAGCTCAACCTCGTCTGTAAAAGAGGTTGAGAGAAGGTATGCTAAGAGCAATCCTGCAGTCAAACTGGCCATGCATAACAAAACACGAGGAAGTATTTAATCTTAATGCAGCTTCTGTTTTCTTATCCAGCCTATGTTGCTCTTGTAAAAGGTGCGGATATCCCCTATGTCATTGAGAAGCATAAGTGGCCGCTCAAGAGATAAGCCCCATGCTAAAACAGGGTACCGGTCGCAAAGCGGGATTGATACTTCTGGCCTGAAAATGCCTGCCCCCCCAAGTTCAAGCCATTGTTTTTTCTTTTCAAAGTAAACTGTCACCTGCAAAGAGGGCTCTGTGTATGGGAAATATGAAGGTTCAAAGCGTATTTTCTCAAACCCGAGTTTTTTGTAAAACTCCCTTAGGCACCCCAACAAATCCCTGAAGGTTGCGCCTTCCCATACCACTATCCCTTCTACCTGGAAAAATTCTGCCAAATGCTTGTAATCAGTTGCCTCATTGCGGTATACTTTGCCTATTGAGAAGTATTTTTTTGGCTGCTTGTTCCTGCAAAAATTGTACAGGTATGATGCAGATACTGTGGTTGTGTGCGTTCGAAGAACTGTCTTTTTTGCGTTTTTCTCAAGCCAGTCGCCCCCCCAGGATTTTTCATGTATTTTTTTCACTCTTGCAACCAATGAATCATCTTTTGGGAGAGAGGAGGATGATTTTAAGTAAAAGGTGTCAGCCAAATCCCTTGCAGGATGGTCCTGTGGCTGGAAAAGAGCGTCAAAGTTCCAGAATGATGACTGTATTTGCGGCCCATACATTTCCTCAAAGCCCATTTGCATGAAAATTTTGGTTATTTTTTTCCTTAGCCTGGAAATCATGTGCCTTTTTGCTGCAAAAGGTATTTCTGCAGGCGCTGAAATGTCATATTCGCGAAGCTTTGTGTTTTTCCATGAGCCTGACAAAAGCATGTCGCGTGTCAATACATTTACTGATTCTGATTGGGGCTCTTCTGGCGCAACTGCTGTTGGCTCAATGTAAAGGGTTTTTTCTGTTTCAATTGTAATAAGTTTTCTTTTGAGAAGGAGCTTTTCCTCTTCTGTGCTTAACTTCTCATTGTTTTTTAGTTTTTTGAGAGAAACCATTGGCCCATAATCTTGCTCAAGCTCTTTTTCAGATACCAACTTTCCCTGCTCAACTTTTACCCAGCCGTTTTTTGTTGCCCATGCCAAGCCAATGGTCCTTTCTTCCTGTGAAAGGGATGATACTGTGGATGATGCTTGCGCTGCCTTGTGGACCTTTTGCTCTGGAAACCCGTCTGACAGGAACTTTTCTGCTTGCCCTGTGAGAGTAGTTTTCTTTTCCTCTAAATACTCAAGGGAAACATAGCCTTTTTCCTTGAGGCTTTGGCAGAATGAGTGTATTGATGAAACAGGTATCCCAGACTCCTGGGAGAGCTTTTGTGCAGGCATTTTCTCCTTGAGATGTGATAGTATTTTTGACTCAATTTGGTGAAGCATCAGCTCACTTCCTGCCTATTCTGTTGAAATAGTAGAATGCTGCTGCTGCAGCTGCAATTATTATGACTGCTGCCAAGCCTTCTGGCCCTAGGAAGACCAAAATTACGCTGTTTTGCGCATCTTTGAAGAATTCTATCACTTCGCTTTCAAGAGGCAGTTCCACGTCGTATGTGAACTCAAACTTTGAAAGGGTCTCTCCCTGCCAGTCAAAAACTCTTTTTTCCCCTATATAGTAGCGCAGGTTTGTTGACTGGTCATACCTGAAGGATTGCTCGCTTTCGTCCTCAAGGTTTGACGGGACTGTTGAAAAGTATATTTTTTCTGCTGACTGGGGGATTGCAATTGAGATTATTGTGCCTTTTGGCAATATCAGGTCCTTGCTTTTTGTCTGCTCAAAGGAAAGCGCATCCTGCTGCAATGAGTACCTTGAGGTGCGGGGCTTGTACTTCTCAACTTTTATCAAGCCTGAGCCGTTTTCAGACGCAGGCACTTTGTAGTCAAGAACAACTGTTGCGTGGCATATTCCTATGAATGAGTTGCACCTTTCAATTGCCTGGGGCAAAATCCTCAAGTCCTGTATGTCTGCCTTTGCCCTTGTTATGTGGTGGCGCATCTCAGAAAGCTGGGTGCGGTTCTTCCATGTGCTAAGGTCAGAGTAAGTGGAGCGAGTTGTCTCATAAAGGTCCCTTGATGACGAGCCATTCACCATTATCTCAACCTGCTCCTCAATGCTTGCGTCGCCTCCCTGATTTATGTTGATTGACACTGTCAGTGACTTTAGGGTAAACTCTGCTGAAACGAGGCTGCAGCAGAGCAGAATAACAAGGCCAAGCACTGCTATTGGCTTTTCAGACGTCAGAGCCATGGAATGCTTTTGAGTAATATCTATATAAATGTGTGGAAGTAAAGACGAAAATATGCGCTCAGTCACATATTTGGGCCATTCCTCATTCGAGGCAAGGCTAGGCGACATTGTCATTTTGTTCAATCCTGTGGTCTCAGAGTCAGTTGGCGGAAAGAAAAGGCTGATAAAAAGCTCGCTTAACCCTTCATCTGTAAAGGACTGCGACATGATATTCCTGTCAAATGAGGAGCCTGGCAACTGCGAGCCAGAAGTTGTCAAAGAGATTTCTGAGAGGACTTTTGCAAGCGTTGTTGCCCCAAAGCCAGCTCTTTCAAAAATAGATATTTCTGACAGGTTCAAAATTGATGTTAGGACAGGTGACAAGTTCTCTTCAAAGGGCATTGATGTTGAGGTAATAAAGGCAGTGCACCCTCAGTCGGAATACCCTGTTGGCTATTTGGTAAAAGGAGACGGGGCAGCTGTGTACCATGCAGGAGATACATACAGCTTTACTGACATGGCCAGGATAAAATGCGATGTTGCGCTTGTGCCAATTGGCGGCGGCTCTGTGATGGACCCGTTTGCAGCAAACAGCATGGTAAAGGAAATGAGACCAAAGATTGCTGTGCCAATGCATTACAACACATTTGAGAGGATAAGCCAGGACCCTCAGGAGTTTGTTATAGACCTTGGCGGGAAAACAAAGGGAGTTTCCCTTAAGGTTGGCCAGGAACTTAGGTTTTAAGCGATTTGGAGGTGTTGAAGTGATAACTGGAATAAAGATTACCTCTGTTGAGGCAAAGAGGGACAAGGATGATGACATGACAGGCCTAAACGTCAATATAGGGGTTGACAGTGCCACTGTAAAAGGAGAAGAGGCAGTAATTGCTTTCAATTACTCTGCCATATACTCAGAGGGGGTTGGCGAGCTGAAGATGAAAGGCACAATAACAGCAAAAGAGGACCCTGGCCTTCTCAAGGAGATTACTGACAAATGGAAAAAAGAGAAAAAGCTGCCTGACAGGTTTGCAGAAATTGTGCTAAATGCAATCAACTATGCGTGCGGAACGAACGGCGTGTTTGTTGTAAGGCCAATCAATTTGTCGCCTCCAATAGTGCCCCCAAGAATAGAGCTGAAAGGAAAGGGTGCGCAAAGCTCCTGAGTCGCTTTAGGTGTGGGCAAAGGCATATATACATGTTGCTAATGTATATAATGTGGTGAGGAAGTGGAAAATGATTCTAATGATAAGAGCATGAAGGCTGTTCTCAAAGGTAAGACCTTAGACAACAAAATAGTATATGGCATAATACTTGTTTTCATGTTTTTACACATCACCAATGGGATAACCTCTGTACAAAATTACTTGTCTAAACTACTCAAAACAAATGTGCCGGCAGAAGCAATCCCACAGGCAAACAAGGCAAAAAAAACAGTGGAAGTAACAAAAGACGGGATTGTTCCTCAAAACCCCAAGCTCAGTGGAACAAAAACCCATCAAAAAATAAAATTGCCAGAAACCAAGCTAATGGATTACCAGCATACTCCTCTTGTAATGGAATATGGGAAGCTGCCAAAAAGGATTATTACCAAGAATGGCTTTGCCCCAAAAATGTCAAAATATGACATGAAAAGGAAAATCCCCCGTTAACTTCTTCTAAAGCCTGGTGCTGGAAAGCTTTGCAGAGCGGAATGCAGATACCATGCTTGTTATTGCAAATGCCAATGAGGGAAGCACAAGGATTATTGCGATTGATGAGGGAGTAATGGTATATGCCCATACATAAAGCACACTAAGGGCAATGAAAAAAAGCGAAGAGATAAAATGGCCTATTGCATGGTATTTTGAGTTTTTGCCTGTGCGCACAGTCATCTTAAGGATTGAGCCTGCCAAAGACTTTGTATTGACCAGGAAAAGTGCTGAAGGGATGAAAAAGCCTGCAAAAATGAAAAGGTAAAACGGATCTAAAAAGCTCCATTGGGGCTGCTGGGCAAAGAACAGGCCAAAATAACAGGCAACTGATACCAGTAAGAGAAGCGCGCCGTTTTTTGAGCTTAGGGCAAGGTGCTCATGCGTAGAAAGCTGGTCTGTCCTGTATGAGATGCTGGGCAGCTTTTCAACCACCTTGTAATAGCGCGAGCTTTCTGAAAATGCCCGTCTCATGCCAAGTGCTGTTGAGCGGAAAAGCCTTATGTTCTTTATTGCCATTTTAGGGGAAAAACGGCGCAAATGGTTGTAAAGCTCGTTTTCACGGCTGAACATCCATGCAGAAACAAATGAGGATACTATTATTGCAAATGCAAAGCTGCCAAGGAATTCTGGCGGTATTAACCCCTTTGCTGTGCCTTGGCTCATCAAAAGAAGGGAAAGCTCTGACATTGCAACAAAGGTTGCTGCGCAAAAGCATGCGCTCCTGCCTGGAAATCCAGCTATGTATGCTGCCAGGCCTGCTGAGAAAAAGCGGACCACTATGCCTATGAATAAGAATAGTAACAGCAGCTGCAAATTTGAAAGTACTGCATATATGTTTACAAGAAGGCCTATTGAGAAAAAGAAAAAGGACGCAAACAGGGAATTAAAGGGCTTTATTTTTTCCTCTATTTTCCTTGAGTGGGGCGAGCCTGCTATTATGCTCCCTGCAAGGAAAGCCCCCACTGACAGGGAAAGCCCGATTGCCTCAGACATGTAGCCTATTACAAGAACAAGGCTGACTGTGGCAAGTATCAGAAGCTCGTTGCTGTGGGAAACAAGCTCAAGGAACTTGTTTATTATTTTTGAAAGCACAAGATAGGCAAATACAAATGTCAGCGCCACGCGTAGCAAAGAAAGCGCAAACGCATATTCATTGGTAACAAATGGCTGCTCTGAAATAAGACCAAGGAAAAATACAATTAAAAGGTCCTCTATTATGAGGATTGAGATTATGAATGGTACTTCTGGCCTTCTTATTTTTCCAGAGTCCTCCAAGAGCTTGATTATTATCGGGGTGCTTGAAAAGGAAAGCACTAGCGCCACAAGCGCAGATGTCTGAGTTTCAAACCCAAGCGCAAAAAGAGAGCCATATGCAATCAAGTATACTATGCCTATTTTCACAACTGCAGCCAAAAAAGTGAAAAGCCCTAATCTTGAGAGCTTTATGACGGAAAATTCAAGCCCAATGCCAAACAGTATCAGTGCTGCGCCTATTACTGCAAATACCTCGACTATCTCAGGCTCTGTGATTATTACCTGGTCAAGCTCCAATCCAAATAAGGAAACTCCTGCAAGAGGACTAAAAGGGCCAAACAGCATGCCAGCAACAAGTACTCCGAGAACATGCGGAAGCCTGAGCCTGTTGAAAATCAGGGCTGAGAGCATTATCACTGTAATGCTTATTCCAACTGCAAGTGCAGGCTCCATGCTGAGAAAATGGGTTCAAAATTTAAAAACAAGAGTTAGCAGGCGACTGTTTCACCGGCTATTATAGATAGGATTGCAGGGGCAATGACTGAAATCAGTATGCCAATAAGCGCGCCTGTCAAGCAAGAGGTTGCCCATACATTTGCCCTTGCCCTTGTCTCAGCGCCCATCATCTGCCCTGTTGCATATATTACTGCTGCCAAAAGCACCATTAGCATTGCAGCTATTGGCACAAGCTCCTTTAAGCCACCACAAAGCGACTCGAGGGCAGACTTTAGCCTTGTTGTTGGGTCTTGGGCAAAAGCAATGTTAAGAAGAAGCAGGCTGAGTACAAATGCATATAATGCTGTTTTGCTGTTCATTGGCCGCACCGATAGTTTTAGGGGAAACACAATTTTTAAAGCTAGGGCTTCACGATATTGCCATGAAAATAAGGCTTGACTGGAGGCGCTCTGCTCAGGAAAATGCTGCCAAGCTCTTTGAGCTCTCAAAAGAACTGGCAAAAAAGGGGAAAGGCGCAGCTAATGCTTTAAAGGAAACTCAGGCTGAACTTGAAAAGCAGGAAAAACACATTGCCAGACAAAATGAGATAGACACAGGGCCTGTTATGAAGAGAAAAAGGCAATGGTTTGAAAAGTACCGCTGGTTTTATACTTCTGGCAAAAGGCTTGTTGTTGCAGGAAGGGACGCAAAACAGAATGACTTGCTTGTTGCAAGGGTGATGGATGAGCAGGACCTGTTCTTTCATGCTGACATACAAGGCGCGCCTGCCACTATACTTAAGGATGGGAAAAAAGCAAATGAAAAGGAAAAAAAAGAGGCTGCAGGATTTGCTGCCTCCCATTCATCTGCCTGGAAAACAGGGGCAGCTGCAGTTGATGTTTACTGCGTTTCAAAAGACCAGCTTTCAAAGCATGCACAAGGAGGTTATATAGGGGCTGGTGGGTTTGCAATCAAAGGGAAAAGAGAATGGTTCAAGTCCACAAGGCTCGGCCTTGCCCTTGGGAAGGTTGATGAAATTGTTGTGTGCCTGCCTGTTTCCCATTCAAAAGCAAAGGAAATGCAACTTGTTTTGCCAGGAAATATGGAAAAGGGAAAAGCTGCAAAAGAAATTGCCAAGCTTCTTGGGGCACAAGTTGATGAGGTGCTTTTGGCCCTTCCAGCAGGAAAATTCTCTTTAAAGGGAAAGTGATTGTGTGTTTAAGAAGATAGCAAAAAATACATTTATGCTAAGGACTGATGAGAGAACCTGCTCAACTGTTTACTTGATTGAGGAAAATGGAAAAAAACTGCTTATTGACTCTGGCGATGGAGGAGTGAAAATTGACTTTGTGCCAGATATTTGCATATTGACGCATGGGCATTATGACCATACTTTGGGAGTAAAGAAAGACTGGCCAAAAGTGCTGCTTCACAAGGATGAGTTTTCATTCAAAGGAGCTTATATAAAAATACCTGAGAATGCTGCTGCAAACCCAATGAAAAACCTGGAATTTGGCCCTCATGAATTTGAGTTTTTCCATACTCCTGGGCATACTGATGGCTCAGTAAGCATTTTTGACTTGAAAACAGGGCTTCTTTTCTCAGGGGACACAAAATTTGCCGGAGGGTCTTATGGCATTACCAACCTTGGCGGAAGCAAGGAGAAGATGCTGCAAAGCCTGAAGCTTATTGACTCTCTTGGCTATAAGCTATTGTGCCCAGGGCATGGGGAGCTTGAGGAACGCAAACCGTAGCATATTTTAAAGCTTAGTCGGGATAAAGGGTAGAACAAGCCCCTAGACGGGAGGCTCTGAATTTGTGAGGGTGCAATTATGTATCTTGTACTAACATGCAAGGACAGGATTAGGCTTCCTGCCCAGTATTTTTCAATGAAGCTTGAGGATGCGCTGACGCAGATTCTCAGGGAAAAGTATGAAAGAAGGATTGACAAGGACTCCGGGGTTTCACTTGCAGTCTGGAATGTCGGGCCTGATGGTGACGGAATTGTAATCCCTGGCGACAATGCAGCTTATTATGACGTTTCATTTGATGTTCTTTGCTACCAGCCGCAGGTAAATGAGATTGTTGAGACTGATGTTTCTGAGATAGTTGAGTTTGGCGCCTTTGTTTCCCTTGGCCCAATTGAGGGGCTTGTGCATTTGTCCCAGATTGCAAACGACTTTTTGAATTACAACCGGAAAACACAGTCATTTGTCGGAAGGGAGAGCAAAAAGTCAATCAAAAAAGGAGATGTTGTTTATGCAAAAATCTCAACTGCCAGCATAAAGGGCAGCATACCTGAAAGCAAAATAGGCCTTACAATGAGGCCTGACGGGCTTGGCAAGGAGGAATGGCTGTCTTCAAAAAAACCTGAGGCAAAGGCAGGCAAAAAGCCCAAAAAGAAAAAGGCAGCATAAGTGATTTTTATGAAAGCATGCAAAAACTGCAGGCTCTTGACAACAGAAACAGGAAAATGCCCTGGCTGCCAGTCAACTGACCTGACTGAAAAATATTCGGGCCAGCTGGTTGTAATGGACCCAGAAACGTCTGAGATAGGCAAAAAGCTTGGGATAAAGGTTCCTGGCAGGTACGCAATAAAGATAAGGGAAAGGTAATCTTATGCCAAAAAAGCCGAGGGGAAGGGAAAGGCTGGTAAACTGCGTTGCCTGCGGAAGGACGATGCCAAGAGACAAGTCAGTCAAGTACAGCAGAATGAATGTTTATTCCACTGACCTTAAGACTGCTGATGATGTGAAAGCTTCAACTTATGTTGAGAGCCATTATTGCATTTCATGCGCAAAGTCAAAGAGGATATTTGAAAAGCTTAAGAACAGGGCAATAAGGGCTGCTGCAAAAGGCGAGCGCAGGGGAAGAAGAGTTTCCGGGCGCTGGAACAGCGGAAGAAGATGGTGAGCCTGTTTTTCAGGAGGCGTTATTATGGAGGAAAAACTTGTTTTTGAGGGGCATGAGTACGAGGGGCTGAGCTTTCCGCTTGGCAATGTGCCGCTTCTCATTGTAAAGGCAAAAAAAGGATATGTTGCTTGCGGCTATATCAGCAAGGAAGCTTCAGAAAAGTTTGGGGATGTTGCTGCTTTTGTAAGCGGGGTTAAAACTTTTGAGGAGCTTTTCAAGGCAAAAATAAAGAAATTCACAACATGGGCAGATGACTTGGGAATAAGGGAAGGCATGTCAGTCAAAAAGGCGCTTGAGCTTATGGATGAGTAGGGCGAACTGATGGTTGAAAGAAGGAATCTTTTCCGCATATGGATTTTGTGCGCTGCAGTGGCCCTTTTCTTTTTTGCCTACAATTCAATCCTCTTTCTTGTGAACCTGGCCCCTTTTATTAGCACTGAACCTCCTGGCCTTGCAGAAGCAACAGAGTTTGGAGCAGGAATGGTCAATACATCTGTCAATGCAACTATTTCGTTCTTTGTTTTGCTGGCATTGTTACTGGTGGGCTTTTTCATATTCATAGTTTTCAGGAAAAACAGCTAACCATACTTTCTTTTGAGGAGAATAAGGGCAAGTATAAGGCATATTCCAACCATATTTGCAGCTATTATTGGCATGCTCATCAGCATTATTCCGTAAATAAACCAGAGTGCCATACCTGAAAGAAGTGTTGCAAGCCAGAGAAAGGAAATGTCTTTTGTGCTTTTTGTCCTGTAGCTTCGTATTATCTGGGGCACAGATGAAATTGTGGTAAGGAACGCCGCAGCAAAGCCAATAAGCTCAACAAATTCCATGAAATCCACTCTTTTAGCTTGATTCTATTATTGAAAGGTTCCTTGTAATTATTTTTTTGACATCTTTGGAGGGATAGCCTATTCTTATGAGCCTTGTCCTTCCTCTCATTCCTGCGCCTGACTCTATTGTTGTGATAAGCCCTAGCATTTCCAAATCATTCAAATACTCGCGGTACCAGCGCGCGCTTCTCCTGGGTTTTCTGAAGCGCTTGGCTGTTTTTGAGTATTCTTCATATACCTCGCCTGAAATAAGGAAGCTGTCATCAGAGCCAGCTGCATCTGTAAGCCTTGTGTTTTTCCCCTTGTCAAGGGACAGGTTTGCAACTGCCAAAAGAACAAGCTGCTGGTGGTCTGGCAAAGTTGAAATTGCCTCAAAAGTTATGTCTGTGTCTACGGACTTTCTTGCATCTTCAACTTCTTTGTCAGTTATTTTCTTTATCTGCTTGTCATCAGCTATTTCCCCTGATTTCATAAGAAGCTTGAGAGCATAGCGCGCATCGCCTGTTTCTGAGGCAGTTATTGCTGATGCAAGGTTTACTGCAGCTTCTTGCACCACTTTTGGCTTAAAGCCCATTTTTGCCCTTTGCTTTACAATTGCCTGCAGCTGCAATGCGGTGTATGGGGAAAATACCATCTCATTCTCGCAAAGAGAGCTTCTGCTTCTTGGGTCAAGCTGGTCCTTGAAAGAGAGCTTGTTTGATATCCCTATTATGCTTATGCTGCTGTGTTCAAGCTCATCATTTGCGCGTGTCAGGGTGTAAAGTAAGTCGTCTAGGTCTTTTACCATGTCAACCTCGTCAAGAATCACTATGAGCCTTGCTTTTTCTGTTTCTATTTTGTTCATCATCCTCTCATAGAGCATTGCAAATCCAAACCCCAATGAATCAAGGGAAGGGAGAAGCTGTTTTGTTATTTTTTGCACCACTCTGTAGCGGGAGTTGAACATTCTGCAGTTTACATAGCATACCTTCGAGGTTTTGGCATGCGGCTCAAACTTTGATATCACGTGCTTGACTGAGCAGGTCTTTCCTGTGCCTGTCTTGCCATATATGAAGAGATTTCTGGGCCTTTCGTTTTTCAGGGCAGGCGAAAGGCCGGACATTATCTTGTCTATCTGCTTTTCCCTGAAAGGCAATGTTTCTGGTATATAGTGAGGTGAGAGCACGTTCCTGTCTGCGAAAACAGACGGCCTGTTGAGTATTTCTGAAAAAGATGGCATAATAGCACCTGCCCGCCTGTTGCCCTGCGGGCTTTTTGATAGCACAAAAAGCCTTATTAAGATATGCCGAGAATTATGAACATCATCACAGAGGTGAGAAGATGGGCATTATTGAAAAGATCACGCGGGGACTCGGCCTGAACAAGGAGATGAACCTCGAGGAATACATGAATACTGTTGAAATGGAGAACGTTGATGTGCTCCATGAGGCTGCAGACTTTTATGTAAAGCCAGTTGCGCTTGAGTCTGAAAAGGACGTGAATGTGATTATGGAGGAGCTTAAGGCAAAAAACATCATTTTGCTGAATGTTTCCCCAATGAGCAAGCAGCCAAACAAGCTCAAGCAGACAATTGACAACATCAAGATGTACGTGACAAAAATCAACGGCGACATTGCAAGGATTGACAATGACAAGATTTTGCTCACGCCAACAAAAGTGAAGATTGTCAAGAGCAGGAAAAGGTAGCCCTCTTCTTTATTTTTTTCTTTTCCCTAGCTTTGGCCCTTTTAAAAGGAAAAAGTACTCCAAAAACTCTTTAGTGCTTTTGCTTTTTGCCTCAATTTCTGAAAACGAGATTGCTGCTACTGTTATATTCAGGACCACCAGGAATGAGAACAATAAGTCTTCAACTGGAAGCCCGCATGGGCAGATGCCAAGTGTTTTTGAGCAGTCAAAAACCCATGGCTTTAAAATGCAGGTGCCAGGCTCTGCCCCAATGTACATCGCAAGGCTCAGGACAAAGATCAATGGAAATGCCCGCTTTAATTTTTCCTGCAAAGAAAAGCGCATTATGCCAAATACATAGAGCAATGCCAGTGATATGAGAGTAGGCACTAGCATGTAAACCAGAAACTCACTCATGCTTCCAACCTCCAAATACCAGTGCCAGCATGGCAATTTCCATGCCTATGAATGATATGAAAACCCACTCCTCAAGAGGAAGGCCAAAAAACCAGATTCCAAGTATCTCTTGTGGGGGGAACCACCACAACCCTTTCCTTATTGCAAAATAGTCCCAAAGAAATGCAACAGCAAGGCTTCCAATCCCGCAGAACAGGATTGTCTTTTTGTACCTTAAGAGAAGTTTTTTGTGGAACAGGATAAGAAGTAACATTGGAAAAAACACATATATTGAAAGCCAAATCCAGTATGAAAGCAATTGTTCACCTTTGTTTGCCAAGCTTTTTTGCAGCTTTTCTCAATACCCCAAGTATTGTTGCGCACTCCTTGTCAGAGAGCATTGATTTTCCGACCATTCTTTTAAATGCTATTTTCGCCTTTTTAGGGTTTCTCATGTCTTTTGAGAACTTGTCTGTTATAAGGGAAAACGAGCGTACTAGCTCTTGTTTTTCCTTTTCGCCTGCTGGCTCATAAGCCTTTATGTTAAGGCTTGAAAGCTCGTAAAGAACTATTGCAACTGCGTGTGAAAGGTTCAGGATCGGGTATTTTTCTGACGTTGGAATAGTTACAAGAAAATCGCATGCAGAAATGTGCTTTTCAGACAAGCCAATCCCTTCATTGCCAAATGCCAGGGCTATTTTCCCCTGTCTTTGCTTTTTCAGCTTGGTTTTCAGCTTTCTAAGGGCTATTAGGGAACGGAATGTTTTGTTATAGTGCCTGTAAAGTACACCTGTTGTGCCTATTGTGAACTTGCAGCCCTTTGTTGCCTGTGACAGTGTTTTTCTTATTTTTGCCTTTTGCAGTACTTCTTTTGCATGCTTTGAGTATTTTATTGCATCAAACCCAAGCGGGTTGCACTTTGGGGATACAATGAAAAGCTCTGAAAAGCCAAAATTTTTCATTGCGCGCGCAACTGAGCCTACATTCATCCCGTATTCTGGCGCAACAAGCACTATCCTAAATCGATTATTCATTTTTCTCAGCCTCAATTAATGCGATTTTCTCAAAAAAGAACTTTTCCTGTGCAAGTATTTGTGCTTTTCCTATGTCTTTTTCAAGCTGGTTTGCTGTTTTTTCTATTCCTTTGTTAAGGGAAGTTGCAATTACTGTTACTTTGCCTTTTTCCAAAAGAAAATATGGTGCTTTTTCTGAGAATCTCCTGAACACTTCCAGGCCAGAAACTCCGCCGTCATATGCTGCGTTCTCAGCTTCAAGTGAGAGCTTTTCCTTTCTTGTTGTTGGCAAATAAGGCGGGTTAAACAGGATGAAATTGAATTTTCCTTTTACATTTGAGAACAGGTCTGATCGGAAAAATTTGCAATTTGAAAGATTGTTTGTTGTGGCATTTTTTTCTGAGCACTTGGCTGCTTCTTGGTTTATGTCAACCCCTGTAACTTGGTTTTGGGGATTTGCTGCAGCAGCTGAAAGGGAAACTATTCCTGTGCCACAGCCAATCTCAAGTATTTTCCCTGAGATAGAGGAAGCATAGGTTGCAAGGAGAAATGAATCTTCTGCTGGCTCATAAACGGTTTTGTCAATGTTGATTTGCAGTGTGCCAAAGGAGATTTTGCTGTTCATTTTTCCCACTCGAATTTGTCGCCTGGCCTTGTTGCGCCTTTTCTCAGTATTTTCATTGCTATCAGGTCAATTACTGTTGAAGGCTGGCAGTATATGCACTTTCCGCTGTCAATTGCAAGGTCTGATTTTTCTAATACTTGCTTGTCAACCTCTGAAAGCTTTGTTGGCGGCATGCTTCCTGAGAAATTTGCGCTTGTTGAAACTATTGGAAGGTTCAGCTCTTTTGAAACCTGCCTCATAAACATGTGCTCTGGTATTCTTACCCCTATGCTCATGGTTGGAGAGACTGGCAGTTTTTTCTTTAAGGGGAGTATGAATGTGTATGGGCCTGGCAAAAGAGAATGAAGTATTTTTTCCTGCTCTGAAGATATTTTGCAATAACCAAGTACCATAGGATAATCTGCAACAAGTATTGAGAGGGGCTTATTTCTTTCCCTTTTTTTCACTTTGCAAAGTTTGTCCACTGCTTTTTCAGAAATTGCATTGCAGCCTATGCCATAAAGCGTGTCTGTTGGGTAAATTACAAGCCCGTCTGAGGAAATTGCCTTTTTTGCCTGGTTTTCTGCTTTTTCATGCTCAGAAACAGATATTGTGCTGCTCATTGAATCAGACTTTGTTTTTGCCTGCTTTGCGGATGGCTTTTACCATTTCAGAAACGCGCGATTTTAGGTTGCCCCCAGACTCAAGCGCTGTCCCTACCTGGACTGCGTCTGCTCCTGCTGCTATCACTGCTGCTGCCTCTTTGGGCGTTTTTATTCCGCCTGCAGCAATGTATGGTACTGATATTGATTTTGAGACAAGGGACACCATTTCAAGGGGCATGTGGCCTGTGTCAGGGTTGCTTCCACAGTCTGTGAGAACAAAGCGGAAACCAGAAAGCTCTGCTGATGCTGCCAAGGCAGCTGCTATTTGCGGCCTGTTTCTTGGCACAAGGTTTGAGTCACCTACCCAGCCAACTGTGCCTCCTGGCTCAATTACCATATAGCCTACTGGCAATGCCTCTATTCCCATTTTCTTTACCATTGGAGCTGCAAGCATCTGCGCTTGTGAAATCCAGTAAGGGTTTCTGCTGTTAAGAAGTGACATAAAGTACAAGGCATCTGCATATTTTGTGACTGTTGCTATGTTTCCTGGGAAAAGGACTATTGGCACATTTGACTTTTCCTTTATCCCTTTTGTTACTGTGTCAAGAAGCTCGCCCTGTGCTCCCATGCTGCCGCCTATTAGGATTATGTCTGCCCCGCCTTCTGAGGCTTGGCAGCCTGCTGAGATTGCAAGTGATGGCTCTTTGTAGTCAACTGGGTCAATTAAGGCAAAGAGCAGCCCGCCTTTTCGTGCAATTTCCTGTTTGATGTATTTTTCTGTTTTTCCCATAAGATTACCTTTTATTGCCTGTAAATATGCCTGCCATTTCCTTGACACCATCTCTTATTTTAACCCTTGCCTTAAAGCCAAGCTCAGTTTGCGCTCTTTTGCATGAATATGCCCTGTCAAGGGACAGCTGCCTTATGTTCTCCCCTGTAATGCTTGGCTTGTTTGCAATGCCGGTTATTGAGAGCAGGTTTTGTGCTTTTAGGGCAATTTTTGCTACCAGGGGGTTTGCATGCCCCTCTGGAGGTGTAACGCCTAATTCCTGCGCTGCAAGGCCTAGGAGCTGCTCTTGGGTAAGCTGCTCTTGCCCGGTTATGTTATATGACCTGCAGGATTTGGCTTTTGAGTCAAGAGAGAGTAAAATTGCTGATATTGCGTCATTTATATGGAGCAAGGGAAGCCTGTTACTGCCTTTGCCAAGGGTTTTCATTTTCCCTTTTTTGAGAAGCTTAAAAACCTGGAAATAGCCCTCTTCAAAGCCTGGGCCATAAATCATGCCAAAGCGCAGGAATGTGATTGGCAGCCTGTCACAAAAGTCCTTTGCAAGGGATTCTGCGAGCATTTTGCTTTTGCCATAAGGGCTTTTTGGGTTAAGTGCAAATGACTCATCAACTGTCTTTCCCTTGTATTCGCCATAAACAGAGATTGAGCTTGCAATAACCAGCCTTTGTATGGAAGAGGGCATGTTTGATATCAGGTTTTTTGTTGCAAATGCATTGTTAAGCACAAGCTGGCTGTAAGGGTAATCGCCAACCAGAGCTGCCAAATGAATTATCTTTTGAATATCCTTGAATGCTGATGCAGGGACTTTGCCTGATGACAGGTCAAACTCAAGCTGCTCTGCCCCTGAGGGCAGCGCCTGTGAAGAGCCTGGCTTTGTTATTGCCTTTACCGCATGGCCCTTTTGAAGAAGCTTTGGGACTAGCAGCTTTCCCACTCTCCCTGTTGCTCCTGTTACCAGTATTTTTGCCATGCAGGAATTTTGGGGGAATCGTTTAAATTTGCAGCAGACCAACAAATGCCCATGCTCATTGTATTTGAGGGCATTGACGGGTCTGGGAAAAATACCCAGATAAAAAAGGTGCTGGAATTTCTGCAGCAGCACAGGATAAAGGCAAAATTGCACAAGTACCCCACCAAAAAGGCAAAAGATGGTTTTGCCCACCTTTCAGGCAAAAAGACTGTTTCTCCGCTAAGGCTTGCCAATGTATTTGCAAAAGACATTGAAAATGACAGCAAAAAGATTTGTGATGAGATAAAAGATGGTTTTGTTGTAATATGCGACAGGTATTTGCACTCTACCCTTGCTTATCAGGGGGCAAGCGCAGGCTATTCAAAAATCAAAAAAGAGCTTGCAAAAACAAAGATACCTGTGCCTGACTTGGTAATTTTGCTTGACATTGACCCATTAGCCTCTGTGAAAAGAAAGCGCAAGCAGAAAAAGCCGGACAGGTTTGAAAGAAACGCTGAATTTTTGGCAAAAGTCAGGGAAAATTATTTGAGGGAAAGCAACGAATCATTTCTTTCGCAAAAATATGCTGTTATTGATGCCTCAAGGCAAGAGGCAGAAGTATTCTCAAGGGTAATTGTGCAGATTGAGCCTGTGCTGATAAAAAGGCTTGAACGCTAATCTTCTCCTTGGCGGATGCAGCGAAGCTCTGGCTTTACTTCATACCTTTCCGCTATTGTTCCATCCTTTTCATACCCATAAAAAGTGAGCCTTAGAACATATGTGTCTGGGTAAGACGAGGCGCCGCCGTAAATCTTTATCTTCTTTGATATTTTTTCTTTTGGAAGCGCAATGCCTATCCTCATTCTTCCCTTTGAAAGTGCCCTGTCCGGCGCAAGTGAAATAGCCTCAGGTATTGACACGTCGCATTCCACCCAGCGCGGCTCCTGGCCCTCGTTTTTTACTGAAACTTCCATCTCAACCTCATTTCTAATGTAAGCAGTCATCCTTATTGGGGAAAAATGGGTTGCGGGGTTGAGCATAGTGCACCGCTTTGTATTTCCTGCTCCTAATTTTTTAACTTTTAGGCACTAACACTGTTTTGGTTTTATGCAGATGCCTGAGTCTGAGCTAATACGCTCTGAGTGCATGGTAAGGGATTTGCAGTTCAATGAGGATGTGAAACTTACAAGAAAGGCGCTTGTAAGGTGGCTTGCCTTGTCATTGGGCCTGATTTCCCCAAATGAGTCAAGAAAAGGGCTTTTAGAGGTCTTGGAGGCATTGCTTTTTTTTCATTACAGGAAAAGAAAGTCTGGCTCTGACCCAAATATACACCAGCTTCTTGAGAAAATAGGGAAAATAAAAAAGAGCGGGCCCAACCCAAAGGCAGTCAGGTACCATTTGCTGCAGCTCAAAAAGCGCGGGATAATTGAGACAAAAAAAAGAAAATACCGCTTTTCCCTTGCCCCTATGCAGGAAAATGATGACCTGTCAGTTGCGCTTGCCAATGTTTACAGGCAGAGGATGGACTCTTCCTTTGCCAAAATAAAAAAGGCACTTTCGCTTCTTGAGAAGACGCTTTAGTCAGAAGCATTTGCCTGAAGGATGCGTGGGGAATATTTCTTCTCAGCCCCTATTGCAGCCTGAAGCAGCTTTTCCTTCCATATATATATGTCAGTCAGCTCGTTGATGGGCAACCTTATTTTGTCCAGCTGGCGTATTCTTAGCCATCCAGGACAATCAGAGGTGCTTATTCTTTTTACCCCAAATCGCAACTCGAGATGTGTGGTTGTGAAATACTCTAAAAACGCGCCTGCGCCCTTTGCCTTTTCCCCGTATATGGCATTTTTTGGCTCGTACTTTGATGTCAATGCTTGGTCATTGTATTTGGAATAGGTTATGTAACCAAAACGAAAAATGTTTTGTTGGGTTGGAATCAGTTCTGATAAAAAAACAGGGAGAGGTATTTGCATCACAAGCCTGCAATTTGAAGGCAGATGCTCGCGTACTTTTGATTCCCCTGGGCTTCGGACGAAAAAATTGTATTCCAAATCCTCTTCGCCCCCGAAGTTCTTTAGGATGTCTATAAAGCGTTTTGGCTTGGCTGGTCGGAAATTGTGATGGGTTGGGAGTTTCAGGAGTTTCATAATTTATTGTTGTTGCTAATGTTTATATATGCTTTAGTCTCTGTCCCAAACCTTCCTGAGAAGACGCCTTAATCCCTTGTTCCCTCTGAGAGGGAGATGTCTGCAAATCCATTCGCTTTCCCTTTAACTGAAATGCCGCACTTTCTAAGGTCGTTTCCTATGGTTGCCCTTATGTCATTTTTCAGAGTTTCAATGGCATGGTTGTAGAAGCGCTCGCCATCTTTCTCTAAAAGCGCAACTGGCTTTCCATTGTCCTCAAAGAGCTTGAAAAAGAAGACTGCATCCAATGGAACTTCTGGTTCTATTTCCCGGCCCTTTTCAAGGGGTTTTGAGCTCACTGTTGTAAAGCTGTTGTGCTTGCCAGAGCTTTTCTTTTCCCTTTGGATTGAAACCTGATATTGCAGGTTCTGCGCCCCATTGTCAATTATCGAGGGAAGCTTGACTTTTGTTACCACAAGGTGAAGCTGCCCCTGTTTTTGTTTTCCCACCATCAAACACAGAATAACAGGAAAAACTTATATGCGTTTGTCAGATAGGTTCAAAAAAGGGCAGGAAAATTGGGGATGAAAGAAGCCTGTAAAAGCCGATTGCAGCAACTATTGAAAGCACAAGCGAAGCAAGGGGGTAAAGCACCAGGTCTGCAGTTGCAATTGAAACAGCATTAAAGGAAACCGGCAACAAAGGCTGTACCTTTGAGCCAAAGTCGCCCTGTGACATCTCATTTACCTTGTCGCGCACTGCTGATGTTGAGTCAAGGTCAAGAAGGGGTATTGAGGCAAATTCCGCGTTAAATGAGTCAAGCTCTTCAATTGCCTGGCTTGCTGATGTATGGGATATTGTCACTGTAAAAGAGTACAGGAAAAGCAGGGGATAGACAATATGGGCAGCTATTGCGATTGCCATTGCAGCTGCGCCTAATTTTCTTGTTGCAAAAAATGTCCGCAAAATCAAGCCTGCAGGAAGGAAAACTGCCAAAGCCGCTGTTTTCACAAAATCAGCAAGCCCAAGCTCAAGAAAGGACAGGGCTGCAAGCCTGTGCGCATTTTCAGAGGCATTTGAAAGCTGCTTTGAAGCTGACTCAAGCGCAAAAAAAGGCTGGGCAGTAATCACCCCAACAGACATTCCTAATGAGCTTGCAAAGCCTGTTATGTCTGCTGCCCGAGACAGGGAAATCCCAAGGTGCTCAAAGGAACTTTGCAATGCCTCGATGTTGCAGGAGTAATATGAATAAGGCGAGCCTGCAGGGTTTTGCGTGCCTGGGCAGTCTGGCAGCGCTTCTTGTGAAACAAGTGATGACACAGAAGAGTCCAAAAGCAGGGTAAATGCGAGCAGTGCGCCAACCATTGCAGCTGAGATTATGCCTTGGCCTATTTCCTCTGCCCCAAGTATTCTCATTCTCCTTATCCTAAAGCCCAAGCCAGTTCCAAACAGCATGCCGCCTATGAGTATTGAGATTGTTGCTGCTATTATTGCTATGTCAAAGCCGGCTGCATGTGCGTGCAATTCTGAAAGGAGCGTCATAAGCCTAAATGTCCTTTACAAATTTCACTACCAGGACACCGCCAAGTGCGCCGAGTATTGTGTCAACTGCAATTATTGCCAAGAGAGCCACATACACCAAGATTCCCTCGACATAGCTTCCAAGAGGCAGGGTGTCTGCAAAAAGGAATATTAGCACAAGCAGGAGGGCAGATATAAAAGAGCCTGCAAGGCATGAAAGCGCCCCAACAAGCGCCCCTCTTTGGAAGCTGAGCGGCTTTTTCCTGAGCTTTTCAAGCACAAGGGTTGAAACAGCGCCTGCAAGTATGGGAAGAAGGCATATGACTGGGATGAATGATACCACTACCAAATCCTCTTCTATGAAAAATACTGCGCCTTCTGCTGCAATGAAAAATGCAAGCAAGAGAAATGAACCAGGGATTATTGCAACAAGATATTCCCCAAGGCTGCGGATTATTCCCTTTGGAAGGAATGAAAGAACAGAGCTTTGGTCTGGCATCTTCTGCTGTTTTGAAGCTGTCAAAATATCACCTTGATACTATGGGCACGCCTGCAAATATAAATGCTTACCCTGAAGGCTGCTTTTTCTCTGGCTCTGGGCTTTTTTGCTCTGCTGGCTGGCTTGCCTGCTTGCTTTCAGGGGGCTTTTGCGCCTGTTCTGAAGCCTCGTATTTCTTTGCAAAGTCTTCCAAAGCAGAGGCAAGCTGTGCGCCTCTTTCAGTAAGCCTAAAAATATTCTGCCTCCCTTTTCTTTCAGACTCTACTATTCCCTGCCTTTTGAGCACAGCCAGAAGGTTCACTGTATGCACATATGATGAGTGTGATTCTCTTGCAAGCTTTGAAGGGTACCATGACTGCTCAGAATCCTTGAGAAGCAGAAGAACAGCGCAGGGTTTTGCCTTGAGGAAAAGGTTTTTCATAAAACTCACTTTTTGAGGCAGTGCACAAGTATTGCCATGCGCACTGCAACGCCGTTTTTTGCCTGCATAAAGTATTTTGCCCTGGGGTCTGAATCAAATTCTTTTGGTATTTCGTCAACCCTTGGCAATGGGTGCATGACTGCCATTCTTTTTGGCGCACTTTTAAGCTGGCTTGCGCTTAGGTGGAATTTCTTCTGCGCCAGCCTTGCCTGGCCAGAGTCTGAAAACCTTTCCTTTTGTATCCTTCCAGTGTAAAGTATGTCGCATGAGCAAAGGTCTGCTTCCTGAGTCTCAATTATTTTTGCTTTGAATTTTGCCCTTGCCTTTTTGACAAGCGATTTTTCCATTTCAAGCCCAGGAGGTGAAACCAGGGTTAATTTTGCATTGAACATTGCAAGTGCAATAAAAAGTGAGCGCATTGCCCGCGCATGCTTTAAATCGCCAAGCAAAGTTATGTTTAACCCTTTGATTTTTCCTTTGAGCTTTTTGATTGTGTACAAATCTATTAGTGCCTGTGTTGGGTGGCTTTGTGCCCCATCGCCGGCGTTTATCACTGGGTGTGATGCTATTTTTGCTGCCAATGAGGCAGAGCCTTCATTCGGGTGGCGGATTATTATTGCATCTGCATAAGAGTCAAGCATTTTTATTGAGTCTTCAAATGACTCGCCCTTTTTGCATGAGCTTGTGCTTAGGCAAAACTCAAGGCTTTGCGCACCAAGCCTTTTGCAGGCTGCCTGGAATGAAAGGTTTGTTCTTGTTGAAGGCTCAAAGAACATGTTGGCAATAAGCTTTCCTTTTAGAGGCAAATGCCCTGCTTTTTTCAGGAGCTTTTCCATTTTTGCTGATTCTGACAAAAGAAACTGTATTTGCTTTTTTCCTAGCTGCTCTATTGAAAGAAGGTCCATTTGTACACCAGAAACTAGTGTGTGAAAAGATTTATAAAATAAAGTTTATGTTTTGGCTTTTTACATTGCTTTGAGCCTTTTTATCCTCTCGTCAATTGGGGGATGGGTTGAAAATGCGCCTGACAATGAAACAGGGCTTGCAAAGTAAATGGGCGCGGTTGCGTCTGACGCTCTTTGCACTTTTGCGCCTTTTTTCTTTATTTTCTCCAGCGCTGACGCAAGCCCAGGAGGGTATCTGGTGAGGTTTGCGCCTGTTGCATCTGCCAAATACTCTCGCTGGCGTGACAAGGCAAGCCTTACCAAATGCGCTGCTATTGGCGCAATGATTATTATCAAAAGCCCGATTATGGCAAACAGGCCACCTCCTCCTTTTCTTCCTCTTCCTGCACCCCAGAACATTGAGCGTATGCCAAGCTCTGATATTATTGCAACCAAGCCCACCATTACAACCACTAAAGTCGCAAGGCGGCAGTCAAAGTTTTTTATGTGGGACATTTCATGGGCTGCGACCCCTTCAAGCTCTGTTCTGTTCAATGCTTTGAGAAGTCCGGTGGTAAATGCAACTGATGCCTTTTCAGGAGAAGTTCCTGTTGCAAATGCATTGAGCGCAGGGTCATCAATAACATATATTTTTGGCTTTGGTATCCCTGCTGCCAAAGACAGGCCTTCAATGACATTCACCAAGTAAGGAAACTCGTTTTTGCGAGCCTTTCTTGCCCCAGACATTGTGAGAACAAGCTTGTCAGCATAAAAGTAGCTTGCAAGTATGTAAATTATTGCAAATGTGGTGCTTATTGCAAGGCCAAATATTCCACCATCAAGAAAAAGCCAGGTAAATGCATAAATTGCTGCAAAGGCAACTGCAAATACAACTACTATCAAAAGGTATGAATTGCGCTTGTTTGCAGCTATTTGGTCGTAAAAGCTTGCCATGCCTCTCACCATGGCATCAGAATTTTACCTTCACATTCTTGCGCTCTTCCCCTTGTGCCTTGAAATAATCGCGCCTTGTGAAGCTGAACATGCCTGCCACTATGTTTGTTGGCACTGTCTGTATTGCAGTATTAAAGGCAAGGACTGAGTCATTGTAAAACTGGCGCGCATATGCTATTTTGCTCTCAATTCCTGCAAGCTCTTCCTGCAGCATCATGAAATTCTCGTTTGCGCGAAGCTTTGGGTAGTTTTCAGCAACTGCCAGAATGCTTTTCAAGGTCTCTGAAAGCATGTTGTCTGCTTTTGCCTTTTGGCCTATTGACTTTGCCCTTCCTGTTGCTGCCCTTGCTTTTGTAATGTCCTTGAAAAGGCTTTTCTCATGCTTTGCATAGCCTTTTACTGTCTGGACAAGGTTTGGCACCAAATCATACCTTCTCTTGAGCTGCACGTCTATTTGCGACCAGGCATTGTTTATCCTCGCCCTTTGTGTAATAAGTGAGTTGTATGTCAGGAAAAAGAATATTGCCACGAGAATAACGAAGCCAATTAACAGTATTCCAAGCATTTTCACACCTCCCAGTTAAAATGCAAAAAAAGCTAGCGGACTGCTTTTTTATCCACGATTATGTGGTCAGATGCCGCAAGCACAGACGAGTATGGGACAACCAGAAGGCCATCCTCCTTGTTCATGCGCCTTGCAGTGGGGTTGTCAAGGTTGGGCTCCAAAAGCAGGTTTTCCACCTTTCCAGTGCCCTCTGACACCTCAAGGTCAATGAGCCTTCCCAGCTCCTCGCCGTCGTTTGTAATTATTTTTTTGCCTGCCAGCTGTTTTGCAATAACAATTTTCACCATGAGCTCACCTTTGATTCTTGATGGCATATCTATCCTGTTCAAATTTAAAAAGCTTTAGTTCGTCGGGCAGAAAACAGGGGTAGTTGGCTAGCCTGTATCCTCTTTTGGCCTTTTTTTAACTGTTTTTGGGAAAAGGTCTTCGCTGGAAATGGTCTTAGGACCACCAGGGTCTTTTCCATAAAGGAGAGAAACTTTTCGCAAGAATTTCTTAATAGGGGTTTTTTCCTTGAATATTTCTAGAACAAAATCGTTTGTGCGGGCAGTGTGCACGGCCTTTGCATAGTATGATTTGCCAATATCCGAGTAATAGACTTCCACATAAAAAAGTGCACATGCTTCTAAAACTTTCTTGTCCCCATATTCTATGATGTGCTGTATGTAATTTGCTTCTTTTGATAACTGGCTGCCTGAGCTATAAACCCCCTTAACCTTGGTGCTGATGTCCTTTGCCTCTTTAACTGCTTCTTTGACTGCCTTTATACCCGAGTCTGCAGCTGAAAGTGCTTTTGTTCCTTTCTCAAAATAAGCCATTAGGTTTGCAAGGTCCTTGTAATTTTTATTAATCTCTATGGTCTTTTTTGCAGCCTTGTTCTTGCTGGCCTTAAAATCCATATATTCCTTCAGCGTTTTCAGATACTCATCAGTTAGTGGTCTGCACTCGTTAAGATACCCGTTAAGAGGCACAAACCCCTTAGACTTTCCTCTATCTAACAAGTTTACCTTCTTTTCCTTCTTTTTTAGCTTAATTCTCATACAAATCCTCTGCTAAACTGTGTTTAGAAGTATTTAAATATGTATACTCTTCCACCATAAAGAGGCGGCTTTTTATTTGTGAGCTGCGCTTTTTCAAGCAGGGGTGTCAAATATGAAGGATAAGGGAAAACACCTAGGAAAAATAGTGAAAAATGGAAAAGTGCTTATTTTGGCAATGGACCAGGGAATGGAGCATGGGCCAAAAGACTTTAACCAGAAGAATATTGACCCTGAGTATGTGCTTGACATTGCCTGCAAAGGAGGCTTTACTGGCCTTGCTATTCAGAAGGGTGTTGCAAAGCACTATAAGGAGAATTACTCTGGCAAAGTGCCGCTTGTGCTAAAGCTTAATGGAAGGACAAATATCGTGCCAAAACAGGAGGTTTATTCGCCGCAGGTCGCGTCAGTAAAAGAGGCAATTGCTTTGGGAGCTGATGCTGTTGGCTATACTATTTATGTTGGCTCGCCAATGGAAGCGCAAATGTTCAAGGAACTTGGAAAGATAGAAGAAGAGGCACATGATTATGGCCTGCCTTGTGTTGTGTGGTCTTACCCCAGGGGAAAGCACGTGCCAAATGAAAAAGACCCTGCAATGGTTGCTTATGCTGCAAGAGTGGCACTGGAATTGGGCGCTGATGTTGTGAAAGTGAATTATACTGGTGATGTTGAAAGTTTCAAATGGGTAGTAAAGTCTGCCGGCCGCTGCAAGGTAATTTCTGCAGGGGGAAGCAAACTGACTGATGAGCAGTTTATTGCAAAAGTAAAAGAAGTGCTTGCTGCTGGCGGGGCTGGAATGGCTATAGGGAGGAATGTCTGGCAGAATGAAAACCCTATGAAAATCACAAAAGAGATAACAAAGGTTGTCCTTGGAGATTAAGCGGTGGTTGATTGCAAATTATGACCCTTTCACAGCACCTTAAAAAAGCAGGGATAAGCCCTGAGCTTCGGCGCCTGATTTTTTCATTTGCGCACATTTCCCTGGATGCACAGCATTATTTCCCAAAATATTTGCAGGGAACAACGGGGGATAAGAACAAGTATGGTGAGGCTGTTGCTGCTTTGGATGAATGGGTGAATGGTTTTTTGTGCGACAGGCTTGTGAAAACCGGCCTTGTGAGGAAGATTTATTCTGAGGAGCTCAAAAAGCCCCTTTTTGTGAATAAGCGGGCGCCTTTTGTTGTCACTTTAGACCCTCTTGACGGGTCATCAAATATTGTTACCAATAACCCGTTTGGCTCAATCGTCGGCGTCTATAAAAAGGATTTGCCGCAGCCTGGCAAAAGGCTGGTTGCTGCCTTTTACAAGCTTTATGGCCCTGTGAATACTTTTGTTTATACTGTCGGCAATGGCACGCATGAGTTTGTAAAGCATTATGACGGCGATGGGAAGGCGCAGTTTTTGCTTCTTTCAGAAAACATGAAGCTTCCAAAAAAAGGAGAAGTATTTGGCATTGGAGGCTATCCAATGGACTGGGGCCCGAAATTTTTGAAGTTTGCAAAAGACCTGTTCAGGAAAGAGAAACTAAAGGTAAGGTATTGCGGGACTTTTGTTGCTGATTTTTCGCAAATCCTGCACAGGGGCGGGATTTTTGCTTATCCGTCTGCAAAGAAAAAGCCTAAAGGGAAGTTAAGGCTGACTTATGAGGCGCAGCCAATGGCATTCATCATTGAGCAGGCAGGTGGTGCTTCCTGGTCTGGCAAAGGGTCTTTGGTTGATGTAAAGGAAAAGAATGTTGATGCCAGGGTGCCGCTTTACCTGGGAAACAGGAAATTGATTTCAAAGCTGAAAAGGGCTGTAAAGTGATTAAGGCTGCGCCCATTCTATTTCATAGTATTCTTCCTTGCTTCCTGGGATTTCTATTCTTTTTACCAAGTAGTAAGTGACTGAGGTTTCCCTGTCGCAGATTGCAAGCAAAAGCTCCAGCCCTATTCTTTTGCACTGGTCAATTGCATCTGCCAATTCTTCCCCTCCAATGTATTCTTCCTCAGAAAGCGAGAACATCAAATATTTTGGCTTTCCTGTTTTTGGGTTTTCTATCCCCCCATGCTTTCTGTGGTAAAGCAAAAAGTCCAAAGTAGTTGAAAGTTCTTTTTTTGGCTTTTTCTTTTTTGCCTTTCCTGGGATTGCAAGCACAAATGTTTTTCTCACTGAGTGGGCCACCCTTATTGCACGTGCCCATTCTGATATTAGAAGCTTGCTTGTGCGCGGAAAGCAATGCACAACATGGCGGCTGTGCACCCATTCCTTGTTGGTTTTTACTGGAGAGGCGCCTGGGAAATAAAGCCTAAAATGCGTGCCAAACTTAAAGCCTGTTTTCAGCACAAAGCCGTGCAATCTCCAGTTTTCATATACTTCGTACAGGTGCAAAAAGTCCTTGTGCCTTTTTTTGGCTGCCTTTATTACTTCTTTTTCTGATGCATTTTCAAGGTGAAGGCCGGCATGGCGGATTAGGAAAAGGGTTTCATATGCATCAAGCTTTGAGAGTTTGCCGCGCTGCTCTGCCTTGTATGAGCCAAACTGCCCAATCCAGTATTGCTCATACAGCCTTTTGCCTGTTTCCGGGTCGTCGATTACTGCCCACAAGTCATCTGCATAAAAGCGGCCCTGCAATGCATACTTGTCAAGCGAAAACTTTCCTTCAGGGTACTTTTTTGGGCTGTTTCTCCCATATTTGTGGGTGATTTCTGATACTTGGCGGGCAATCATTCCCCTGTCCCTCCAGTCCTTGTAAGTAAAATAGCGGGCCATCTGCTTTTTTGCCTCAAATGCCTTTGCAACCTGGTTAAAGCTGTACTGGTTAAGCGAAGGGTCCAGGCATTTTGCATTCCTTATGTCAATCAGGTAAAGCGCCTCTTCCGGGAAAAGCGAGATTACTCCTTTTTTCATGTAGCCATAGTGCCCGTTCACCAGGGATGATACTGACTCTGGCTCTGATACCAGCAAGGATTTTTTCTGCAATGAAAACTCGATTTTTATTGCCATGTTTTCACCTCTTATGCAGGTCTTTAACAAACTGCCTGCAAAAGTAAGCCAGGCTTTTTAGCTCATGTTTCATTGTGCATAGGAATTATAAAGCAATGCAGCTGGTAATGAATGGGCTGTGAGAATGGCAAAAGCAAAAAAGTCTAGAGACAGGAAAACTTATTACAAAAAAGTGAGGGACAAGAACAAGAGCATACCTGATGCCCTCCTCACTGCTTTGATAAGGCAAAAATACCATATTGCAGGGGAGCATTCTGCTGCAAAGCTTTGCCTTTGGGCTGGAAAATCGCTTAAAGGGCAGGGAAAATGCTACAAAAACCAGTTTTATGGCATTGAATCACACAGGTGCCTGCAATGCACTCCGGTTCTCCTTTTTTGCAACCATGCCTGCGTATTTTGCTGGAGAATGATGCCTGAAAAGAGCCTGAAGTTTGATGAGATTCCTAAAAAGGGCTTTTCCTGGGACAGGCCAGAAAAAGTTGTAAGCCTGCTTCTTGAGTCGCAGAAAAGAATTGTTTCTGGCTTTGGGGGGAATAAAAAGGTGAGTAAAGAGCTTTTCAAAGAGGCTTTAAGGCCAAAACATGCTGCAATATCTTTGACTGGTGAGCCTGCAATGTATCCATATCTTGAGGGGCTTTTCAAGGAGTTTCATAAAAGGGGAATGACTACCTTCTTGGTAACAAACGGCACATTTCCTGAGAGGATGGAGAAATGGGAAACCCTGCCAACCCAGCTTTATGTTTCAATGGTTGCGCCAAATGAAAAGGTTTACAGAAAATCCATAAGACCATTATCTAATAATTTGTGGAAAAAGTACCTCAAAACACTGGCTTTGCTTCCAAAAATAGGGGAAAAGACAAGAACTGTTCTCAGAATGACACTTGCAAGAGAAGTAAATGATTTTGACTTGGATGGGTATGCTGAACAGATAAAAATTGCAAAGCCGCATTATGTTGAAGTAAAAAGCATGGCATTTGTAGGAGGGGCAAGGCTTCAGGAGCGCGGCTTGAGCACAAAAAGCATGCTTGAGATGGAAGAAGTTGGGGTTATTGCAAAAAAACTGGCACAGATGAGCGGCTATAGGGCAAGTGATGTGCATGCCCCTTCAAGAATCGTGCTCCTCTGCCGCGATGAAAAAGCTGAAAAAAACAGGATGATAAAATGGCAATAAAGGCAATAATTTTTGACATTGATGGAGTTTTGGCAGACTCAAGGGCAGCTGTTGTGCACAACACCAAGCAAGTGCTCAATGAGTATGGGTTTGTAGTAAAGGATGGTGAGGTTGAGAATATGTCATCTGCTCACAGTGCACAGAGCGTATTTGTGGGGCTTGTGCCAAAGCTGGGCATGGATGCAAGGCTGATGGAAAAAATACTCAAAAGGCTCTCAGAGCTGACTGCTGAGAACATAGATATGGTAAAGCCAACGCCAATTGCGCAAAAAATACCTGAACTTTCCGCAAAGTATAAATTGGCGGTTGCAAGCAACAGAAAGGCAAGTGTGATAATGGTCCTTGAAAAGTTCAAAGTAACCGGGCATTTTGAGACAGTAATGTCAAGCAGGGATGCGCCTCCAAAGCCAAGCCCTAAAATGCTCAATCTTGCTCTTGGAAAGATGGGTATTTTGCCTTCTGAAGCTGTTTTTGTTGGGGACAATGAAGAGGACAGGCAGGCTGCAAGAGCTGCCAATGTGCGGTTTTTCCTGGCAAAGGGAACAGATGCTACCTCTTGCGAGCGGTTTTTCCAGGAATTCTTGTATTAGGAAATTTCAATTGTGCCTTCGATGTTTTCTATTGTAAATGAGCTTGAGGGCATGTCCTGCAGTATTGACAGCTGGCAGGGGATTTTTTTGCTTGAGGAAAAGCCCTTTGCTTCAAAGTAAAGGGTGTTTTCTTGGGCAGAAATTTGTGCAGGAGTTCCTTTTATTTCAATTGTGCGGACATTGCCATTGCCAAGCGTGCAGGCCTGCTCAAGCTTTGAGGAGAATTCATCAAAAGAGCTTTGGGAGATTGTTCTGCTTATTTTCTGTTGTGCTTGCGTGCCTATTTTTGAAGCTGCAGTATATGCTATGCCAAGGAGAATAAGGAAAATAAGGAAAACCATCAAAGTTTCAACTGAAACCTGGCCTGATGCCAATAAAGCACCTAATAGCATTTCTTGGAGTATGTGTCACAGCTGCCTGATTCGCAGTCTGCGTCATTCACACAATAGTCCCCAGATTCGCCTTTTACCATTGTATCCTCGCTTGCAGCAATGACCTGTTCTGTCTTTTGCTCAATGCTATCAGCTGCCTGTTTTCCGCTTTTGAGCATTACAGAGGCAACAAGAACTGCCAGGCCGAGGATGACAACCAGAATGATGAGCATCTCAGCAGAAAGCTGCGCTTTCATTTTTCCACCCCTATGGAATTGGGGAGCAAGGAATTAAAAAATAGGTGGTTCTAAATGTAAAAAGCAGTTTAGGTGTTTTAAATGAAAGTGGTTGTTCCAGTGTGGGCGCGCTTAAAACCAGACACACACTTGTTCAGAAGCAGAGCCTGCGAGGACTGTGTTCTTAGGATGCTGGAAAAGAACCTGCCCCCAGGCATGAACCAAAGGCTTGAGACAAAACTTATGAAAAGCGTTCTTTCAGTTGCCTCAAAGCTCTCTTATGCAGACTCAGGTTATGACCACTACAAAAAAAGGATTGGCCTTCTTGAGTATTTTGTCTCAGGCTGTATAAAAAACAGGCATAAGGTTTTTGAGAAGACACTTTGGTTGCTTTCATATATTAGCAAAAAGGCCAATGGTGTTGAACTTATCAGAGAAGGTATGGAATGCGCAAGAAACATCAAGGTCCGCTATGAAGGGAATGAAATGCTGCACATGCTTGACAATTACCAAGAGCTTTCATGGCTTGTGAACAAGGCAGATGCCCGGCAAAAGCCTGTTTCCAAGAGCCCGCAGGATGAGGCTGATTGAGAGGCCCTGCTGCAGGTTTAATAAACAGTTCATGAAAAAAGCGGATGTATGAAGCTTGTTATATGCGAAAAGCCAAAAGTGGCTGAGAAAATAGCCAATGCGCTTGGCAGAGGCAAAGCCGCAAGAAAAAGCCTGTACGGGGTTGCCTATTATGAAGTTGAGAGGGACGGGCAAAAGCTTGTTGTTGTTTCTGCTGTTGGCCACCTATATACCCTGAGACAGGAAAAGGGAGGGCGAGAATATCCTGTTTTTGACATTAACTGGGCGCCAAGCCATGAGGTTGAAAAAAAGTCAGACTACTCAAAAAAATACTTGGACACAATAAAAAAGCTGTGCCCAGGGGCTGATGAGTATATATGTGCCTGCGATTTTGATGTTGAAGGGAGCCTGATTGGCTATAATGTGATACGGTTTGCATGCAATAGCAGCAAGGGAAGCAGGATGAAATTCTCCTCGCTTACAAAGGACGAGCTTGAGCATTCCTACCTTGAGAGGGGCGACTTTGACCTTGGCAATGCATTTGCTGGCGAGGCAAGGCACATGCTTGACTGGTTTTACGGGATTAACCTGTCAAGGGCGCTCATGTCATCAATAAGAAGCGCAGGCGCAAATAAGGTAATGAGCATTGGAAGGGTGCAAGGCCCAGCACTTGCAATTTTGGCAAAAAAGGAAAAGAAAATATCTGATTTTATTCCAAAGCCTTATTGGGAGCTCACCTGCATTGCAAAGCAAGTCCTGTTTGAAAATGCGCATGGAAGGTTCTCAAAAAGAAACGGTGCACAAGAAGCGCTTGAGCATTCTGGAAGCCCTGGCGCTGTGCAAAAAGTGCAGAGAAGGGAATTTCTGCAGGCCCCAATGCCGCCTTTTGACTTAACCAGCCTGCAAGTGGAGGCATACCGGGTTTTTGGGTTTGCGCCTGCTGCAACCCTTGCGCTTGCGCAGTCGCTTTACGAGTCTTCGCTTATTTCCTATCCAAGGACAAGCTCGCAAAAGCTGCCTGCAAAATTGAACTTGAAAAGAATAATTGAGCTTGTTTCAAAAAATCTGGCTTATGAAAAACCTGCAAAATGGCTTTTGGAGCAGGGAAGGACAACCCCTGTTGAAGGGAAAAAGCAGGACCCGGCTCACCCTGCAATCTATCCAACAGGCATTATGGCGCAACCCGGGGAGCAGGAAAAAAAGCTCTATGACCTTATTGTAAGGCGCTTCTTGTCCTGCTTTTCTGAAACTGCAAAAAGGGAAGCGCAAAAAGTGACGTTGCTTTGCGGAAAGGAGAATTATGTTGCCTCTGGCACAAGGACAACGAAAAAGGGATGGATTGAAATTTATGCGCCTTATGCAAAGTTTGAGGAAAAACCATTGCCCCAATTCTCAGAAGGCGAAACTGTTGACATAAAGGACTTTAAGATTTGGGAAAAGAAGACCCAGCCCCCAAAAAGGTATACCCCTGCCTCAATCATAACAGAGCTTGAAAAGCTTGGGCTGGGGACAAAAGCAACCCGGGCAAATGTCATTGAAACTCTTTTCAAGAGAGGCTATCTGGAGGGCAAGAGCATAAAAGTAACCCCATTCGGGATTGCTGTCTTTGACCTTCTTGCAAAGGCTGCGCCTGAAATACTTGATGAGGAACTTACAAGGGACATTGAAGGGGAGATGGAAAAAATACAGGATGGGGAAAATGAAAAAAAGGCAATTGAAAAGGGAAAGCAGGTCTTGGGCAGCATACTTGGCAAGTTTGAGGGCAAGGAAAAGGACATTGGCCTTGAGCTGCTGTCTGGGCTTAAGAGAAAAGAGCTTTCAGACAGCCTTCTTGGCAAGTGCCCAAAATGCAACGGCGACCTTCGTATCATTAAAGGGAGGAGCAAAAAGCAGTTTGTAGGCTGCTCTGGCTACCCAGAATGCACTGCAAGCTATCCGCTTCCCCAGAACGCAAAAATTGTTCCCCTTGGCAGGGCATGTGAAAAATGCAAAACACCAGTAATAAGGGTTGTGAGAAAAGGGAAAAGGCCGTTTGAAATGTGCATTGAACCTGGTTGTGAAACAAAAAAAGATTGGGCAAAGCCCTATGCGAAAAAGCCAAGAAAAAAAGCAAAGCCTGCAAAAAAGACAGTGAAAAGGAGGAGAAAGAAATGAAGCTTGCTATTTTCATACCTGCGCACAACGAGGAAAAAAGCATTGCCTCTGTTGTGCTGCTCTCAAAAAAGCATGGCAAAGTGTTTGTCATTGATGATGGCTCTGGGGACAATACTGCAAAGCTTGCAAAAGAGGCAGGTGCAACTGTGATAGCGCACAGGAAAAGGAGAGGCTATGGGGCAGCAATAAGGACAGGGCTTTTGAGGGCAAAGAAAATGAATGCTGATGCTTTTGTTTTTATTGACGGGGATTTTCAGCATGACCCCCTCCAAATTCCTCTTGTTGCAAAGCCAGTGGCAGATGGAAAGGCAGACTTGTGCATTGGCTCAAGGTTTTTGGGCTCTTTTGTGAAGCCGCCTGCTTACAGGAGAGAAGGAGTCATGGTCATCAACAAGCTGGCAGGAGTGCAGGCAGGGGAAAAAAATGTTGACTACCAGTGCGGCTTTAGGGCATTTTCAAAAAAGGCAGCAACGAAAATAAGGCCTGTTGATGACGGTTATGGGGCAGGTGCAGAAATTGTTGTGCGTGCGCAGCAGCAGGGCCTGAGGATTGCCCAGGTGCCTGTTTCTGTCAGGTATTATGAGGATGGTGGGGGCAGCGCAATTGCCAGAGGCGCAGGGCTTGCAGGGGACTTGCTGTGCAAGATTGCAAGGGCAAAGCCCTTGGTTTTCTTTTTAGGAGCAGGCTTTTTGCTGCTTGTCTCCTCTGTAATGCTCGGGCTTTTTGTTGTCAATACCTTTTATGCGACAGGCGAGCTGCCAATTGGCTCTGCTTTTTTGACAGTTTTCACAGGGATTGCCGGCCTTGTGCTTGCCCTTATAGGGATAAACCTGTACACGCTTGGCGCATTGCTTGAAAGAAAACACAAGAGGGAGCACCCTTGAGAAAAAAGAGGAAAGGCATTTTTGAAAAAGGAAAGCATCTTCCAATTCTCATTGTTTTTGTGTGCTGCTTGTTTTTTGCATCGCAATTGGGGGTGCTTGAGCCTGATTTTAGGTTCCAGAAAACCAGCCAAAGGATTGCTGCACAGGATGAGTGCCTTTCTGGAGATATTTATGTTGATGCGTTTGCCTCCGGAAATTCTGTGATGCTCTATGTTCCGCATGCAGGAGAATCAGTCTCATCTGTGCTGCTTGAAGGGAAAGGAAAGGCAGGTTCAGTCACCCTGTCAACTGAAGAGCAGGGGATTTTCTTCTCAAAATTGCTTGTGAATGGGCAAACTGCCTGCTCCCCTTGCGACGTTGGCAGGCAATATGAAATTAGGGAAACAGGAGAACTTGAAATTGTGCTTGAAGCAGGGGAAATGGGGGGTTGGGAAGAAGAGGAAAAAGGATTTTCACTTTTTGAGCTTGCTTTTATTGACAAGAGCACAAGATTGCATGTGAACGCCCCTGTGCTGATTCTGGTTGGAGGAAACTGGAAAGCCGAAACAAATTACAAAATTCCTTCAAGCTTTTATGGCATTGACGCACCGTTTCATATCCACAGGATACCTGCAATTGCAGGGTATTTGTCATCATTCAGGCTGCCATGGACAGATTACCCTGTGCTTTCAGGGATTTTGCCTGCCCTTGCTTACATGGCATTTGATATCTCCCCGCAATATGCATACAAAGTTTATGAAATTGCACTGTTTTTTGTCCCAATTGTCCTGTTTTATCTGTTCTCAACAAAGCTGCCAAAATACAGGGGAGGGGCATTTCTTTTTGCTTCTTTGATTTATCTTTTCATGCCAAGCAGGGGATTTCCAGTGGGCGGGGGAGCAGACCTTTTTGTTTATGGCATGACTGCCCACACTCTTGCAACTTTTCTTTCACTCTTTTCATTTTATTTTGGCTATGGGGCAGTGGCTGAAAAAAAGAAACATGGCATCGCCCTTTCTGCACTGTTCTTTGCGCTTGCTTTTCTTTCAAACCAGAGGATTTTGCTTGTGCTTGTAGCAGGCCTTTGCGTGCTCGGGGCACTGGCAGCAGTGTTGGGCAGGCTAAAGCGATTTGCTGTTCTTGGCATTGCTTGCTCTGCCCTGGTTTTGTGGATTGTTGTGCCATACCTGCTTTCTGTTGATGCTGCTGCCTATTCTCCCCTTGGCGGGGCATCAATCAGCAGCATAGAGGAGGGACTTGTCAGCTTTTTGCAAATAGGCCATGCTTTGCTGCCCTTGCTGTTTTTTGCGGGCCTTATTGCGGCATACAAGCAGAAAAGCATGTTTGCAGCTGTGCTTGCAGGCTTTGGGGCAATTGTATTTGTTTTTGCAACAAACCCTGCCCTTAATACTGCCTTTCCCTTTGTTGACGGGTTGCGCTTTTTGCCTTCCTTCTTTTTGCCAGCCTTCTTTTTGGCAGGCATTGGAACTTCCTACTTGTTCTGGAAGGTTATCAGAAAAGCAGAAAGAGTGAGAAGAAAACTCGGGCTTGACAAGGATACTTTTGCAGTGGCATTTGCTTTGGCCCTGCTTTTCCCCTTTGCAGGCCTTTTCTTTGGCATTATGGAAGCAACAGCCGGGCAGTACTCTTCAGAGCTGGGCTCTTTGGAGGTTGCTGCTGAATATGCTTCACTGCAAAAAGCATATGAAATTGTCGGGGAACAAAGGTCGCTTTTTGTTTGGAGGGGCATGGTTTCCCAATACCCGATACCGGACAAGGGAATTCAAAGGGCTGTTATCGGCTATTTTGACGGCACTGAAGGAATTTTGCAGGAGCTTGATGCCCTTAAGGCAAAATATGTTGTTCTTGGGAACGCGGGCTGGACCTTTGAAAAGGACAGCAAGGCAAAGTGGGAGGAATACTGCAAGCTGAAGAAGGGCGGGCGGTTTTCTGAAGAGCTTTATACCAGCGCAGGGGTTTTGTTTTCTGCCAAAGGCAAAGCAGGTTCTGAGGATATTAAAAGTGAAAATGCAGAAATAGTTTGGGAAGAGATTGGCTTTGACAGCGCAAGCCTTTCTGGAAATTGTTTTTCTAAAAAGTGCTCATTGCAAATATTTTCAAAAAACATCCCGACTTTTGCAGAATGCACTGGTGCTGCAGGCTGTTCTGTCTTGCATGACGCAGAAAGAGGCATACATACTGTCAGGGGGGTGCCTGAGGGAGAATTTTCTATCCAGCTAAAGCCAAAGCCCCACCCAATCCAAATGCCGCTTGCTGTTTTGTGCGCAGCTGTGCTTGTGGCCTGTTTTTACTTTAGCCATGCAAGACGTGACTGAATTATGCTGAAGGCGCCGCGATCCTGCGGCTTTTGCAATGCATACCTGTATTTTTTCTTTTTCCCTATTCTAGCTATTGCGCCTGATTTTAGGAGCATTTCAAGCCCCTCTTCTGCCCTTGCAGAATTAAGCTTGTTTTCTTTTGAGAATGCTGCCACATCAAAAGAGCCCCTGTGGGAGGCCACCCAGCACAAGACCATTTCGCGCAATGACTGGTCTGAAACCGCCTCAAGCTTTTGTATTCTCCGTGCCTGGGCTGAAACCTTGTTTTCAAGCTCTATTGCCAGAAGGGCAGACTGCTCTGATGCCTTTGACAGCCTTTTGCCCTTTTTTGCAAGCTCGGCAAACTCAAGCTGCAGGTCTGTATGTTTTTTTAAAAGAAGCTCATAGTCCATGCCTGCTATTTCTGATGACAGCTCAAGAGAAGGCAGCACAAGTTTTGCAATGTCTGATGAATCTGTCTGCATGCCCGGCAAAAGTGAAAGAGCCCTGAGCAAAAAAACATGCGCCTGCAAAGATCTGATTCTTTTTTCTGAGCCTTTTGGTGAATTATACCTGAGAAATATGCTTTTTTTGTGCATCTCAATTTCAAAGAACAGGTGTGGCTTTCCTGAAAAGTCAATGCTTTGGTTCTTTCTTATCAGAAGTTTGCCTTTTGTGACCGAAACTTTGTCAAACCCCAGCCCTGAAAGGGATGAAATGTCATGCGGGAATTTGCCCTTAAAGTGCGCTGCAATCCTGTGCTCTGCAATATTTTCCACAACATCACCTCTTTTTTCTTTTTCCGGGCTTTTGCTTTTTTTCTGCCAGGAAAACCAATGCCTCCCGTCTGCCCGCCCCTGTGCTGCCTTTTCTTATTGATGAAAAAAGTGACAGGAGCTCTTTTTCCCTTGCCCCAATCCTGCGCAAAAGCGAAACCGCTGATGCCCTGCTGTAGCCGAACTTTTCCAAAAAAAGGACAAGGTCTGCCGCCTCAAGTGAATAACTGTGCCTTTCAAATTCTGACAGCAGGGAAGATGTCTGCCTGTCTGTCAGCCCAAAAGAGAGCAAATGTTTTGCTAGTTCATTTTTTTCAAACTCAAGGTTCACTCCACCACCTCTGATTGACAGTGTTATAAGCAGCCCTTCGCCGTCAACTTTTTCCACTATAAATGTCCTTGGGCAGCAAACAGGGCTTGCAAACTCCAAGTGCACAAGAGCCTGGCCCACTGAAAAGCTGTGTGAAAGGGCCTCAAGCAAATCAGAATAGGCAAGCGATGCGCGAAGGTACTTGCGCTCTGATGAAAGCATAAGCCTGAATGCTGCAACCGTGCCTGCGTTTGAGAATATGCTCTTATGGATGTCTGTTGGATTTTGTGATGCAACAATAAGGCCAAATCCGTATTTCCTGCCTTCGCGGACTATTGACACTATGTCTGAGCGTGAGTCTGCTGCGATTTTCCATGCCTCATCTGCAACAACAAAAAGACCTGGGAGCCTGGAGTTGCAATATGGCTGGCTGCGCATCTTTTCCTTTACAAACTGCAGAATTGCCAACCCTGCAAGGCTGCGCAGAGACTCTGTTGGCAATGAATGAAGGTCAATGCAAACAATCCCTGAAATAAGCTCTTCAAGCTTAATGGTATGGGAAGAGAATGAGCCCCTTGAAGAAAGGAGCAGGTTTTTTATCCTCCTGGCTGCCTCTGCTGATTCTGTGCTCTTTTTTGATTTTTTCCTGAGAACCGAAAAAACCGCTTCAAGGGTTGGCGGTTTTTTTCGCTTGTTTTGCCTGTGGAGAGAAAACCCGCGCAACTGGTATGCCTTTTCAATTGCCTCTTCTGTGAGCCTGCGCTGGTGCGGGAATGAGGAAATGTCAGTGAGCATTTCCAATGAGCCCATTACCTGCCTTGTCCGTGTGTGTGGGGTTGTGCCTCCCAGGTCAAGAAGATTTATCCCCTGCTTTCCGAATTCTATTACTTTGCCCCCTGCTGATTTTACCCAGTCAGCATATTCGCCTGCCCAGTCAAGGATAAGGAATTTTGATTTTAGTGCTATTGAGGCCCTGGTAATGAAAGTCTTTACAAAATAGGACTTGCCAGAGCCAGTTATGCCAACAATACATAAGTGCGGGTTGACAAGCTTTTCAGGGTCCCAGAAAAAGGGCACATGCAAGAATTGTGTTTTTCCTATGTAAACAGATTTTGAAGGGCTTGAAACAAGTTGCTCTGGTGCTGGTTCTGGCGGCCTGAGCAAGAAGCGCCTTTGCGCCATCTGGTCAGAAAGCAGCCTTTGCAGCTGCAGCATCCCACACATAAGCGAGAGTCAGAAACCTCCTATTATCTGTTTTTTGACAGCCTCCAGAATGTCTATTTTCGATGCTTCTGATGCAATGGTATTTGAGGCGGCTATTTCCTCTGCGCCTGCCCTTTGAAGCTTTGTGTACGCATCCCCAAGGAAAAGCCCGTGCGAGCAGCCGCAGCAGACTGATGTCGCCCCTTGTGAAAGCACTGCCTTGACTGCTTTTATCATTGTTGAGCCGCCTGCAATCATGTCATCAAGTATTACTATGTCTTTTCCTTTTACGTCAAAATCCAGGTCAATCCTTGAAACCGGCCTGTGCGCCCTTTTCTTCCCCCTGCCATAATCGCCGCGCACCTTGTTCATGCTTTTGCCGCCTGCTGCGCTTACAATGTATTTTGCGCCCTGGTCTGGGCTTATGAAAAGTGCGTCTGGTTTTTTTGCCTTAAAATATGAAACCAGCTCTTCTGAAAGCGAGAAATTGCGTATTTGTATGCCGCCGTATGTGAATGTGCCTGGTTTTTTCAGGAAATGGCAGTCAAATGTTGCAATAGAGCTAAAGCCTGCTGCTGCAATCATCTGGCAGACTATCTCTGCTGACAGGGCTTCGCCAGGCTTCCATATCTTGTCCTGCCTGGCATAGGGGAGGTATGGAACAACTGCCTCTGTTCTTTTTGCTGTTTTCTGCAATGTCTTGCCAATAAGGAAAAGCTGGAGCAATGAGCTGTCCTGCTTTGGGTAGCACCTGTGAAGGACCTGGACCTCTGTGTCCTTGCACGAGTCAAGGCCATGGATAAGAACATGCGCCTCTTTGTCAGGGAATTTGCGAAGCTCTATGTTTGACGGGAAAATGTATGAAGAGTTCTGGCTTACAAGAAGCTTTGCGACCATGCAAATATTATGCTCTGGAGAATTTTTAAAGCATGGGTTGGGGGTTAGCCCAGCATTGAGCCTATCTTGTCCACCAATGACCCTAGTATTGTCGCATCATGCTTTGAGCCTCTTTTGCTGTCGCATTTTGGGCAGATTTTAAGCCCGTTGTCAAGAACCCTGAAGCTGTCTGTTTCCTTTTGGCAGTACGAGCAATATGTTTTTGGCCCCTCCCTGCCCTGCTTTTCCTTTGCGCACGACGAATGGACCACTTTGTTGTTTGAAAGCTTGGTTGTTTTTTGCCATGACTCTAAAGTTCGCCTGCAAAGAGGGCATTTTGGCTTTCTTTCCTGCCTTTCAAGCTCTGACATACAATAGCTGCAATAGACTGAGCCCCTCTTTCTCATCGCCCTTTCCGCGCTTATCCTGGTGCCGCATCTTGAACAGGATATGAGCCTTGCCTCTGCCCCTGAGCGCGTGTAGCATGGGATACATTTTAACCCCCTTGCATAATAGGCAGAGTCGTTTTCATCAATCACTGCACCGCAGATAAGGCAGTTTGGCATGCAATGATACCTCTGCTGAAGAATAAAAGCGTGTGTGGGTCAGAAGTTAAAGCTTGACACTTTGATGAATTTTGGCTCTTTTTCTGTGCCATATGCTATTATGAGCTCAAGGCGCGCCAAATGCGCTTTTTTTATCTCCTGCTCAAGTGCCTTTAAAGAAGGAGCCTCTCCAGGGGCAAGGCACAAGAACTGGCTTGGCTTTCCTTCAAGCCTTCCAATGCCAGGCGCATATACGCGAAAGTATTTTGCACTTTTCATAAATGGCCTGATCTGCCTTGCTTTTTTGTAAATAAGGGAATAAACCGCCAGGGCAAATGGAAAGTTTTTGCCTGTTTTTTCCTGTGAAGCCATGAACTGCTCCAGTGTTTTGCCAGAAAATTTTGATTTGCCTGTTTTTACCAAGTATGCTGCCTCAAGAGGGGAAAACAGCACCGAGATGCCTGAGGAAAAGCCAAAACCTGCTTGTGAGAATTTTCCTGAAAGTTGTTTGTCAGTCTCTTCAAAGAGATTTTGTTTTTTTGCTTTTTTGAACGCCATTTTTGCACCTAGTTTTTCTTTTTCCCTGGTTTTGCTTTTTTTGCCTTTGAAACAAACAAAAGCTCATTCTCATCAAACCCAAAAAGCCTTGAAACCTGGTGTGCGTCCTTTTTTGCCGCATACTGGAGAAGGGGCAGATAAGATTGCGCCTGCGATGTTGAGCAGTGGCAAAATTTTGAGACTTTCCTGAGAACTGTTTTTCTGACGGCCCTTGCTGATTTTGATGCGCCCATTTTCCTTATGTATTCTGGGTAAGAAAGCGGCGTGTACTTGTGGTAAGGCCCTGTCTTTGCAAGAGCAACCCCTGATGAGAGCAGGTCATTTGCATAGCGGAAAAGGCCCCAACATTGCGTGCGTGACGCCCTTGACTCAAATATATCTGCAGTTGAGATAGCCTCATAGCCCTGGGCAAGGTCAAAGGGCCGGGTGTACTCTGCAGGTAGGTTGTGCGCAACCCAGGTTTTCAGGGAAGCCCTGTCAGTGCCAGATGAAAAGACTGCAATGCGCGCTTCAGAAAAGCTTGTTGATTTTAGGATTGTCCTGACAGTGTCAAAAATCCCTTTTTCCTTGTCCCTGACTGCTGAAATGTTGTGAGCCTGCAAATCATTGAGAGCCGCCCTTACGTCGCCTGACGCTGATTTTGCCATTTTTTCTGCGCTGCCCCCTGGCAATTGGATGGAAAGCTCTCCTGCCTTTTTCTTTATCAGCGCACCTATGCTTGCTGCATGTACTTTTCGGAACTCCAATGGCATACAGAGTTGTTTTATTGCCTGCAGGTTTTTTGCATAATAGCTGTGGGAGGTGAGGATTACTGGCTGCTTTGATGAAGAAAGTGCTTTTGCTATTGTAGAAGCACTGCCCCTTTCTGTCTTGCCTGAAATTGCATCAACATCATCAATGAGTATGAGCCTTTTTGTGCCAAATATTGATGAGGAGCCAACTGCAGCTGAAAGTGTTTTTCCCATTGTGTCAGCATCCCTTAAGCCAGAGGCATTTAGCTCATAAAGCTCCCAACCGTATTCTGAGGCTATTGCATGTGCAAGAGCAGTCTTTCCAGTGCCTGTTGGCCCATACACTAGAAGCGGTTTTTGAGACTTGCCTTTTTTCCATGAATCTGCCCATTTTCTTGCCAAAACCAGTGCTTGTGGGTTGCCAACCAGCTCACAAGTCAGGGCAGGGGGCCTAAGAGGTGAAACCATAGCATTGTTGTGCCAGGCAGACTTTATATATTTGGGCTGCCAGTTTTAGGCTATGCTAATCGGCGTTGTGGGCGCGCCCAATAAGGGAAAAAGCACCCTGTTTTCAGCAGCAACGCTTGTGGATGCTGGAATTGCAAACTACCCGTTTACCACCATTACCCCAAACAAAGGAATCACTTATGTTCGGTCAGAGTGCCCGCACAAGCTTTTAGGCCTGGAAAAATGCAATGCAAAGAACAGCAAGTGCATAAATGGAACCAGGCTTGTGCCTGTGAATATGGTTGATGTGCCTGGGCTTGTTCCAGATGCACACCAGGGAAAGGGGCTTGGCAACAGGTTTTTGGACAGTGTGAGAGAAGCTGACGCGCTCATACAGGTTGTTGACTCCACTGGAAAGACAGATTTGCATGGAAACCCTTGCCAAAAGTGCTTGCCATCAGAGGAAATCGGCTTTTTGCAAGAGGAAATTGCGCTTTGGCTCTGTTCAATAATGCTCAGGAAACCCCCGAAAGAAGACAACATAAAGGGAATTGTGGAGTCGCTTTCTGGCCTTAGAATAACTGAGCACATGCTTTTGCAAGCAGCATCTGAGTGCGGCCTCGACATAACCAGTGGCCTGCCAGGCAAAGAAGGCACAGAACAGCTGGCAAGAGAAGTTCTCAAGCTTAGGATGCCGACTGTTGTTGCCTGCAATAAGATTGACCTGCCTGAAGCAGGGAAGATTTTCAAAAAAGTGAAAGAACAAAGCAGCAAGCCTGTTTTTGCATGCAGCGCAGCAATTGAGCTTGCCCTAAGAAAGGCAGCCGAAAAAGGGCTGTGCAGTTACTTCCCAGGTGCAAAGGAGTTTGATATTTTAGGGGAGCCCAGCCAAAAGCAGGTACAGGCTTTGGAGAGAATGAGAGAATTTTTGACAGAAAACAACGGAACGGGCGTACAGGAAATCATAGATTATGTTGTTTACAAAAAGCTTGGCTGCGTTGTTGTATACCCTGTTGAAGATGAGAGAAAATTTTCAAACAGGAAGGGGGAAGTGCTGCCAGATGCGCTGCTTGTGCCAAAAGGAACAACTGCCCTGCAGCTTGCAGAACTGGTGCATACAGACCTTGCGCAAAAATTTGTTGGTGCAATAGATGCAAAAAGCCATATGAAAATTGGCGCAGACTATGTCCTGAACGATGGAGATGTGATAAAAATACTCGCATCCAGATAAGCCGTACAAAAGCATGGAACTTAAAAGCTTTTGCGCAATTTAAACCAAGGAAGGTGAGAATATGGGGAAAAAACCAGTAAAAGGAAAAGAGAACGCCACTCTAAAATATGCTTTTGTTGCAGTAGTTGTTATTGCAGTTGTTGCACTTGGCCTTGTTTATAATGGATTTTTTGAAGCCCCACAAGAGGAAGTGGAAACTTCACCTTTTGAGTTGGAGTCTGTGAAGCTGCTGCTTGGCTCTTTTGACAGGGGAGCAGCAATACAAGAGTATTATCTGGAATACTCTGCAAATGAAAATGGAGTTGTATCTGACTACTTTGTTGCAGACAACAGCAAGCAACGCTGGGCAAAGGTTAGCGGCACCTTTGGGGTTTTTGAGGGTTTTTTCAGTTCAAACAACTCAACTGACACCCTGTGCCTTGAGTATGGGGAAGAAACACGGTGCGCAAGAGTAGGGAATGATAAAAATGCATTGGACATTGCAGCAAGCCTTAACGCATTGTTCCCAACCCCCCAGACATATGTTGATCAAAAGGACCAGGTGAGAAAGCTTATCTCGGCAGGGGCAATAGTTGTCAGCCCAGATGTTGTTGATGAAACAGTTAATGGTTTTGATGCACAAAAGATTGGCTATTCGCTTGACTATCAGAACCTGACTGTGCAGGACCTGCTTTCCCTGGGCTTAAGCCCAAATGATCCGAGCCTTTATACTGTGACAGACCAAAAAGTTTTGTTTTGGATTGACAAGGCAACTGGCCTGGTAATAAAGAGCAACGCCTCTTTCAAGGAAAACCTTGTTCCACTGTTCTTTGAAACTGAATACCAGGTAGTTGAGCTGCAAGACCCCCAGGTGCCCGAGGCACCAGAAGCAATCATAGGAACACAAAGCTTTGTGCTTTTCTATAATCAGGCAGAGCAAGACTTTGTTGAAAGGAGAAAGTGCCAGAACATGCAGCAGCCAGACAGGGACTTGTGCTATAAATCATTTGCAGTCCAGCAGGGAGATTGGGAACTTTGCAAGCTTGTGGAAGATGTTGGAGAATATGAGGCATGCACCTTGATTGTTGCCCAAAGCACAAACAATTATGTGCTGTGCAGCAAAATTGACGATCTTGCAGATGACTGTTATATTGCAGTTGCTGGAGAGACTGGTAATTATGGCCTGTGTGAGAATTTGAAAGATGCCAGCCTGTTAGAGACATGCACACAAGCTGCTGTTGAAGGACAAAAAAAGGTGGATGAGGCCCAAAAGGCGTTTGAGAAGCTCATGTCATCGCAAAACTGTGAAACTGACCTGGATTGTAAAGTTGTTGGGAACTCAAACCAGTACTGTGTGCCAAAAAATGCCACTGGCCCGTTTGCAAATGAAACCTCCCCAATGTTTTCATGCCTTGAGGATGTGCCCTGCAGTTGTGTTGATGGTTTTTGCGGCTTTGTAAAGGATGATGCCTATTATAAGTGCCTCTCTGAAGCTGAAAATGAGCAACTGCAGGAGTTTATCAACAATCTTGTAATAGAATCAGAGAACAGCACAATGCAAACAAACAATACCACAACCACTTAAATGGGCCTAGAGGGATTCGAACCCTCGACGCGTGGATGGCCCTGTGGCATCCCTTTACACACATAAGAGTCCACTGCTCTACCAAGCTGAGCTATAGGCCCGTAGAGCTGGATTATAATAAGAAGAATATAAAAGTTCTCTGCTTAAGGAAAGTTTGTTGGTGGGTTTTGTGGTGGCAGTCCTTGAAAAAAAACTTATGGGAATGACCTCACCTGTGAGAAAGAGGCTTTTTAGGGTTTTTAGGAAAAAAAACACGCCAAAAGAAGTGTATGGCCTTCTTTCTGAATTTCTGTCAATGAGTGGAAAGCAGTTAAGGCCTGCCTTGTGCCTTGCTTCCTGTGAGGCTGTTGGCGGGTCAAAAAAAGAGGCCTTGCATGCAGCAGCCACAATAGAGATGTTCCATAACTTTACCCTGATACATGATGATATTGAAGATTCATCCATACTGCGCAGGGGAAAGCCTTGCCTGCACATAAAATACGGACTGCCGCTTGCCCTTAATGCGGGAGATGGGTTGTTTATGATGGTCTGGCAAGAGGCCATGTCAATACCCCGGCCAAAAAGGGCGCAGGCACAAAAATACCTACTCTCAGCGTTTACCAAGGTTCTTGAGGGCCAGGCAAGAGAGCTTGGTTGGTACCAAAAAAACAAATGGGATGTCTCAGAAAAAGAGTACTACCAGGTTGTTAGGGGCAAAACCGGTGCGCTTATTGCTGCTTCTTGTGGTGTTGGCGCATTTTTAGGGGGTGCAAGCAAAAAAACGTGCAAGGCACTCTCTGATTTTGGAATGAAATTAGGGGTAAGCTTTCAAATAATTGATGATGTGTTGAATGTTGTTGGCACTGAAAAAAAATACAAGAAAGAAATTGGGGGGGATATTAAGGAAGGAAAAAGGACGCTTATCACCATATGGGCCTTAAAGGCGCTTCCAACAAACAAGAGAAAAAAATTAAGAGCCCTCCTGCACAAACAGAACAAGAGCAAAAAAGATGTGGAAACTGTTATTTTACTCATGAAAGAGTCTGGAGCAACCAAAAAAGCGCTGCGGACTGCAGAAGAGTTGGTCAATGGTGCAGTGCGTGACCTCAAGGTGTTGCCAAAAACCAGGGCAAAGGACCTTCTCCTTGAGCTTGCAAAGTACATTATACAGAGGGAAAGGTAGGCTGAACATAGTTTTTTAAATTGGAACCGAGAAGAAAGGTGGGGCAGACCCAGGTGATGTTTGTGACACTAAAGGTTTCGAAAATATATGGGATGGACATATACACTGATGGTGGTAGGTTCCTTGGTAGGGTCCAGGAGATTTTGCTTGACCTTGAAAAGGGGGAAGTTATCCGCCTTACTATGGAGCCGTTGAACTCTGTTTCAAAGGATGAGGCAAAAAGGATTTTGCGCGACAAGAGTGTGCTTTACAAGAGTGTAAAATCTGTTGAAGATGTTGTGGTTGTAACAAAAGGCGCAGTCTCTGCGTCAGGTCTTGAGTCTTGAGGGCTGGCCCCGCAATTCCGGTAATCTCCTTAAATTTTTTTGTTTTTTACCTCTAATATTGTTTGTTGTGTTAGGGTTTTGTGTTGTCTTTTGTAACCATGGTTACATTACATAATAATAAATAACTAATAACTAAATATAGCAATAAACAAATAAAAAACACCAACCAAACACCGGAACTCTGGGGGCCTGGCACAAAGAAAAATAGCGGGAAGTGGATTTGAACCACTGATCTCTGGGTTATGAGCCCAGCGGGCACTCCAGACTACCCTATCCCGCTTCGTGCTGTTAAGAGAAGGTGTAAATAAAAACCCTTACCTTATTTTCCTTTCAAAGAAAACAAGTCCGCTTCCACATTTCTCACATTTGAATTGGTTTGAAAAGGCATCGTCAAACCCAACCATTTTTTCTGGGCTGCACAGCCTGCAATGGTACAAATCTCCCTCACTGACTTCTATACTCTTGTCCAACGGCTTGGCAACACCACCAACAAACTCCTGCAGCCTGCCTTTGCTCATTTTCCAAATATATGAGTACCACCCACTGTCCCTGTCCCTTGTTCTGGTATAAGAGAAAAAACCATGACTGTGAAGGCGGTTGAGAACAACACGCACGTCACTGGTTTTTATCCCTGTTTTTCTTGCAAGGTCCTCATCTGACATATCCTTGTCAAATTCCCGTATAATGTTAATTGTGTTTTCCCCACCCATTTCAATAAAACGCTGCCTCACATCTGCGCTTGCAAGAAACCCTGCCCGCAGGCCTTTTGAATACAAGTCTTTTTTCACAATCCTGTCCGGTCTGCTCTTTTTCCCAACAAACCGTTTTGGTGTGGTTTTCCTATTTCTTTTCTTCAGGTTTTTTTTAAGAGCGTTTTTCCTCCCAAACCTTCTTGTTTTTGCTTTGGGCCTCCCAAACCTTGTTTTTTTGGTCGCCTTTTTAGGTTTGGCTCTTTTTTTAGCCATCTAAAATCACAAACAATTTCTGACCTTCCCCTTATATATACCTTCAATGGTTTTTACCACGAACGACAACCTTACCGCACTTATCTGGCACGATTTTAATCCTGCCCCCAAACTCCAGTCCCAATTCCCTACCTTTGAAAACCCTGTCCAAAAACATTGCAAGCGCAGCAACCTCCGAATGTGGTTGATTTGTGACAGCAAGATTGCAATCCACCATTTTGTAAAGTTCAAAAGGAACCTTTCCAGAGCCAACAACCACAACCCAATTCCCTTTGTCCATTTCTTTTGTTTTTTTTGAAAAATCCTCACCATACATTGTGAGATGCACAACTTTCCAACCTTGTTTTTTTCTTGACTTTAAGAACCTTTTCCAATTTTTCTCATACTTTACTTTAAAATCACCACCCCACTGCCTGCCCACACTCTCAACAGTCTTTACAATAGGCAGATCCTTTTCACCACACAGTACCCCCTCTATTGCGCCAAGCGCCCGGGCCGCCAAAAATACATGGGTTGTAATTCTCTGGTCCCTTATTTTTCTGTGCCCCAACCTGAGCACGCATATTTTTACCATGCCAAACCCACACAGCCGCATTTTAAATCCTTAATCTCAAAAAAGCCAAATATGAAGTCAATACTGGTGGATACAAACTTTTTGCTAGTCCCCTATGAGTGTAAAATCGACATTGTAGCTGAGCTTTTGAGAGTTATACACTCTCCCTTTGCCCTTCTGGTAGCTTCTGGCACAATAGATGAATTAAAATCAATTGCAGGCAGGACAGGTAAAAGGGCAGCAGCCGCGCGGTTTTTCCTCCAGAACATTGAAAAATACAAAAAGCAAATAAATATAAAAACAATAAAAAGCAGCGGCAAGGTGGATATGTGGATTATTAAATATGCACAGGAAAAAAACCTCTGTGTTGCAACAAATGACATTCCTTTGAGGAGAAAACTCCTGGCTTTGGGTGTGCCAGTAATAGCAGTGAAAGGAAAGTCAAAATTAGATTTTGTATAGGTTTTGGAAATTGAGGTGATTTTTTGGAAACATCAATTCTTCAGCTGGCTCTTTATGTGCCCCTGGTCCTAGGGATTTTAGGGGCATTATATGCAATCAAGCTTGCAAGTGGTGTATTTGAGTATGCCCAGGGCACTAAAAAAATGCAGAAAATCTCACGCGCAATAATGTCAGGTGCAGGTGCATATCTGAAAAGGCAATTCATAACAGTGGCAGTATTTACCATAATCCTCACAATTCCAATCTATTATGTTCTTGGCACCATTGTTGCAGCTGCCTTTCTTGTCGGGGCAATTTCCTCAGGCCTTGTAGGGTATTTTGGCATGTATGTTGCAGTGCGCTCAAATGCCAGGGCAGCCCAGGCATCTCTCACAAGCATGCGAAAGGCGCTTAGCCTGTTGTTTTCAGCAGGCATGGTAAACGGAGCATTGGTTTCTGGCATTGGCCTGTTAGGGGTTTCAACCGTATTTGTTGGTGCTTACCTGGCTCTGGGCCAAGGGGAAGCAGCTCTTTCACAGGCAGGCAGGGCATTGATAGGGTTTGGCTTTGGCGCAAACGTGCTTGCCCTTTTCATGAGGGTTGGTGGAGGAATTTACACAAAGGCAGCAGATGTTGGTGCAGATTTGGTCGGAAAAGTGGAAAAGGGAATACCAGAGGACGACCCAAGAAACCCTGCAACAATAGCTGACAATGTTGGCGACAATGTTGGGGACTGCGCAGGAATGGGCGCAGATGTTTTTGAGTCATACACAGTGACAATAATCGCAGCAATGGTGCTTGGGGCAGTTGCGTTTGGGCTTATGGGCGCACTGTTTCCCTTGTTTGTAGCAGGCGGTGCAATGCTGCTTGGCTTTGCAGCAAGCAAAAAGGTCAAGTTAAAGCGCGAAAGCGAGTATCCTTTTGCTGCAATGAAAAGGGGCTTTACAGTATCAACAGTTCTCCAAGCAGTTTTCTTTTTTGCCCTCTCTTACTATGTACTTAACAGCATTGCAGCATTTCTTGCTCTTTTGACTGGCCTTGTTGCAACTCACCTGATAATGGCATTCACAGATTACTACACCTCAACAAAAAGAAAACCAGTGCTTGAAATCGCAACAGCTGCAAAATCAGGGGCAGGAACAAACCTCATAGCAGGGTTAGGGGTTGGGATGGAATCAGCAGTTGCAGGAATACTGGTTGTTGCAGCAAGCATTTTCTTAGGATTTAATGGCCTTTGGCTTGAATCATTTGGCATATTTGGCTTAGGCTACTTTGGAATAGCTCTTGTTGGGCTTGGAATGCTCTCAACAACAGCAATGATAATGGCAATGGACACATTTGGCCCTATTGCAGACAATGCAGGGGGAATCGCACAAATGTCTGGCCTTGCCCGCAAAGGAAAGAAAAGGCTTGACAGGCTTGATGCTGTTGGCAATACAACAAAGGCAGTGACAAAAGGCTTTGCAATAAGCTCAGCAGCAATAGCAGCAGTTGCACTGTTTTCAACTTATTTTGAAAGCACAGGGCTTTCCTCAATAAACGTGGCAATGCCAACAGTATTTATCGGCCTTTTGATAGGTGGCGCAGTGCCATTCATATTCTCTTCTTTGACAATGAAGGCAGTTGGCAGGGCAGCAAACCTTGTGGTGAATGAAGTCAGAAGGCAATTCCGCGACCCACGCATAATGAAAGGAACACGCGACCCAGATTATGCAAAATGCGTTGACATATCAACAAAAGCAGCAATAAGCTCACTTGTGCTTCCAGGCGCAATAGTTGTTCTTGTGCCAATAATACTGGGCTATACGCTTGGTTTAGAGGCTCTGGGCGGCTTTTTGGCAGGAGCAATACTCGTTTCCCAGCTAATGGCAATATTCATGTCAAATGCAGGTGGAGCATGGGACAATGCCAAAAAGTACATTGAGGACGGCAAATTCGGGGGCAAGGGAAGCGAGGCACACAAGGCAGCAGTAGTTGGAGACACAGTAGGAGACCCATTCAAAGACACGTCTGGGCCTGCCTTAAACCCAATGATAAAAGTGCTTAACATTGTTTCCCTGCTGGTAGCAGCAGTAATAGCAGGCACGCAGATAGGTGCAATTTAGGTCTTCAGCCGTTTTTGCACTGCTTTGCCTTCAAGTTCTCGCAGGGCATCCGCAGCAATCCATTTTGCAGACTTAGAGTCTATTTTCGCAATTTCTTTGCACACCCCCACAGCTTTCCTGTTAAGTGCCAGGTTTCTTTTCCCAATCTGCCTTAATGCCCAGTTAACTGCCTTTTTGACAAAATTCCTCCTATCTGTGGGCTCTCTTGCAATAATTGGGAAAAAGCTCTCAAAAGCCTTGTTTGGGGCATTTTTGTCATGCACAGCAAGGCACGCCATAAGCGCAAAGCCTGCCCGTTTTACAAACTCGCCCTTTCTTTTGCTCCACTCATTTGCCTTTATGTAGGCAAAAGGCGTCTTGTCAAACAAACTGGAGCACACCTGGTCGCAAACATCCCAAGAATCAAAGCCCTTTACCCATTCTTCCATCTGCCTTTCACTGACTTTTTCTGGTTCCCCAACAAACCCGGCAAGAAGCCTTGCCTCATGAATACCAGTCTTCCAAAGCTCAAGCGAGAGCTTTTGGTTTTTGCCAATCATTTTTGCAAGCTTCCTGATTTTTGGCACACTTACTCCAAATGCCCTTTTTGTGTTAATGCCAAACCTTGCCATGCCTTTTTTGTTTTTCTTGCTTGCCCTTTTCCTCAGCCAGGAAACAGCCTTTTTCACATGCATGCCAATCAATAAAACAAAAACCTATAAAAGGTGCAAACCTCACAGATTTCATATGGCAGCACAAGACCTGTCTCAAATTAAGCCAGAAAAAAGCCAGGAAGACTGGGGCACTGCTCTTCTTGTTGAAAAGCTCACAAGGGACACTGTTTACCAGGCTTTGCAAATATTCACAAAAGCAGCGTCTGGTAAAATAGGTGAAGTCCTGTTAAAGGAAAAAAGTGCAATCCCTGCAAAACTTTTTCATATGGCAGAGCACCCTGACAAATATGAGAACATGGGCGTAAAAATCGCAAGAACATCAGAATATGTGGAAGGGAAAAAGGAAAAAATAGAGGTTTTCAGTATCAGGCTTGAGGCAGACAAAATACTCACCTTGCGGGTCGGGGAAGACTTTACAGAAATCTCGCTTGCAACAGGAACCAAGCTTGACGAAATAATCTCCCAACAGGGTGATAACATTAAATACGAGAAGTACACATAATTTAACCGAGGTAGTATTATGGCAGAACTTGCACAAAGCTCCCAAAAGGCAACCAGGTCAGTACAAAAGCGCACACAGGAGTTTGTCAAGCCAACAGACAAACTATTCATTGAGGGCAAAGCTGCGCAGGCTCTCGTCCAAAGGTCATTAAAGCCATACTATGCATTGGCAAAAAAGGCAATAAACCGCGCCTAGTCTGCAGCAAAAGAGGCAATTACATGGCAACAAAAGACAAATTCCCTGAAGTTGACCAGATTGCATGGGGCAAAATAAAGGAAGTGCGCGTATCATCTGACAAGGGAAAAGGAAGCTACAGCTTTGAGTTTGACTTGCACGGAAAAAAACAGATGATGACAATTACCATCTCCCCAAAGTCAACAGCATTCACGATTTCTGACAATAATGGCAACCCAATAGTGCATGCAACACAAACAGGAAGCACAATAAGCCTTCTTGACTTCTCAAAAAAGGTCGGCTTAAAAGGCCCCTCAAGAAAGCTGCGGGGCCTAAAGCCAGTGAAAAAAAGATAATCAGCCCTGTTTTTTTATCCACTGGAGCTGCGGCTCCACCATCTAAAAAAACACCTACCCTTGTTTTTTTATTACAGAAAACACGTCTCCATCAGCAAGCACATGGTCAAGCCCGACTTTTTGCCCTGGGAATTTTGCTGATTTCCCCCACACAAGCGCATATTTGAAGTCCCGCACCAAATCCCTGTGCAGCTTGTGGCATGCCTGCCTTATTGTCGCCCCAAGCCGCAGCATCATTGGCTCTTTTAAGTCAGCGCTTTCCCTTCTTGGCTTTGTATAAACCCTTATCAGCGCAAGCCTGTCAAAAATCTCTTTCCTGACTTTCTTGACATTCTCTCCCTTTTCAGCAGAAACCGGTGTAAAATCAAAGTCAAGCTGCTTCAAATATTTTTTGCTCACCATATCTGCCTTATTAAGAACAACAAGCGACCTGTTGTAAACCCTGTTTCCTGCCAGAACATCTATGAGCTGCTCAACAGTTGCATTTTCCCTGAATACAATTGAGCAGTTGTGTATCCCATACTCGTTCAGCACGCCAACAATCATCTTTTTTGAGAGCCTTGTCAGTCTCACAGTTGAGCTTATCTCAACCCCCCCGCGCTCCTTTTTGGTCATAAAAATTTTCGGGGGCTCCTGGTCAAGCCGTATGCCTATTCCTGCAAGCTCTTCTTTTATGGTGGGCAAAATCCTTGGCCTGAAAACATCCAAGATTATGAGCACAAGGTCAGCGCTTCTTGCAACACCAAGTATCTCCTTGCCCCTGCCCTTTCCTCCTTTTGCCCCTGCAATTATCCCTGGCAAATCCAACAGCTGTATTTTTGCCCCGTTATACTCCAAAATCCCAGGTATGCATGAAAGGGTTGTGAACTCATATTCTGCAATTTTTGACTTTGCCCCTGTGAGTGCGTTTAGCAAAGTTGATTTTCCAACAGAAGGAAGGCCAATAAACGCAACTGTGGCATCCCCACTTTTCCTTGCCCCAAAGCCACTGGTTTTGCCCTTGCCTTTGCTGCCACCCACAAGCTCTCTTTTTAGCTTTGCAAGCTTTGCCTTTAGAAGACCCAAATGGTATTCAGTTGCCTTGTTCTTCTGGGTCCTGCCCATTTCCTCTTCAATTGCACGCATCTTTTCCTGTATGCCCATACAGGTATTGGTTCCCACAAACCCTTTAAATTGTCAATCCCAAACCCACACATGCCAAAGCCAAAAAAACAGCCAATCAAAGCACAGCCAGGCGACAAAATAAGGCTCAGCTGCGGGCCTGATGAGTACACTGGTATTCTTCTCCCAAGAAAGCAGGGAAGTTCTGAGTTTGTGACAATAAAACTTTCTTCAGGCTATAACATAGGCATAAGCAAGGCAAGGATAAAAAAAACACAAATCCTTGAGCGCTCAGCCGCAAAAATCGGCCAAAGGCAGAAAATCGCCCCAAAACAGGGGCAAGAGGGCGCGCAAAACATTTCGCTTCTTGCGTGTGGCGGCACAATTGCGTCCCGCATAGACTATTCAACAGGTGCAGTATATCCTGCAACAACGCCACAAGAGCTTGTTGTGGGCTTTCCAAAGGAGCTAAAGGGCAAAGTAAAGGCAAAAACACTTTTTACAATCCAGTCAGAGGACCTTGCTCCTTTGCATTGGGAAAAAATTGCAAAAGCAGCTGCGGGCGAGATAAAGCAAGGGGCAAAAGGGGTAATAATAACGCATGGAACAGACACAATGGCCTACACTTCATCAATGCTGTCATTTATGCTCCAAAACCTCCCATGCCCCATTGTCCTTACAGGCAGCCAAAGAAGCTCTGACAGGGGCTCATCAGATGCCCAGGCAAACCTTTACTGCTCTTTGCTTGCAGCATCAGCAGACCTTTCAGGGGTATTTGTCTGCATGCATGAAAACATGTCTGATTCCTCATGTTTTCTTCACTTTGGAACAAAAGTGAGGAAAATGCACACTTCAAGAAGGGATGCGTTCCGCGCAATAAATGTAATGCCAGCAGCAAGAATTTTCCCTGGCACAGGCAAAATTGAAAAGCTCTCAAATGAATGCGCATCAAGGAACAAAGCCTCTCTTTCTCTTGACACAAAAATGAATACAAATGTTGCAATTCAGTACATTTACCCTGGAGTAAAACCAAAAGCTATCTCGTCTCTTTCAAAATACGACGGAATAGTGCTTATTGGCACAGGGCTTGGCCATTTGCCAGTAAACCTGCGAAAAGAGCCCCTGGCAATACCTATCCTGAACGAGGTAAGCCAGCTAATCAAGTCTGGCATACCTGTGGTGCTTGTTTCCCAAACAATTTACGGCAGGGTGGACATGAATGTTTACACAAACCAACGGGTTTTGCTTGAGGCAGGAGTGATTGGGAACTTGTGCGACTTTACCCCAGAATCAGCGTACACAAAGCTCATGTGGGTTCTTGGAAGGGAAAAGAAAATAAAAAAAGTAAAGGAGCTTATGGAAACAAACATTGTAGGGGAAATTTCCAGCAAGACACAGATAGCCAATTACTGAGGTTTTTGCATGCTCTGCGGCATTGAGATACACCAGCGAATCGCAGGCAAGAAGCTTTTTTGCAACTGCGTTTCAGAGGCGCAGCCAAAAAAGGTCAAAAACTTCACAAGAAAGCTTCATGCAGTGCGCTCAGAGCTTGGCGAAATCGACTCTGCAGTCAGGCTTGAGCAGGCCCGCTCAAGGGAATTTTATTATGATGCGCCTGTGGAATCAACCTGCCTTGTTGAGGCTGATGATGAGCCACCTCATAATCTTAACCCTGAGGCTTTAGATGCAGTGCTCATGTTTTGCGAGCTTTTTTCATCAAAAACAGTTGATGAAGTCCATATAATGCGCAAAAATGTGATAGACGGCAGCAATACTTCTGGCTTTCAGAGGACTGCAGTGGTTGGCATTGGAGGCAGGCTGAAAACCAAGGCAAGTGAACACAAAATACAGGCAATCTGCATAGAAGAGGAAAGTGCAGGCATAATTTCTGGAAAGCAAGGTATTGCCCACTATGACCTTGCAAGGCTGGGAATACCTCTTGTTGAAATAGCAACAGCCCCGACCCTTAAAAGCGGAAAACAGGCGCAAGAGGCCGCACTTGCAATAGGCTCTCTTTTGCGCCGGACAGGAAAAGTGCAGCGCGGCATTGGCACAATAAGGCAAGACATCAACGTATCAATACCCCAAGGCGCGCGCGTTGAGATAAAAGGTGTGCAAGAGCTTTCAATGGTTGAAAAAACAGTTGACTTGGAAATACAAAGGCAAAAAGAACTTGCAAAAATAGCAGACCAAACAAAAAAAATCCTCAAAGGCAGGAAAATAGGGGAAAAATTCTTTAACCTGACAAACATATTCTCAGGAACAAAATCAAAATTCATGCTAAAGCTCCTTTCTTCAGGGCAGGGGGTTTATGGAATTTTGCTTCCAGGTTTTTCAGGCCTTCTTGGCAGGCAAATCTCGCCAGGAAAAAGGTTTGGATCAGAGCTGGCAGACTATGCTTGCATTGTAGGGGTAAAAGGCATCATCCATTCTGACGAGGACCTTGAAAAATACGGGATTTCAGATGATGAAATTGCTGAAATAAAAGTCGCACTTTCAACATCTCCAAAAGACGCATTTGTCCTTATTGGGGCAAAGCAGGAAAAGGCGCATAATGCCCTTTCAGAGGTTGCAAAAAGGGTCTCTATGTTGCATGTCCCTGAAGAAACAAGAAGAGCAAACCCAGACGGCACCTCCAGTTACATGCGCCCACTGCCAGGCAAAGCAAGAATGTACCCAGAAACTGACCTTCCACCAGTGCCAATAACAAAGCAAATGCTAAAACAAGCAATATCAGAAGCAGCAAAAATGCTGAAAAATCAACAGCAAAAGCAAACCCTTCTTTCCAGCCTAAATGATGAGCTTAAGGCCCAGCTTGCTGCAACAAAAGGCCCAGAGCTTGAAACATTTTCTATTGCCCTAAAGCTTGGAATTGAGCCAAAATTTGCTGCATCAACACTTACAAATACCCTCAATACTCTGAGGCGCGAGGGAGAAAACACAAAAAACCTCTCACAAGAAAGGCTTGCATCCGCATTTTCAGAATTCAAGAAAGGCACATTTGCAAAATCAGCAATGCCTGAAATACTGCGCCTCATGTGCAAAGAAGCTGCAACATCCCCTGCTGCAGCTGCAAAAAAGCTCGGGCTTGAAAAAATAACAGGAAAAGAACTGCAAATGCTGATAAAGAAGAGCAAGCTTGACCTAAAAGGGCTTTTTTCAAAATACAGGATGAGGATAGATGCAGCAGAAGCAACAAATTTCTTTAAAAAAGCCAAGCAATAGCATTACTTGGGGAAAATATAGCCCTTATCCTGCTCAAATCTCTTTTTCCCAAACCACAAAATCTCCAATTTATCTTTGCTGAGCTTCAGGTAATCCCTGTCCTCAGAGTGCACTTCAAGAGTAATTGTTCCGTCATAAAAAGACTTTAGCATCCTCACGGCCTTTGGAATATTTATCCTGCCTGCGCCAAGCGGCAGATGCTGGTCTTCTCTTTTGTTGTTGTCATGCAAATGCACATGCTTTATTTTCTTTTTGAGCTTTTGCACATGCTCGTCAATTCCTTCAGCATCTTTTATTGCAGCATGCCCGATGTCAAAGGCCATTCCAATCCCTACTTCAGAAAAAACCTGTTTAAAGTCCTTTATTGAAAACCAGGCGCTATTAGAGAAATTTTCAAGCAAAAGCTCAAGCCCGCGTTCATTTGCCTCCTTATTCAGGTATTTGAGAGTCTCAACAATTTTTGCAATCCTGACTGGCCTTTCCTGAAGGCCAGGGGGCAAAAACTCTGGGTGGATTGTCGCTTTTTTTGCCCCAAGCAAAGAAGCAGCGTCAAAAGCCTTTACAAATTCATGGTTAATTGCCTTTTGTATGTATGGGTAAGGGTGTGCAATGGAAAAATACCAGGGAAAATGCGACAAAACCCCAAAGTTGTACGAATGCAGGGCATCAACAATATGCTTTTTATTGTCAATTATTTTCTGGGGGTGCGCAGCAGGCGCCTCAACTGTCACTTCAACATAGTCAAATCCCATTTCCCCGAAAAGCTCTATTTCTGATGTAAGATTATTCCTTGGGTTGTTCATTGCGCCTATTATCATAAAAACACCTGCAGCAATTGGGCTTGCAAACAACTAAAACAGTTGCTTTTCACCCTTTCTTTTTCTCCCTGTAAATCCTGTGCAGCTTTTTCACAGTTGCCTTGTTTATCTTTATTTTCCCTCCATGCGGCCTCAAAGCCCCTGAAAAGGTCTTTGGTATATGCAACAGCTCATGGATAAGCACCTGCTCTTTTTCTTCCTCCCCAAGCTTGTCATAATGCTCTGAGAGCACCTCAATTATGTAAAAAGTGCCCACATTCAGTGCCTTTTGCCAAATGTCAGGCAAATTCCATATTCTTGCATATGCATTTGCAGTGCAGTTTTTTGACCTCATGCATATTATCCTGAACTCATTGATGTGCCCATAAGACAGGACGGAAATTATGTCAGTTACCTTTTCCTCAACATCTTTGGCAGGCTCAACATCCATAAAGCGCTTTTTACAGTCTGCCTTTTATACACCCTGCCGCAAAAAAGTTCTTCTGGCGGTATTATGGGCAATGAGCAGGGATTCATGCAAAGCTGCAAAAATGCATTTGAGGCAGCCTCAAAAATGCAAAACCCCCTAATAGTGCACCACTATGACTGTGACGGAATAACTTCAGGCTCAATAGTTGCCTCTTGGTTTGAGAAAAACAAAATGCCGTTCAGGACAAGGGTGGCAAGAAAGCTTGATGAGAAGACAATTGATTCTCTCAAGGGTGAGCAAAGGATTATTTTTGTTGACCTTGGAAGCGGCTCGCAGCTTGTTAAGGACCTTAAGTCAGAAGTTGTGGTAATAGACCACCACCAGCCCCAGCACAATGCCCACATACAGGCAAACCCGCATTTATTTGGGTTTGATGGAGGCTCAGAGATTTCTGCTTCAGGTTGCGCATACTTTGTTTTTCAGATGTGCGCTGATCTTGGTGTTGTTGGCGCAGTTGGCGATATGCAGTACCCGCTAAAGAGCCTGAACAAAATAATGCTAAGCCAGGCAGTTGAAAAAAAGCAAATCTCAGTGTCAACAGACCTTGTGCTTTTTGGAAGGGGAAGCAGGCCCCTTATGCAGCTTCTCATGTTTGCAGATGACCCCTATATTCCGGGGATAACTGGAAACGAATCAGCATGCAAAAAACTGCTCTCAGACTGCAACATAGATCAAAAGCAGGGTGAAAAGTGGCGCACATACAACGGGCTTTCCAAGCAGGAAAAAACAAGCATGGTATCAGCTCTTGCTGACCACATGTCATTGCGCGTTTCCCCAAAGGCAGCCAACAAGCTCACAGGGGAGGTATACACTCTTCTTAACAGGCCGCAAGGCACAGAACTTTCAGATGCATCTGAGTTTTCAACACTTCTCAACGCATGCGGCAGGAACAATCAGGCAGAATTAGGGGTAAAAGTCTGCATGTCAAAGCCAGGGGCATTTGATGAGGCAAAAGTGCTTTTAGCTGCCCATAGGAAAAACCTGAGGGAAGGCATAAGCTTTGCAGCAAAAAATGTCCAGGACCTGGGCAAATTCCTGCTTATTGATGGCAGAGGGGCAATAGCAGACTCAATAATCGGCATAGTGGCAGGAATGCTCTATGCAGGCACAAAAAACAAGCCAGTGCTTGCGCTTTCGCTTGAGCCATCAGGAAAAATAAAGCTGTCTGCGCGCGGTACAAGGGACCTGGTGAACAAAGGCCTTAACCTTGGGAAAATACTCTCACAGGCAGGCGCATCTGTCAACGGGGTTGGCGGCGGGCACAACATAGCTGCTGGCGCCACAATCCCAAATGAGAGATTAGATGATTTCTTGCGAGAATTTGCAGGAAGGCTGTAATTACTTTTGCTTTTTCCCGGGCATTTTCTTTTTCCGTTGCTTTGGCCTTACTCTTCCTGTTGCAGCATCATCAAGTGCGCTTTCCTTTAATTCCCTTTCAGCCATTGCAGAAAATTCTTTTTTCCACTCAAGGTCAACAGATGCCCAGTCAACGTTTCCTGCCGCCTCTTTTTGCCTTAACAGGTTATTTGCAGCTGTTGTGCATTTGAGAACAAAGTCAAGCTCAAGAAAGTGCGGGTGGGAATTCTTTTCTGCAGCATCAAAAATCATTGAGTACAGTTTTCCCTTGAAAAACGCTTCCATAACATACTGCTCAGGCGAAATGCCGGTTTCATCACACCTTCTGACAAGCGCTGGTGGCACAAATTCAAGCTTAAGGTTTTTTGAAATCTTTCCAAGGTCAGCATTTGAAAGAGAGGGCGCAGAAGCTTCTGGCAAATTGGCAAACATGCACTTGAAAACAGTCGAGTCAACGCCTTTGCCCCGCTGCAGCTTGAATACCTCGATAAATTTGTGCTGCTTTAAGTCGGTTTCATACTGCTCGCCAAGCATCCTGTAAACCCTGCTCTTTCTTCCAAAGCGTATTTTCTTGAGGAAAGAATACCTGTCAGTTGAATACATTGACGCTGCAGGTATGCCAAACACAAGCTCAAGCCTGTCCTGAACATCTTTGAGCGACTGCGCATGCAAATTGTACAGCATAAAAATTCCTGGCTGGGTATTGAGCATGTTTATTACTCCCTGTATTGCGAGCCTTGAGCGTATTTCATTGATAATCACGCACGCGTCCCCCATCCTCAGTGCAGCATTTGTCATTGACACCAAGTCAAGCTCATTTGTCTGGCCTGTTTCCTCCTTGTCAGATGACTGGACCTGCACTGCGCCTATGTGAAAGCCCCGTTTCCTGTATGCTTTGGTCGGGATTTCCTCAATGTCCTGGATTGGCAATATTCTCTTTTTTGTTCCTATTGCAGCTATTTTTGCCGATGTAAATGCTGTTTTTCCAACTCCCTTTAAGCCAAGCACAGCTTCAGAGCACCCTAAGCCAACCATAACATCGTCATATCCTGCAAAAAACGGGCTCATTGACTTGAGCTTCAAATACATCGGATAAGTGAATGGCTGGTCACGCATTATCCTTAATGCTGCCTGCAAATCCCCAAAAGTTGCAGGCGGCCTTTGCAAGTGGCACCTCATTGCAAGCCTTGTGAGCACCAGGTCAACCACTGGTGTGCTCTTGTCAAACTTGCGCACCCCTTTTGCAACGGCCACAATATTCTTGAAAGCATGCTCAAGCATCTCATGGTTATATCTCCATAAAGTGTGGCACAATCCATATTTTGCATGCTCAATATAAATCGGCGAGTTTTCGCTGTCAATATAAATGTCAGTAATATTTTCCTTGTCAAGCGCCATATTCTCAATTGGCGAGCCCAAGCCAACGACCCATGAGGCCGCCTCCCTTCCCATTGCAACTGCCTGCTCCTGGGTTATTTCAATCTTTTCAAGTGCAGCCTTGTCTATGAACAACTGGGTAAATTTCCTGCTCCTGTCGTCAAATACTGTGCCATAGTCAACAGTCTGCCTTGTCTCCTTCAGCCCGTCCTGTATTGAGTTTTTCAGCATTTCCTGCAGCTTGTCAGGCAGGCTCTCAATCATAGGGGTTTCAATTGTATACAAGTGCGCTTCTCCGCCAGGTATGTCATATATTTTTACCCGTGTCCCATAGTCAAGCTGGTAGTTTGCATCGTCTGCCTTTAGGGCAACAGCTTCTTTTGGCACAGTGAGCATGAAATTCTGCATGAACAATAGGCTTTTCAATCCCAAAAGCGCAAGAAAAGAAGCCCTCAAATCCCCTGTTTTCTGGCAAAGAGCATAAAGCGATGATTTAGTATATGCATCCAAAACCCCATTAGTCCACGCCTGAAAACCCCTATACCCCTCAACAAAAACAGACTTTTGCGGGTATGGCTCCTTGTAATCTTTCAGTGCCTGCACAGCAACAAGCGGGCTCATGAACATATATTCATAAAAGTCCTTGAGCGCCTTTTTTCTCTGAAGATAATACTCATCCTCAGGCCTTCCATACGTCTTTGGGTTGAGCATTATTGACTCCACTTGTCGTATAAGCCCTTCATACTCCTGCAAAATCGCGCTTTTTTCAGCATCTAGCTCAACAATGATTTCTTCCTCATACCTCATGGTTTTCCATGGCTTTGGAAGCTGGGAAGTGACTTTAAGGTGAGAGTTTATGCACTGCGGGGTTCCAAGCCCAAGCCCACAGGTAGGGCAATCCATCACAAGCCTGTTTCCCTGGTAGCTGGGTCTGCATCCCATAAGCTGCAATTAGCTGTTCACTTTTAAATCAATATCGGAGAGTTCATATTTTCTTGTCTGGTGCTTCTGTTTTAGAGTCATGTATGCAGTTTGTGCCCATACCATAGGCGCTTACAGCCTTGAGCCCGTGTTTTTCTATCCCTTCAAACCTAACAAGCCCCCAGTAAGCAAGATTAAGCTCTTTTGTATTTATGGAATAAACTTTATTGCTCTCCCTTTGCATCACATGCCTGTAGTAAAGGGCATGCTTGAAAAGCTCAAAACAATGTGCAGTTTCCGTCTCTTTAGCCCTCTCGAGTATGCCGGTCCTTAGCTTCAGGTTTTTTCCCAGGTCGTTTATATTCACATAAACCAATTCATCCTGCAAAAGCCCCTTGGGAATTCCCCAACATCGGGCCAACTTGTTTTTATCGACAACAACCTTGTTCCCAACATTTTGTTCTTGCAGGGTTGGAACTCTTGGTTTTGAAAAAGAAGTGCTGATGCCTCCAACAAGTGGGGGGAATACTGTAAAAACAACAATAGCTGCTGTTTTTACAACCCACTTAGGGGTCCTAAAATGCTTTTTCATCCTATCCTAAAACCATTTCAATACAAACCTTTAAATACTCTATACATATATCCCTACCAACAATAACACGGTGATAATTATGGCACACAAAGACAAGCAAATAGAAAAAGACGAACCGCCTAGCAAGAAAAAAAGAGGCTCACAACAGAACTTCACCACGTCTTCATTGAAAAGTATAGCTGAAAAACAGAACATGACTCTCAGAGAGAAAATGAACGATATGTGTGAAGACGACTGGTCAGGAAACAATACTCAAAAAAAGAAAGACAAAGCAATGAGCAACCCGAGAGATGGGGGAAAGAAATCAAAGATTGAAACAGATTTCACAACAGATCCATTTTTCAATAGTCTTCCCACAGAGCCTGACAGATACTCTGAAAGTCCACAGGACATAAAATGTGATGACCACAAAGGCTAATTAAAAAAGCAGAAAAGGCGGCTTAAAAAAAGCCGCCCGTGTTTTCAGGGAAAATTTACGCGTTCTTCAGCTTTGCCTGGTATACATACCCGTCCTTTCCAAGGTAGTACATGTAGCCAGACTGCTTCCTGATCTTCTCAGAACCGACTCTTCCCTTTCTTCCGCGCTTGTTGTGCTTCATTGGCGCCTTCCATACATAGCCGTCCTTACCAATGTAGTAAAGATAGCCATCTTCCCGCCTAATCTTCTCTGATCCAATTTTCCTTCCCATTCAGACACCTCCAAAATAATTAAGAGCAATATCTGCTCCGAGGTGGACTTCGTCGGTAGAATTTATAAACATATGTCCGTCGGAGCCCCCCGAAAGCCGCATTCCAAGGCATTTGCATTTTAATACCACCCTTACACTATTCTCTTAAGGGTAATTTCATGGATTTAGGAAGAAGCCTCCGGGCAGCGCTTTCAAAGTTTACAGGGGCGCCAGTAGCAGACGAAAAGGCAGTAAAAGCCCTTTGCAGAGAGCTCCAGCGGGTTCTGATTTCCTCAGATGTGAATGTCAAGCTGGTTTTTGAGCTTACAAAAAAGATTGAAAAGCGCGCTTTGGACTCACATCTGCCAAAAGGCCTTTCCTTGCGCGAGCATGTTGTAAAAGTGGTTTATGAGGAACTTGCACTAATGCTTGGCGCCTCTTATGAGCCAAAGCTAAAGCCCCACAGAATTCTTTTATTGGGCCTGTACGGCTCAGGAAAAACAACAACAACCGCAAAGCTTGCGCACTTTTACAAGTCAAGGGGCTTATCAGTTGCCTTGGTTTCATGCGATGTTGACAGGCCAGCAGCATTTGAGCAGCTTGAGCAGGTTGCAAACCAGTCAGGCGCGGCATTTTACGGCATAAGAGGGGAAAAGAGCGTTAAAAAAATCCTTGCACTTGCAAAAAAACAGGCAAAAGAAGACATAGTAATAGTTGACTCATCAGGAAGAAGCGCATTTGAAAAACAACTGGTTGAACAGCTCAAGCTCATAAACTCAGAATTTATGCCCGATGAAAAGTTTCTGGTGATTTCAGCAGACATAGGGCAAATTGCAGGAAAGCAGGCGTCACAATTCCATGAAGCAGTCAAACTTTCAGGGGTAATAATTACAAAACTTGACGGAAGCGGAAAAGGGGGCGGCGCACTTTCAGCAGTAGCAGCCTCAAATGCAAAAGTCGCATTCATAGGCACAGGTGAAAAGCTGGATGCTCTCTCCCCTTTTGACGCTCAGAAATTTGTTGGGAGGCTTCTTGGCTTTCCAGACATTGGAGCACTGATGGAAAAAGTGAAAAAAATCTCAGAAGAGGAAAAAATGCCAGAAGAAATGGGCGAAAAACTCACTCTTAGAGTATTTTATGAGCAATTAAAGGCAGCAAAAAAGCTAGGGCCCCTTTCAGGCGTTTTTTCAATGCTTGGGGCGTCTGACCTTCCGGCAGACATTGTAAAGACAAGTGAAACCAAGCTCAAAAAGTATGAAGTGATAATAAATTCCATGACTCCCCAGGAGAGGGACGACGCGGTTCTTCTTCGCAAAAACACCGCAAGAATAAAAAGAATCGCAGCCGGCTCTGGCACAAAGCCAGAGGATGTGCAAGACCTTCTCAAGCAGTTTGAAAAGGTGAGCAGCATGTTCAGCAAGTTCAAGAAAAACAGGGGCTTCAGGAAAAGAATGGAAAAAATGCTAAAAGGCGCAAACATAGACATGAAAAAATTCGGAAGCTAGCCAAAAAGTAAAAAACCAAAAACAGAAAAAAGTTACTTTCTTCCTGAAAGGGCAAGCTCTTTTGAAATCAGTTCACTCAGGACCTCTTTTGCAATTACCCTTCTCCCGCCGATTTTCTCATGAGGGATCCTGTTCCTGTCAAGCCTTCTTTCAAAAGCATTTCTCTTTATCTTGATTCCCCTGCCAGTCATTTCAGCAACTGCTTCTCCTACCTCATAATAATTTTTGCAGATGTGGACAAGCCCGCCTATTGCATCCTTTGGAACCCAGCGTTGCGTTCCAATCTTAAGTGATGGGATGGAATTTTTCTCAATCCTGCCGATAAATGCGCGCAAATTGAGCTTTTCATGCTTCTTCAATTCGTTGTATGCCTGCTTGACACTGTAAAATTCATTTGAAAGGGCCACCCAGTCCTGTATGACTGGTTTTGGAATGAGCCTCTTGTTGCCGATTTTCTCAGAATGAACAGAGCGCCTTTCAACTCTTCCACCAAATGCCCTGAACGAAAGGGAAACGCCTCCCTTGCGAAGTTCATTATATGCCTCTTCAAGGGTATAAAGCCCAAGGCCCTTGAGCCTGTCCTTTTCAAGCCTGTCCTGCGCATAAAGGTCCTTTGCCCTTTTGACTATATTTGATATTCCCTCATGAAGCTCTGCTTCGTCCTTTGTTCTTTTCTTTTTCATGTCCCTTATGCTCATTGACTTTAACTTTGTAATCTTTGGGTCTTTGATGACCTTGTCAATCACAATCCTTTTTCCACGAGGCATAGTCACACCTTCCATAATCGGCGCTCTACATTACCATAACAACATATTTTACCATTACTTTATTATGGCAACCTGTTTATAAAGCTTCCGTAGCTCTCCCCAAACTAACCCTTTGCAGTTTTTGCAAGAGCATACCTCTGGTAACATTTAAAAGCTCTTCTCACTCCTCCTTTTTCATGGAAAAATACCATCTTTGCAAGCACTGCATTTCAAACTTCAAGTCAAACAGCTGCATCCATTCCTGCAAGACTTCAGAGTGCCACATTTGCAGTGGGGCGCTCGAGCAAATAGATGGTCTTGTTCAGGGTGCCACTAAAAAGGCAAAAAAATTCGAATGGAAAACGTTTTCGGTTTCCTCTTCATTTCCTAAACAGTCATTTATAAATGAGCAGCAGGTTGCAGACCTGCTTTCCCCGGGCCATTATACGTCACTCAAAAATTCTGCAAATGCGCTTCTTGCAAAAAAAATCTCGCAGCAAACAGGTAAGAAAAACATCCAAAGACAGGCAGATGCGAACTTTGGCTTTAATTTCATCACAACACAATCATCAGCAGAGCCTTCACCAATCCACATATTTGGGCATTATATTAAGCTTTCAAGGAGCCACTGCCAGAGCAAATGGCACTGCAGCAAATGCGGGGGAAAAGGCTGCGATTCATGCAAAGGAACAGGAAAAAACTACCCGTCAGTTGAAGAGGAAATAGGCAATGTTTTGAAAGAGGAATTCTTGGCAAAAGGATTTACACTGCATGCAAGCGGAAGGGAAGATGTTGATGTCCGGGCAATTGGAACAGGCAGGCCCTTTGTGATGGAGCTTTCATTTCCAAAAAAAAGGCAAGCCGACCTAAAAGCACTTGAGCAGCAATTTTCAGAAAACGAAAACGTGCAGGCAATAGGGATGAGAATCGTGCAAAGGCATTTTATTGACGCAATATGCAGCTCACACTTTGACAAAACCTATTCGGCAGTAGTTTCTGCACAAAGGCCGTTTACAAAAAATGACGAAAAAAAAGCAGAATCTTTGTCAGGCAGGTTTATCCTTCAACAAACCCCAAAACGGGTTCTTGCAAGGAGGGCAGACATGAAAAGAAAAAGAAAAATAACGGAAATATCTGCAAAAGCCCTGAAAAGCGGCAAGCTCCACATGGCAATAACAGCAGAAGCAGGAACATACATAAAAGAGCTCATAAGCTCAGACTCTGGCAGGACAAAGCCAAGCATCACAGAAGTGCTTGGCTGCAAAGCAAGCTGCGATGAGCTTGATGTTGTTGCAATACACGACTATTTTTTGGAAACATTGCTGGATGATTAAATACTTTGCGCGCCTTTTTCAGCCATGCTTGAGTTTCTTTCAGCGCCGTCCATTTTGCCAGGGGCAGAGTTTCGTATATTTGTAGCATTGGCATTCACAGGGGCAGCCGCATTTTTTGACATGTTCAACAGAAAATGGGTTCCAAACTGGCTCCTTTATTCATCAGTTGCAGCTGCAGTTTTTCTTAACATTGCTTTTTTTGAACAGGCTCTTTTCATACAGGCAATGCTCTTTGGCATTGCAGTATTTGCCATAGGCTACCCTCTTTACAGGCTTGGCCAGCTTGGGGGTGCGGATGTTTATGTTCTTGCAGCAATAGCAGCAGCAATTCCATACTTGTCAAAGCCTCTTTTGGCAGCATCGCAGAGCGTCCCGTACCCATTTATACTTTCAGTCCTTGCCCCGACCGGCGTGGCATTTATCTTGCACATGCTCGCAAGGTTCATTCCCTTTATTTCCAGAAGCCTTGCAAAGGGAAAAGTCAAATTCACTGCAAAAAAGCTTGCAGCCCCGATTCTCCTCGTTTGTGCATTTTCAATTTTCATTTACGCGGTTTCATCACTGCCATTTGAACTTCCTCCGGCTTATTTTGCAATTCTTGCATTCCTTGCAATATCACTGGTATTTTTCTCTCTTTTCAAGGAGCAGATAAAAGACAGCATGGTCGAATTCCTTCCTGCACCAAGGCTTGAGCAAGAAGATGTCCTTGCTCTTGAGAAAATGGACGGCAGGCTGGTGAAAAAGCTCAAGCTGGGGCCATTGCTTGACAAAAAGGCAATTGCTGCATTGAAAAAATCAAAGGCAAAAAGTTTCCCTGTTTATACAAAAATGCCCTTCTTTTTGCCCTACCTTTTCCTGGGTCTTGTTTTTTCAGTTCTTTTTGGGGACCTTCTCTTCTACATAGTGGCAGGCTAGAAAAATTCTCCAAGGCCCTGCTGCCTTCCTCCCAGTTTCAAATCATCCTCTGAAAAGCCAAGCTCTTTGAGTATTTTCAGCACAGATGGCAGGACCTGGTGGTCAATGTAATAATGCGGATCATAGTCTTTTGCAACCTCAGCAAGGCAAGCCTTGTCAGATATGCTGGTCCCTCTTTTTGTGATTACATATCCAATTACAGTTCCCTTTTCAATTGGCATGCCTGCTTTGATTGCCTTTTGCGCGGCTGACAGCTCAGGAGACTTTATGTCATATTTTTTTGGGTCTTTCCTTATCTGCGTATAAATGGTCAGCTCTTCCATTGGCACCTGGCCGCTTTTGAGCCTTTCAACAGTTTTTCTGACAATTCCAACTGCCATTTTTTTGCTTCCATGCTTTAGTATTGCCTCCAGAACTTCCCTTTGTGTGGTCTTTGCAATCAAAGACCAGTCCCTTCTCACAAGCTCAAAGCCCCGTATTTTTATCCTCCCATCCTCGCCAATGAGTGCATATTTCTTCTTTGCCCCTGTGCCTTTGGCATTCTTTTTTGTCACAAAAACCCCGCGCGGGTAAAAACCTTCAAGCTCAAGCTCCATGTCCCCTGCAAGCTCGTCATTTATTTTTTTCATGAAACCAAGTGCATCCTTTTTGCTTTTTTTCCCACGAAGTAGAAACGTACTGTCAGTGTCCCCGTAAAGCACCTCAAACCCCTGTTTTGACGCCTTTTCAATTGTCTGCTGGATAAAATACCTACCCCAGGCAGTCACAGCCTCGCCACAATCCCTTGAATACCAGCGCGAGCGGGGGTATGCAAGATAACCATAATATGAGTTTGCAAGTATTTTGAGGGACTGCACCCTTGCAAACAGAGCCTCATACTCTTTGCTTTCCTTTTTCACTTTTCTAAGCTTTGCTTTCAATTCAGCCCTTGTTTTTATCAGCTCCCCAAGAACTGTCGGAATAAGGCCTTTTGGGCTTTTGGAAAACCTTGTGCCATTTGGGCAAACATAACACTTTGAGTCTGGCAGGCTCTTTGGGGGGTTAATAGTAAACGGGTCAATATTGTGGGAGGTAATTATAGAGGGGTACAGGCCGCGAAAGTCAAACACAGCCAAATCCTCATAAATCCCTGGCTGTGGAAGCTTGACAAATGCCCCCTTAATAGGTCCAAGCTGCCTTTGCCTTGCAACTTCATCACCTGGCCTATTTGGTATTATTGCCTTGTGCTCAAAGCTCTTGTGCATCAAAAGAGACTCAACAAGCTGGCCTGCGGTTGCATTTGAAACATCAAAAAGCGGCAGCCTTGTTATTCTGCCCATTTCCATTTCAAGGGGCAAGAGAAGTTTTCCTATTTCCATTGTTGCAACTGCATCAAATCTTGAGTAATCTGCAAGCTGTGCAACAAGCTTTTTGTCATCCCACATTTTGTAGATATCAAGCTTGCCTACCATCAACTTTTTCTTGCCAATAAGCTCAGAATATGCATTCTCAAGGGTATACCTTGAAATCTTGAATGCGCCAATAAACCCTAAAAACCGGACAAGGGGGTACAAGTCCACATGCACCCTGCCAGTAATTTCAGCAACATCCCTTATTCCCTGCCTTCTTACCCTTATGCTGCCCCCATCCCTTGCAATTGAAAAATCAAGCCCATTTGCCTGTGCCCTTGCTTTAAGGTAAGGCAAATCAAACACAGTGCTGTTATAGCCGAACAGCACCTCAACATCATATTTTTCAATGTCCTGCAAAAACCTCTTTATCATTGCCCTCTCATCATCGCAGACAATGCAGAACTTCCTGTCAATCTTTTTGCTGGTTATTACTCTTGCCTTTCCCTCAACCTCATAGCTTATCATTATTACCTCGTCCTTTTCCGGCCTTGGCATGCCTTTTGGATTGTATGTTTCAATGTCAAATGACATGGTCCTAAGGGAAACTGTTTTTTGCTTTTTGCTGATTATTTTCTTAAGCCACCTTCCCTCTCTCTCATAAACAATCTCAGTGAATGGTGCCAATCCCATGTCAATAAGGTACCTTCTTCCAAAGGGTATGTTGTTCTCATAGGCAACATACTTTGAAATCGCGCGGCTGACATGCGGAACATCATATGGCCTTTCGCAAAAGACCTTGAACAGCTCCTTTTGCTTACCAAGCACACCCAGCTTTATTCTTTCAACCCTGGTCGGCGAAACTTTCCTGTCCCTTGAAGCAACTGCAATGCTTAGAACCTCTTTTTTTGCAGAGGCTGGCGCATCAAGGTAAAAATAAGGCTCATACCCATCATGCAGCCTGAAAAACCTTTTCCCCTTTAAAAGCAGCCTTACAACGGTTTTCCCATTGAGTATTTTGTAGTCAACGTCAATGAGCACTGCCTT
>CAZOMB010000003.1:0-69052 GCA_964581105.1 Microcaldota archaeon
TTCTGCTTGCAATCCTTGTAGTGATTGGAGCAGTATACTTCCTGCTGGTAAAAGGAAAGAAAAAATAATAGGTATTTTTTCCTGCAGTGGAACGCTAATTCCACTCTAAAGAAAAAGGGCTAGCAATGTCTCTTTTTTTCTTTTTATTTAGCCTATTCGTATAGTAGACTATACTAATATAAGCTTTATTGTTATAGTTAAATAGGTGAACATAATGGATATCAATGTGCTTGCAAAATTCAACCCGTGGTGGGCAAGAGGCGCGGTTCCACAGCATCTTCTGGGTGCACATGAAAGGCCGGCGCTAACTGACGCGAAAAAATCACTCGGCAAGCGTTTCATAGTTCTCCTCTACGGGCTGCGGAGAGTGGGCAAGACCACTGCGCTTTACCAGATAATCCATTCGCTTCTCGAAAAAGGAACACCACCGAAAAACATCATGTACTTTTCGTTTGATGAGAAAGCCGCTGGCATTGACGATGTCATCTTAGCATATGAGGAAAAGATGCTCAAGAAAAGGATTCCAGATGCTGGCAGGGTTTTTGTGTTCTTTGACGAGGTGCAAAAAGCAGGCGACTGGCAGACAAAAATAAAGATACTTTATGACCTGAACCCAAGGCTCAAGATATTCCTGTCAGGCTCTGCATCCATATCGCTCCAGAGAAAATCCTCTGAAAGCCTCGCAGGCAGGATGACAAGTATCCACGTAAAGCCTCTTTCCTTTTCAGAATTCGTTGAATGGAAAGGTGTAAAACTTGACCTGTCCCGCCCAGAGGTTTCACAACGCGAGGCAATGCCGTTGCTTATGGATTATTTGCGCAAGGGGGGCTTTCCAGAGATTGTGGCAGAGGAAAGCGACGATGCGGTGAGGAATTATGTGAAAAATACTGTGCTTGACCGCATAGTCTCGCAGGACCTTCCACAGGAATTCGGCCTGAAGGACGTCCCTCTCCTGAAAACCCTGCTTGAGATGTTTTGCCATGACCCTGGGATGACGGTGAATGTGGATGGCATTTCACGCGACCTGGGCAGGAACAAGATAACGGTCGGCAATTACATTGAGCACCTCAAGTACTCGCTTCTCATTTCAGAGGTGAGGAATCTTCGGAGCAGGGCGCTTGTCTCCTCGCGCAAGAACAAAAAGGCATACCCGTCAAGCACCGCATTCTGCTTTGCATACCGTGAAGACTTCTTTTCAGATGCCACTCTCCAGCGGGTTGCCGAAGCCGCTGTGGCAGCGCATCTGGCAGCGCAATATTACTACCTGAACAGTTTTGAAGTCGACTTTGTGGAAAAACAGGGAGGAAAGCCTATCCCGATAGAAGTGAAATATGGCACAAAAGACGAGGGGCAGCTGCGAAAGTTCATGAAAAAATTCGGCGCGAAACAAGCGGTGCTTGTCAGCAAGAGCGCACCGTCAGCAGTCCGGAAAGGCATCCGCGCCGTTCCCCTCTGGCTGTTCCTCCAGGAAAAATTTTGAATGCAAATTTTTCCCAGGCTGAATGGGCGACTGCCTGTTTTTTCTTTTCCCTAACTGAATAGGCTCTTTTCCTTTTTACCTAGCCTATTTTATTCTTTTTCAAAGCATTAGGTTTGGGGCTTCCAAATGAAACTATTGGCATTTATTGCATTGCTTATGCTTTGCTGCAACACATTTGCTGCAGTAGACTACCCTGCAGGAATGAGGCTGTTTGGCTATTATGCTGTGCCTGAGGGAAAAAGCTTTTCAGTATACAACTTCACGCACAACAATGAAACAACTTATGCGATTGTGTCAGGCGAAGAGGTTTATGCAGTTCTTCTTGAAGACTTCCCTCATGTAATGCCTTATGCAATGGCTGATGAGGGCGAGCTTTACCCGGCACTTGAGGCATATTACCTGAGCACTGGCAAATCTGCTGAGGCTGCAAACCAGTTTCCTTCAATACACCAGGGAATACTCTCAATAGCTGATATCCACAGGCAGGGCGAAACAAAGTGCAGGGTTCTTACAGGGACAGACAGGACAGAATGCACAAGCTTTGAAACCTGCCAAAAGGCCTGCTACTCAGTAACTTCATTCTGCCTTCCTATTGCCTTGGGCTCTGGGAGGGTATTTATCAACTATATATGGGAGTTTGAAAATGACAGCATTGCCCTTGACAAAGCTTATGAGAATGAAAAGACAGCATATTCTCTTTTGGAGGAAGACTTTACAAGCCAAAACATGGAAGACTATGTATTGAGCCTTGAGGAAATAAACAGGGCAGCCACAAAAGCATCTTCAAGCCCGCTTTTTTATGGCTATTCATTCTGCTTTTCCCCTGATTACAGCCTTTCAATAATAACAAACCTTCAGCTGACAGCACAAAAGGCATACAAAAGCGCCTCCCCGTTTTACTCCCTGAATGAGACAGCAAAGCTTGTGAAAAACAGGACTTTGGAGGGAATTGGAAGAAAGGAGCAGTATGAAATCCCAGAAGAGCTTATTGAGCCTGTTTCTGGGCCAGAGGAAAAAGAGCCTGAAGAGCAAATAACAGAAGAGGAGAAAGAGCAGGAATATGCATCCAATCTTATGACAGTATTTGCAGCAGCAGTAATTGGTCTTTTGATAATTGGGGCAGGGCTTTTTGCCTATGTTGCGCTTGTGAAGAAAAAGCCGGGCGCAAAGAAGAAGAGCAGCCCAGAGCAGATGCCAGAGACAGAGAAAAGAGGACTTGCCCCGCTCAAGAAAAAGCCAGGAGCAAGAAAGAAGTGAAAACGAGCACCTATTTTTAAACTGTTATACTATTATATAAATGTTATAATAGTTTACGGGGTGCTCAAATGCCAAAAATAAAAATAAGCAAAGCACAAGGAAAGCTGGGGATACTGCTTCCAGGCTTAGGGGCAGTCAGCACCACTTTTATTGCAGGTGTGCTTCTTTCAAGGAAAAAGGGGCTAACGCCAATAGGAAGCCTTACGCAAATGCAGACAATAAGGCTTGGAAAACGCAATGAGAAAGAGTCTCCTCTCATAAAGGATTTTGTGCCTCTTGCCTCTATGTCAGACTTAGAATTTGCAGCATGGGACATTTTGCCAGACAATGCATATGAAGCCGCACTAAACGCAGGAGTGCTAACAAAAGAGCACATAAACCAGGTAAAAGATGAGCTTCAGGAAATAAAGCCAATGAAGGCAGTATTTGACAAAGCTTTTGTGAAAAACATTGATGGGCCAAACATAAAAAAGGGAAAAAACAAGCTTGAGCTTGCAAACCAGCTAAGAGAAGACATCCGTGCTTTCAAGAAACAGAAAAACCTCTCAAGAATGGTGATGATATGGTGCGCAAGCACAGAGGTTTACTCAGAGCCCCAACAAGTACACAGTTCTGTCAAATCATTTGAAAAAGGCCTTGCAGAAAACGACCCGGCAATCTCGCCTTCAATGATTTACGCATATGCATCAATAATGGAAGGCATTCCTTATGTGAATGGCGCTCCGCATACCACTTTAGACATACCAGCGCTCACAGAGCTTGCCAAAAGCAAAAAAGTGCCAATAGCAGGAAAGGATTTCAAAACAGGCCAAACGCTTATGAAAACAGCTGTTGCTCCAATGCTGAAAAACAGGATGCTGGGGGTAAAAGGCTGGTTTTCAACAAACATACTTGGCAACAGGGACGGGCTTGTGCTTGATGACAAAGGTTCATTCAAGAGCAAGGAAATGAGCAAAAAGTCTGTGCTTGACTATGTGCTGCAGCCTGACCAATATCCTGACCTTTACAAGGATTTATTCCACAAAATAAGGATAGAGTATTATCCCCCGAAAAATGATGACAAGGAGGGCTGGGACAATATAGACATATTTGGCTGGCTTGGATATCCCATGCAGATAAAAATCAACTTCCTTTGCAAGGACAGCATTTTAGCAGCGCCTATCTTGCTTGATTTGGCCCTTTTCATGGATTTGGCGCAAAGGGCAGGGATGAGTGGCTGCCAGGAATGGCTTTCCTTTTACTTTAAGGCTCCAATGCATGCTCCTTCCCTTTACCCTGAGCATGACCTGTCCATACAGCACATAAAGCTCAAGAATACATTGCGCTACCTTGTGGGAGAAGAGCTGATAACCCACTTGGGAATAGAATATTATGATTATTGGGGAAAGCAAAACAGGTAATAACATGCCTCTTAAGAAGACAAGATTAGGAAAATGGCTTCAGCTATCTTTTGGCAGGCTGTTCTCAAGGCTTCCTCTTTCTCCCAACCAAATAACCATTCTTGCCATTGTATTCGCTCTAATTGGCTTTTACTTTGCTTATTTGCAGCTTCCCCTTCACTCACTTTGTTTTTTCATCCTAGCAGGTGCTACTGACGCAATAGATGGGGCAGTTGCGCGCTTTCGCAGGCAGGCAACTGCAAAAGGAGCATATATAGACGGAATAACAGACAGGCTGGTAGAGTTCCTCTGGGTTCTTTCATTTTTCTTTTATTCTTTGCCAAGCTTTATCCTGCCAGCAGGCTTATCCCTGATAATATTCCTGTTCTTTGGCACCTGCATGACTTCATTTGCAACAGCATATGCAGAGCACAGGCATATTGCCAATTCCCAGAAAATAAGCCATCAGCCAGGAATCCTCCCCAGAGCAGAAAGATTGCTCCTTTTGTTCGCAGCACTTCTTTTCATCCCATTCTATTCTGCTTCAGCCTCATTCATACTGCTTGCAGGGGCAGTGCTAGCATTCATAACCTTTTCCCAGAGGTTCTTTTACTTTGCAAAATAAGCACTATTTCCTGAATTTCTCCAAATAGACCCCTACAAGTATCATTGCCCTTGCAAAAAAGTCCCCATCTGCAACCATGGAGTTTACTAAAGAGTCAGAAGAATCAGAATGCTGGTTATCATTAGAGCTGCTGCTTGAAGGGGCTCTGTCATATATATCGTCAGTCACTTCTCCTGCTACTGGTGCCTTGTCATCCTTTTCATCTGAGCCTGCTTTCCCATAATTTACTTTGCACTTGTATGCACATCCCTGCTCATCATACCATATTGCTCTGTCATAATTATTGCCACAGTCAATTTCCATAGGAAGGATTGCACATGTCCTATTCTTTGAACTATTCTTGGGTGGCTCTCCAACAAAGCTATATCCACAGCCCCCTTTTACACACCAATGCCCTTTGAGAGTATATTTCTCTATGCACTCCAGGTTCCAATAATTGTCCTCACACAGCCAATAGTCAAGGCACCTGACAGCAAAATTGAAATTGGAAGCATAGTGGGTGGCAAGCGGTCCTTCTGCAACAGGTGTTGGAAGGCCCTGCACATATTCATAGTAGAAAACCAAGTTTCCGTATGATGATTTCTTAACAGAGTTGACAGATGGTGGAGAATACGGATTGTTGCTCCAACCTCGGTTGCAAGTTCCAAGGGGAACCTTTAATTGCAAGTCTATTTCAATGCCTGCTGGAATGATTATATTGCATCCTCGAACCAAGTTGTCTTCAGGGTCACATCCATAAGGATTGACCTCTGGGTGGCCAAAAGCGCCTGTCTGCCTGTTTCCATACCAGATGTCTTCGGTCATTCCGTTTGCTGATATGCCCTTAATCCTAATCCCTTTTGAGCCTTGGTTTTTTACCCTAAAAAGCAAGGTGTCTGTGTAAAAGTCGTCATATAAGCGAGAAACTCCGCATACTGTGTCAGTTATGATAATTGGCTGTAGGACTTGGCTTGTAGCTGAGTCAGAATCTGTCTGTTCTATTGCTGGAGGGGAAACTACTGCATCTTTTTCTCTACCCTCTTGGATTTCATCCTTTATAGTTTCTGTTGTTGGGCACTTGAGCAGGGCAGCTATAATCACCTTGTTTTCATATGAGGCTTTGGCAACCCTGCAGCCTTGGGATTTAAGAAAAGAGATATCTGAAGGATTGGTGGCTATTGTTTCAAACGCCTCTACAGAACTTCCGCTTGCAAATAGGGTATTTGTGATAATCAGGATAAATAGGCTGAAAGTAACAAACAATGTTTTCATAATGCCACCGTTTGTGTTTTAGTTGGTTTGCTTTTAAAAGCAGTAACAACTCCGGGTTTTTTAGCATGCAGCCATGCACATTCCAGGGCTATTTGTGCTGCAGCTGCCGCGAGGGCATGAGTACATTTCCATGCAGTCATTGCTTGTTGTGCATCTGAAGTCATAATCAAGGCAGCCTAAAGTAATCTTGATATCATCTTGTGCAGCAACCACGCCAGATGAGGTATAATGTATCTTAACATTTGCCCTGGCATATTCACGAAGGCCATTGAAATATACTTCATGGTTTCCATTGGTTTCTTTCATGCCACAGACATCTGCTGGCTCCCCTCCCCAGTTGCCACTCCATCCATCATATGCATCATATTGTATGTAAATCACATCACCAGCTTCTAGGGGAATATTGCATTTGAGCTGGTAAACGTTAAAGCAAATTCCGCCAATTACGCGCTGGAATGGATCATCGGAATCTACAAAATTCCCGTAATAAAGATTGAAAACGTTTCTCCCATCAACAGTCACGCCGTTCAGGTATATCTGATGATTATGCTGGTTTTCCAGCCTAAGTATATGCTTGTCAGCAAACCCATATGCCTCAGTGACTGCAACCATCCCATTTCCAGTATCTTCGGATTCTTGTGCTTTGTCAGCTATAGGTTCACCATCTAATGCCTTTTCAAAACCAATTGCCTTGTCAGCAAAGCCTACTCCAAAGAGGGTAAAAGCTAGAAGCACGACTGCAACAAAAACTTTTCTTGACATATATATCACGTTTTTGTTTTATGAGCCAATCAATATTTAAATCAACACTATTGCAAAAAAGCGTCAAAAAAGGCATTTAGTTAGCATGCAGCCATGCACATTCCAGGTGTATTTGTGCTGCAGCTCCCAAGGACACACTCATGGTACTTGTTCTTGCAGTCATTGCTTGTTGTGCATCTGAAGTCATAATCAAAACAGTCCAAAAGCAGAGCAACATCACTTCCCTGCGCAGAAGCAACTCCGTATGAAGTATAATATATCTTCAACTTTGCCTCAGCATGTTCACGGAGTGAGTTAAAGTAGACCTCTTCATTTCCACTGGCATTTCTCATGCCGCAAGCATCTTTTGGCTCCCCAGTCCAATTACCAGCCCATCCATCGTATGCATTGTACTGTATGTAGATCTCTTCACCAGGGTCTATCGGAATGCTGCAGTTAAGCTCATAAACTGCAAAACAGCTTTCTGGCCCTATGCGTTGGAATGGGTCACCTATATCCAGCCATCCGCCGTAATAAAGATAGAACACATTCCTGTCGTCAATTTTTATTCCATTCAAATATATCCGGTTGTCCTGCTGATTTTTCAATCTAAGTATGTGCGTATCAGCAAACCCATATGCCTCTTTTACAGCAAGAGGCTTTGCAGTCTGCCACTGAAGCTGGCTTTGTGTTTTCTTTATGTCATCAGATGTGCCTGGGTAGTAAAGCATAAGCCCAACCACAACAAGGCCGATTACTAGCACTGCACCCAGCAAAATAAGGTATTCTGAGCCCGCCTGCCCCGACACACCTTTTCCTGTGCGGCTGGAAAAAATTGCCGCACATCCAACTTCTCTTGAGTGCCGAGGGCTGGCGCAAGCCTGCCCTAATTTCATGGTGTTATTTGCCCTCTTTCAAATAAAAACCTTGCCAATCACTTTAGGGGCATGCACTGTAGATGTCTTAGAGCGCAAGGAGCAACAGAGTACTTGGTCATACTTGCAGTTGTCCTCATGATTGGCCTGCTTGCAATATCGCTTCTTGGCTTTTTCCCAGGAACCTCTGGGGACATTTCTGAAAGCGAATCAGAGCTTTACTGGAAAACCCTTGCATCTCCTTTCAGGATAACAGAGCGACAGTCATTTGGTCCGGCTACAGAATGTGTACTTCCAAACACATGGACAGCTGGTTACAAGTTTGTCCTCATTAATTCAGGCTATGACAAAATAAGCCTCATTGGCGTGAATATAAATGGGGTGGCAAAGGATTTTTGCAAGCCAGGGGATATGACATCGCAAACATCAATTGATTTTTCCCCTGGGAAGCAAAGGGCAGTTGCTGTAGTTACTGATTCAATCCCAACATTCCCTCCGCCTGCAACTCCCCTAACTGTATGCACGCCAGGCCAAACAGTTGAACTGGACATTTCATTCAATTACAGCACAAGCTATGTTGACGACAAACTGCAAACAGGGTCAAAAAAGCTTGTTTTCAAATGCAGCTAAGGCTTTTTGAATTTCTCCAAATAGACCCCTACAAGTATCATTGCCCTTGCAAAAAAGTCCCCATCTGCAACCATGGAGTTTACTAAAGAGTCAGAAGAATCAGAATGCTGGTTATCATTAGAGCTGCTGCTTGAAGGGGCTCTGTCATATATATCGTCAGTCACTTCTCCTGCTACTGGTGCCTTGTCATCCTTTTCATCTGAGCCTGCTTTCCCATAATTCACTTTGCACTTGTACGGGCATCCCTGCTCATCATACCATATTGCTCTGTCATAATTATTGCCACAATCAACTTCTGTTGGCAGGATTGGGCAGGTGTCGTCTTGGTTTAGATTTTGGTTTGCAACACAATTGACCGAAGCAAATGCCTCATTGTTTTCTTCATTAAGCTCAACAACCTCATCATAATAGTCTGCATAGGCTGAAATAATTGTGTTTCCAGCCTGTGTGCAGGTTATGCTGACAACTGTAGAGTTAAACAGCCCCCAAGTCAGCTGCGGGATATTGATAATGCCTTCAAGCCCTGCATTCACAAAATATGCTGTGCTTAAGCTTCCCCAGTATGGGTGCGTTGTTTGCTGGTTTGCAGTGGTTATTGTGACTTGTGCCGGAACCCCAACTATCATCTGGGAAGGTGCCTGTATTTCTGCAATAATGTCTGGCAAGTTTGGGTTTGTGCACCTTCCCTGTATACAGAGTTCCTTGCCAGGCTCTGTGCAGGCAATCAGGGTCTGAACAACTCCTCTTCCGCTGCACGAATATTCAATAACAGCATTGTCTCCACTGCAAATATCCTGCTTCAAGTTCCACTCGCCATTGTACATTCCACTTGTGTTTCCCCTTTCATTTGGCTTTATTCCACCGTCACTATCACTACATATGCACTCTGCATGTGACTGGCACTCATCAGCGCCAGGCCCTGCAACCAATACACATGCAGCTGCAATGGTCTGTGCATCTGTGCCAGTGCACTTAGTATGGTGTTGCAATGCGCTTGAACTGTAAACAGCGTCATAGGCATTTACCCTTCCCCAGCCGTAAGCATAATCAAAGCCATTTGCCCCCTTGTCAACAGCAGTGTTCCTCAGTGCCTTTTTCACTTCTTTGACAGTGTAATCAGGGTGCTCCTTTTTTATGAGAGCAATTGTGCCTGCAACAACAGGGGCAGAAACGCTTGTGCCAGATACTCCAGATATATAGCCCCATGTTGGAGAAAGAGCAGTTGATTTCATGTGCGTGCCAGGGGCAACAATGTCAATTGCATTTCCCCTCGGAGAAAATGAAGCAATCAAGTCAGTTATCTTGTCAACAGCGCCAACAGCAATAGAATGGCTAATGCAGCCGGGTGCAACTGTGCTGGCTGCCTGGCCATTTCCAGCAGCAGAAACAAATGGCACACCTTTTTGGTTGGCATACTTTATTGCTGCAGTTGCCTCTTGGTTCAAATGGTTGCAGTAAGGCTCAGGGTTATTCAAATTGCCCCATACAACGCTGGCTGTGATTACATCAACATCAGGGTCATCAGAAGTGCCATAAACATGGTCAGGCCCGTCAATTGCCCAGTAAATTGCCTCAATAAAACCACTCATGTGCGAGCTCCACACTTTCAGTGCATATATCCCTGCGCTTGGTGCAACTCCCCTTACGTCAGAATATTTGGAAGCAACCTGCAAATACGGGTTTTCATGCTGAAGCAACCCATCAGCAACCATAACACCAGCAACAACAGTCCCATGCCCATGCTCATCCATTGGGTCAGGGTCATTGTTTGCAAAGTCATAGCCGCCTAGATAGCTGCCCCTTAGCTCAGGGTGCGTATAATCCATCCCAGTGTCAATCATTGCAATTTTTGTCCCTCTCCCTGTATTTCCCTGGCTGTGCACAAGGTTTGCGCCTATCAATGCATTTGCGCCAGTATCAGCAAGCAAAAGAGGCTTGTCTTCCCTTAGGTTGTGCCTATAAGCAACATCTTCAGGGCAGTTCATGACCGCAAATTTCCTCTGATAATTGCTAAACACATTCTTGATTATCTCACAGCCCTCATTTTCTGCAGCATCAATTATTGGAAAGCCAGAAGCAATTACCCTCACAGTCCCATGCTGCTGAGCAACAGGGGCTGAGACTGCATCTTTTCCATTTTCATTAATATCCTTTGCCACTGCAACAGAACCAATTTGAGGCATATCATCTACTGCAGCACCTGCTTCAGCTGCAACAGAACCAACTGCAGCATCACCTACTGCAGCATTTGCATCATCCTCACTGCTTTCTGCAGCTGCAAAAACAGAAAAAGCAAGAAGCAAAACAACTAGTTTGCTAAGCATATTTACCACGATTTTATTTGGAAGCCAACCCCTATTTAATACAGATGCCGAAAAACCCGAGGAATGGCTAATTGCCCTTCAAAACAAAAACCTGCTGGAAAATTAGAAGTAATTGTAGCTAGTTGCCCTTTTCCCCTGTGGCTCTTTTTGCTTTTTTCTTTTGCGTTATGTCTAATTCCTCATCTTTCTCCTTCAAATATCTTTTTTGAATGTCAATTTGCGTCATTGCACGTGCACGCTCGGCCGGCTCAAAGAAGGCACTGTCTTGCTGTGCTGCGAGTTGTTGATTAATCCAACTAAACAACTGTTTCAACTGGTCGTCGTTAACTCTATAATTTACTAGGTCTGTTCTAAGCCTCTCCATGTCAGAATCGTCTTGCGTGTTGTATGTATTAGTTACCGCTGTTCCAGTTTTTTTGTCGGTTGCAGTTACTCTTAATGTATTGTCGGGTAATGATCTAAAGTTAATTTTGTGAGTTGGTGTGTTTATTTCTTGTTTATCTTGTTTTGGGTGAAGCTGTTTTCCAACGTTAAAAGTAGTTTCCTTCTTGCCTTGCGGGTCTAGTTGAGTTTCCTGGAAAATAAACATACTAATCCCCTGAGCTTCTTTCCCCCTCTGGTTTTTCAATAGAGTATCCGTCACCATTTAAGTCTAGCCAAAGGCTATAACCGCCCCACCCGTTTGGTTCTATGATTATATTTGTTCCTTCCCGACGTAGTTTATAGTCTTTTATGTTTGGTATATTTTCCCCAAGCCTTGGGTTAAAGCTGCTTGTATAATAACTTGTTTTATTGCTGGGCGATATGACCATGTAGGCAGATTCAGATAAGAAAACCGCGCCATCGTCGCCTACGTAGTATTTTCCTTCATCACTGTATACAGTTCCACTAGCTATTTTCATCTCTCCCCACTGCCAGTCTTGTGGTGATTTTACAAATGGCCTGATGATATGAATAGTGTTGCCATCAAATGCATAGATGACCTTTTTTCCATCATACGTTGTATTGATTTTCTTGGCGTTTGCAAGGCGTTTGAACACTCCTTCGCTGTCTTCAAGAATAGCCATCCTTTTCCCGTCCCTAACGGTTACCACACCATCCTCAGTCCATGTTATTTTCGCTTTGCTCTCATCAATGTGTTTTCCAATCTGATTCAGTGGCACATTATAAATAATCTCATCGCTTTTCGGTGCAACAGTGTCAGGCTCAAGCCTGCTTGTGTAGCTGACAGGCTTGACATCTGCTTTTGTGCTGTCCCCAAAGAATGATTTTATGGTCATTTTGCCTGGGCCAAAAGACTTGTCCTTTTCCAGGAGTTTGCCTTTTATGTCTAATGAAAGCTTGTCGGCTTTATTGTCAAACATTAGTTCGCTGTCGCCTTTTCCTGTTTTTGAGATGAATGCATAGGCATTTGCAACTGCCTGCTTGAGTGAGTAAAAGCTAATGGTCAGAATAGTAGTGGTAATTATCAAGGGTTTTGCAAATGCCCCGAAAAAGCTCCTTCTTGGGTCTTGCTTGCTCTTGCTAGCTGCTTGCTTTGCCTTTTCCACTTCCTTTTTTGCGGTGTTCTCTTTCATGGAACTACCCTGTTGCCTCTGGTGGTCACAAGATGCAACGTGTATCTGGCAGGTTTCCCATTTTTTTCCTTGGGTTGCCTGTTGCCTCTGGTGGTAGTATTAGTCAAAGCCGGCTTTTAATGGTTTCTCCTCACCTCATTTTTCTCAGGTTTGAAAGCATTTTCTTTTTCCATTTTTTGAATTTTACAAACCCTATGCCAAGATAAGAAAGGTCCTGGTCATTAAAGCCGGATACAACACCCTCAAGCTCCTTTGCATAGTTTTTGATGCCATGCTCTTCAAGGAGGGCTTGGTACCTTTTCCAGTCTATTGGCGCAAAGAGAAGAAGGCTCATGATGTCAAGAGAGTCCTTTTTGCCCTTTGGGGTCGCCCTTCTGTCTATTTCAGCAGACTGCTTCAGCACAAGAAGAGCCTCGGGCCTTATGGTTTTTATTCCCTCTATTGAGGCAATATTCTCATCCCTGAGAAGCTCTTCGCAGGGAATGGCAAGCCTTGAGTAATGGGAAACATAAATGTCAATGTCAAACTTCTCAAGCCTTATCTCATACTTTCTCATTCTCTCGTTTTTTGAAATGGAAAAATTGCTTTTCAGGCTTGCAAGCCCATTGTAGTCAACAACAATGTCAATGTCCTTGGGATTTTTGCTGCTCTTCAAGAAGCTTTTGCAGTTCAAGTTTAAATTGTTCATAAAGTCCGTAAGGTTCAAGCAGTCTTTCCGCATTTTCCATAGTTGGGTTTTCAGAAAACTCGTTTATGATGTTTTTTACATCTCCTCCCATTTTTATTATTTTCTCTTTATTTACATCAAGAACCTTGGTAAAAGTCGCCTCCAAAGTCTTCAGATCCTGCTTTTCACCAGGACCTCCTTCAACTTTTTTGTCGATTTCTACTAGTGCACCATTAAACAAAAACATAAACTCACTTTTCAGCTATTTCCACGCCTTGGTTTATGCCAAATCTAACTACCTTACCATTCTCACCGTGATTAATCTTGACCTCACCTGTTGAGTTCGATACTCTAAACCAAGTTATATCTCCGTCTTTTTCAAATTTGGGGTCTTTGAGAGTTTCAACTCCAAAGTGCTCAGTAAGAGGTATGGTTCCATATTCTTTTCCATCTCTGTAGATAATGCATTTTGTGCCAGCTATCAATAAAGTGCCAAAGTTGTCGTTCGTATAGGCAAGGGGTTTGTAAAGCCCTCCTTCAACAGGGACAAATGCATTTACCTCTACAACTTCACCTTTTCCTTCCTCTACCGGTTCTTTTATTAGCAGGAAACTCTCCCAGTTTTCGCTGAGGAAATAATGGAGAACCCCTTCTTCTGGGGATTTTGTTACAACCTCTATTTCAGTTCCGTCAAACTCTTTTATTCCAAGGACAGCCATCTGGTCTTCAGGCACAGTCACTGCTTCATATCCACGCATCAAGAACTGGCTTGTTCCCTTGAGGAGCTTTGTGCTTCTTGGCTCCTTATCAACAACCTCTTTTGGGTCGTCGGTTTTTCCTGTTATTGTTTGGCTGGTTGAAGGCTTTGCAACGAGAGTTGTGATAATTGCTACAGCAGTAAATGCGATTTTCGGGTGCTTTAAGACCCAGCCCAATGTCTTGAGACCGACTTTTGTCTTTTCTACTGCCTTTTTTGCTTTTTCCCTGATAAATGTGCGGATTTTGTTCTGCTTTGAAGTGCCAGAAGTAAGGTCAGAAGTACGCTTTTGCTTTGCTTTGTGCGCCTTGTTGCCGTTTGCCATAGCATTACCCTGTTGCCTCTGGTGGTAGTATTAGTCAAAGCCGGTTTTTAATGGTTTCTCCCCTATTCTGGAATCAGCCTGCCCTTCGCAAAAGAAGGTGCTTTCCTTTTCTTGTGAGCCGGTAATAAACGAATTTCCTGCCAGGGGTTGCAAGCTTTTCAACAAGGCCTGCCTGCTGCAATGCCTCCAAGTGCTCAGATATTGTTGCCTTGCTTTTGCCAAGTTTTGAGGAAAGGTCTGTTGGTATTCTGTCTGCTTCAGAAAGCTGTTCCATTATTCCTGCCCTTGTCTTGTTTTCAAGAAGCCGGGTGTCATGCGCACTGATTTCAACCTGTGCCTGCCTTTGCTGCAAAATCAGGTATGATGCCACTATTATGAGCACAAATGCGCCTAATGCCTGCAAAGCCTGCCAGGTTCCTAGTTTCTCCCCTTCCAGCTCTGGCTCTTGAGGTGCTCTTGGGGCTGTTCCTGCTGTTTTTGCTTCAATCCCAAAATCCAGGCTTTCTTGTGCTGCTTTGGGAACAGCTGCCTCAGCAGAAGGCTCTTCATATTGTTCTGGCACTGGCATTTGGTTGCAAGTTTCAGGAGTAGCGCAGCCAGACCAGCTAGCTTGTTCACTGCAATAATAGTCAACAGTGCTTAATGGGGCAAATCCTCTTGGGTCGCATTTTGTTTCAATTACCCCTAGGCTAATTAGGGCCTCAAGCTCATTTGAAAGAGCTGGTTGGCTCTCATCAGTGCCAGAAACTGATACTAAGATGCCTTGCGGGGAAGAAGATATGCTTGTTTTGTAATCCCCTTTGCTTGACTCATAAGTAAAAGTGTCATTTTCATCAAAAGAGCCGTTAAGCGAGGGAGCAGAAGACAGGTTAAGGGAAGCTTCTGAAGAAAGGGTTGCACTAAAGGATGCAAAATAGGCACAGGAAAGCACTAAGCACACAAGCAATATGGCTGATAGTCTCATAGAAGAAGTGTGCCTCCAACCTTATAAAAATTGTTCGCTTTTTGTTCGGTGCATCTTGCCGGGCAAGGCATCAGTGCTGCCATAGCAGCACCGGGAAAAGCGATTCATTCTGCTCACAGAATGTGCATCGGTTTTTGTTCGGTCAGCGGGCAAGCTTTATATCTGAAGATGTCACTGTTTTCCTGCCTGCATGCTTTGCGTATTTTATTGCCCTTGTTGAAATGTCAACCCCTATCTTCTCAAGTGTCTCTGCAAGCTCTGTTGCTGCGCTGTCACTTACCCTGTCAGCGCCGCATGAGCGTATTATTTTCTCAACAGGGGCTTTTGGAAGTATCATAAGACCACCGGCATTATACCTCAATTAGGTAATTAAATGCTTGCGTACAAGTGTGTTTTATGCAAGGCTTTTTGAGAAAAGGCATAACTCCCCGGGCATACCAGAGAGCAATAGCAGGCTCTGCCCTGGCAAGCGGCAATACATTGGTTGTGCTGCCAACCGGCCTGGGCAAAACCTTGATTGCCTTTCTTGTTATAGAGGAAAAAGTAAAGCAGGGAAGAGCGGTTTTCCTTGCCCCGACAAAGCCTCTTGTACAGCAGCATCACAGGACTTTTCTTGAACTGACTCATTTTCCTGGGGAAGAAACTGCCTTGATTACAGGTGAAGTGCAGCCAAAAAACAGGGAAAAGATGTGGAACAAAAGAGTGTGCTTTTCAACCCCCCAGTCCTTGCAAAATGATTTGAAGAGGGGGAGAACAGGCGCTGACTTTTCCCTTTGCATAATTGATGAGGCACACAGGTCAGTTGGAAACTATGCATATACTTATGTTGCTGAAAAGTGCAATGAAAAAGGGGCACTTATTTTAGGGCTTACTGCCTCGCCAGGGGGAAGCAAAAAAAGGATAGAAGAAATAGTCAATGCATTGGGCATACAAAACATTGAGATAAGGACTGCAGCTGACTCTGATGTTGCCTCATATGTAAAGCCCCTTGAAATTAATTTTGTAAGGGTGGCTTTGGGAAAAAGCTTTTCAGAGATAAAAAAGCTTCTTGAGGCAATGCTAAAAGACTACTCAAAGTACTTGTCAAACTTTGGGTTTCATGCGCCTTTAAAGTCAAAAAAGGGGCTGGTTGAGCTTAGGGTAAAAATAATGAGGATGTCAAGCAGAATAAAGTACTCTGCTTTGTCATTTTACTCGTCTGTTTTCAATGTTGTGCACATGCTTGAGCTCATAGAGACACAGGGGCTTGCAACATTTCTTTCATATGTTGAAAAGCTGAAAACAAGGCCAGATACAAAGGCAAGAAGGAGGATATTTGCTGACAAGAGGTTTATGCAAGTATTGAAGCTGTGCCAAACCTCTTCTGAGCACCCAAAGCTTTGCGAGCTAATCAAAATACTGTCCGGCTTAAAGGGGGAAAAAGTGCTGGTATTTGCCCAGTACAGGGACCAGGTAAAAACAATTGTCAGCACTTTGCAGGAAAACGGGTTTTCTGCAAAAAGGTTTGTAGGGAAAAAGGAAGGGGTCACCTCCAAAGAGCAGAAAAAGACAATTGAGAAATTTGCAAAAGGCCAGTTTGACATAATGGTTGCAACCTCAATAGGCGAAGAAGGGCTGGACATACCTTCAGTTGACACCGTAGTATTCTTTGAGCCAATTGCATCTGAAATCCGCTCAATACAAAGGAGGGGAAGGGCAGGAAGGCTAAAAGCAGGCAAAGTAATAGTGCTAATCACAGTCGGCACAAGGGATGAGGCCTACTTTTACTCTTCAAGGAAAAAAGAGGAGAACATGAAAAGGATTGTTGGCAAAATGAAAAGGAAATTTGCTGCCCCTGGGCAAAAGAAAAGGCCCCAAAAGAAAAGGAGGGGAAAAAGCCAGCCTGTGCAAAGGAAAATCACAGACTTCTGATGACTTTTTAAGCCTATTTTATCTTATTTTACCATGAAAGAGCCAAGCTGGCACTCAATGTCCCTCAAATCACTATTTTCTGAGCTTAGCACAAAAGACTCAGGGCTTACTGAAAAGGCAGCAAATGCAAGGCTTGCAAATTATGGCAAAAACCAGATTGAGGAAATAAAAAAAGACCCATGGTATATGATGCTTTTGGGCCAGTTCAACAACTTGCCGATAATACTTCTTATTGCAGCTGCTGCAATCTCATTTGCCCTTGGAATGACTGTTGATGAAAAGAAGATAATAGACGGCATTGCAATAACAGTTGCAATCCTGCTTGCAGTCTTTTTCAGCTTTTTCCAGGAGTACAAGGCAGAGCGGGCGTTGGAGGCACTAAAAAAGCTCATGGTGCCCCGCTCAGTTGTGCTAAGAGGGGGAAAAGAAGTTTCAATTGATTCAAGATTCATTGTGCCTGGAGACATACTTGTGCTTGAGGAAGGCTCAAGGGTTGCTGCAGATGTTAGGCTTATTGAGGCAGTAAATATAGCTTCTGACCAGTCAACCTTGACAGGGGAATCAAGGCCTTCTGCAAAAGATGCCTGTACAGTGCCTTCGAAAAAAGTGCTGTCAGAGCAGAACAACATGCTGTTTGCAGGAACAGTTATTGTAAGGGGCCATGGGCTGGGAGTGGTGGTAAGGACTGGCATGCACACAGAGTTTGGCAAAATAGTTGGCTATGTTACAGAAAAAAAGCCAAAAGAGACAACTTTGCAAAAGAGCCTTGCAGATTTGGCAAAAAACCTTGGCTATGCAGGAATAATTTTGGCGGCCCTATTTTTTGCAATAGGCATTTTCAGGGGAGAAACAGCTGCAAACATGTTCATTGTCGCAGTAGCGCTTGCTGTTGCAGTCATCCCAGAAGGCCTTCCGACAGTGCTTGCAATAACTTTGGCAATCGGCGTTCAGAAAATGGCAAAAAAGAATGCAATAGTCAGGAAAATGCCTGCAGTTGAGACCCTTGGCTCTGCAACTGTAATTTGCACAGACAAGACAGGGACAATAACAAAGAACAAGATGCAGGTGCAGCAAATAATACTTGCAGACAGGACATATTCAATAGGATATGGAAAACTGTCCCCTTCGGCAGCAAAAAGGGACAAAGTGCTTGCAAAAGCGCTTGAAATAATGGCACTTTGCAACAATGCAATGGTTGTAAGGGAAGAAGGCAAGGAAACTGTGTCAGGCGACCCTACTGAAACAGCGCTTTTGAGCGCAGTTGGCTCATGCTCTGTAAATGCAAGGAGGATGAGGTCAGGGCACAGGCTTGTTGGGGAAGTGCCTTTTGACTCTGGCAGGAAAATGATGAGCTCTGTCCGGCTTTTTGGCAAGAAAAGAATAGCCCTGGTAAAAGGGGCGCCTGAGAAAATAATCTCAAAATGCTCAAAAATGCTTGACTCAAAAGGGGAGCAAAGGCTCACTCAAGTGAAAAAAAGAATGCTGAACATGGATTCGCAAATGCTTGGCGAGGATGGGATGCGCGTGCTTGCGCTTGCCTACAGGCAGGTGCCAAAGCTTTCAAAGCATACCGCCTCAAATACTGAAAAATCCCTTGTTTTTGTCGGCTTGGTTGCAATGGAAGACCCGCCAAGGGAGGAAGTGCCAGAGGCAATAAGCCTGTGCCGGTCTGCCGGAATAAGGGTAGTAATGATTACAGGCGACTCTCTTCAGACTGCAAAGGCAATTGCATCAAAGGTCGGGCTTTTTGAAAAAGGCTCAATGGTTGTTGACGGCTCTGAGCTAAAGTCAATGGATGACACAGAGCTTGACTCAATCCTTTATTCAACAACAGTATTTGCAAGGGTCACTCCAGAGCAAAAGTACAGGATAGTCAGGGCATTTATGAGGCAAGGGGAAATAGTTGCAGTGACAGGCGATGGGGTCAATGATGCTCCTGCAATAAAAAAGGCCCATATAGGGGTTGCAATGGGCGTTGTTGGCACAGATGTAACCTCCGAAGTATCAGACATTGTGCTTACTGATGACAATTTCTCATCAATAGTAAATGCAGTCAAGTATGGGAGGACCATATTCAATAACATAAAGTCATTTGTAAGGTACCAGATTTCAACAAACGTTGCCGCGATTTCACTTATGTTTGCAGCGCCTGCGCTTTCACTTCCTCTTCCTTTGCTGCCTCTCCAGCTTCTGTGGATAAATATTATGATTGACGGGCCTCCAGCACTTGCCCTTGGCGCAGAGCCGCCTTCAAAAGATGAGATGAAACGCCCCCCTCGGGATCAGAAAAAGCCATTCATAGGCAGGAACCTTGTTCTTTCAATAACAAGCTTAGGCTTACTTATGGCATCAATTGGCTTAGTTGTATTTGTCTTTTACCTTTCCTACAGCCCTGAAAGGGCGTTTACAGTGGTATTTACTCTATTTGTATTTTTGCAGCTTTTCAATGCACTTAACTGCAGGTCTGCCACTGAATCAATATTTTCCCGGTTTTTTGCCAACCCCTATGTATTTTTGGCAATACTGGTATCGCTTTTGCTGCATCTGGCAATTGTTTATTATGCGCCGCTTCAGGAGGTATTCAAGACAGTTCCTCTTGTGCCAGGCGACTTTGCTATTATAATAGCTGCTGCGCTTCTTGTAATAGTATTTGAGGAGATAAAGAAAAAGATAATGCCATTTACTACTGCCTACTGAACCTTTTGCATTCTGTTTAGAAAGCCCTTTGCTTTTTCTGTTATGCTTTTGGAGCCAAGCTCAACAATTACTGCCCCTTGGTCAGGCTGCCCATATACAAGTGTTCCTTTTTTTGCCCTTGCCATTATAGCAAGAGAGGATAAGTCATCCTCCCCAACAACAAAAATTGCGCCTTTTTCCTTTTCAAGCACTTTTTCAATTGCAATCAATAGCTCGTCAGATATATGGCCTGCCCCTGATAAAACAGCATATGCCTCTTTTGCATGCGGCACAAATGTTTTTTTCATTTCTTTTGGGATTTCAACCCGTTTTACCTTAAAGTCAAATACTATTATGTCGGGTGCAATCCCTGCAGTTATCAAGTCATGTGCACACTGGTCGCCAACAGCAATAAGCGGTTTGATTGCCTTTTTGCTTTCCTGCAAAAACTCCTTTCCCCTTAAAACCCTTCCAAAGGGCTTTCTTATTTCTTCTCTCATGTTTTCAGGCAGCACAAGCATATTAATCAGCCCAAAGTATCTGCAGAGCCATCCTGCTTGCCAACAATGACAACTGGCCTTTTGTTGGCAAATATCCCATTGTCAACAACGCCAGGAATGCTGTTAATCATCTTCTCAAGCTTTGCAGGCTCTTGTATTTCCCCAAACTCAACATGCAGCATAAGGTTTGAGTTGTCGCTTATGAATTTCCTTTCCCCTTTCATCCTGGTTTCAAATTTCTTTGCCCCGATTTTAACAAGGTCCATTTTCACTGCCTCTTCAGCCATTGGGATAACTTCAATTGGCACTGTTCCTGATAGCTTTTGAACAAGCTTGTTTTGCCCTGCCATTACAATGAATTTTCCTGCCCTGTAGTCTACTATTTTCTCCCTTACCAAAGCCCCGCCAAGTCCCTTTATTAGGTTCAATTTTTTATCCACTTTATCAGCTCCGTCAAATGCAATGTCAAGCTCTTTTATCTTGCCAAAGCCAGCAAGCTTTAAGCCAAGCCCTTTTGCCTGCTCTTCAGATGCCACAGATGTTGCAATGCAGGTAAGCTTTAGGTCCTCTTTTTTGTTAAGCTCTCCAAGCATGTCAATGAATATTTTTGCAGTGCTGCCTGTGCCAAGCCCTATTTTCATGCCTGGCTTTACCATTTTAAGGGCCTGTGCTGCTGCAGCCTGCTTTTCATTGTGCATATTATCATCCCCTATATAGTTTTCAGGAGGTCTGCTTTAGTTATTATGCCTGCTATTTTGCCTTTTTGCATTACCAGCACTGCTGAGTGGTGGCGCAGCAAATAAGCAATTGCAGAGATTGGGGTTGTCAAAAGCGCAGTCGGGAATGCCTCTTCCATTGCGTCATGCACTTTCATTCTTGCTATCTTTTTTGCGTCAGTTGAAAAATTGGAAAGAATTGCCTGTTCTGAGATGCTGCCAATTACCTGCTTTCCCTGCATGACAGGCATTTGTGAAATCGAGTATTTTCTCATTTTTGTTGCTGCAGATGACAATGGCTCTGAGGAAGAAACAGTCTTTACGCCTGCGTTCATTATCTCTTTTGCTGCCTTTTCCTTTGAGTAATGCTCTCTTTGCAAAACTTCTATGATTTTCTTCACTTTTGAGTAGGCAGGGTCAATGCTTCCTGCCTCTACTTTTGCAACCAATGACTGGGAAACGCCTGCCATTTTTGCAAGCTGGTGCTGGGTGATTCCAAGCTTTTTCCTAAGCTCCTTTATTCTCCTGATATCATCCATGCTAAAGGTTCAATTGCTACTGTTTATATTCCTAATGGAATTATTGCCTGCTAATCAAACCATTATTCCTTCGGTTTTTATCTTGTTTTTTGTTACATGGCTTCCGTATTTTGCCAAAAGAGAGTTTATAAAATTGGAAAGGCCCCTACAATTCTTCTTAGCCTCTTTGAACTCATCCAAAATCTGTTTTTTGTACTCTGGCAGGTTTTCTGTTTTCAAGATGTCCTCTCCAATTTCTTTGATAATTTGCTTTGATTCTTCCAGCCCAACGCTTATTCTGTCTGCCACAGTGAATGATTTTATCCTCCTGTTGACTACTGCCATGGCTTTTGAGAACATTTCATATTTGTCGCCTCTGCTCATGCCTTGGAGTATAGTTTTTACATTATTTTTGACTTTTTGATTATTCAAGCCTATCACCTGCTTTTTTCTCATGTGCAGGTGCTTATATACTTCCCTGAAAGAATTATTCTTATCGGAATTAAGAGAAAAAAGAGCAGAGAGTTAACTCTGCTTCTGAAAATATAGCCTGCCTATTCCCTGCCAAACCTGTTGAGAAGGTCAATGGCCACAAAGAAGAAGAGCATTCCCCCAATTGGCCAATATGCCCAGTCAATGCCTCCTCCACTGGCATAGTCAATTGCCAAAAGAGCAAGAGAGATTATCACAAACACGCCTATGTTGTACCACCACTTCTTTTTTCCTTTCTTTTTTGCCAAGAGAACCACCATATTCCTGTTCAGTGGTGAGATTGTTAAGCCTTGCGCCTAAGAAAAAGAAACATGCCATTAGCTTTCTGCCTGCCGGCAGCAAGGCTGTCATTTTTCTTGAGAAGAAAAATGCCAAGGGCGAGATTTGTCCAGTTTTTCCGTGAACGCTTTTGCGCAGCAGCGGAAAAGGGTTCTTGAACTCGCGGCTTCCAGATTTCTCAGTTTTAGCCTGAAGAACAATTTCAACAGGCAATGCCTTTCTATATCATTGCTGCTCTCACAGCTCATCACTCACAAGTATTACTCCTTTTTGGTGGAGCTTTTTAGGCATCCCAAAAAAGGTCCTATGAGTCTGGCACTCTAACCAAATTCCTCTGTAGAAATGCAGGCACTCCTACATCTGAGTTACCTTGGCACAAATGCTATATGGATGAAAAGGCATTAAAAAGGAGTATTTGAGGAGCGGCGGGTAGTAGCCTGCCTTCTGTTTTAGATGGCATTTGACTAACCAGAGGGCTGACGCCCTCTAGCTGTTCATCCTCGCGGATGAACAAGCGGCATTAAGCCTTGCACCGCGCACATTATCCTTGCACGGGCCGTTTCATCCCTTTTTCTGCAGCTCCTTGCGTCATAGCCATATACAGGCAAAGGGTTGTCGTTTCTGTTCCCGATATCCCCTTAAGGGATTAGGACTCTTGCGGTGGGCAGAACTTCCTCCCCAAGCAAAGGGGTAAGCCATCCTCCCGCCACTCCAGCATAACAAGTGATTATTGTGCAATATAAGCTTTGCGCCTAATCTCCGCCGCCTTTTAGCTTGGTTAAAAGCACAAATACCATGATAGTTGCAATAACGCCTGCAGCATAGGGGACATACCATTCGTCAAGTGGGCCCCTTGTCTCTGCCCAGACATTTGCTATTGCATAGCCAACAACCACTGCAACAACCAGCCTTCCAAGCCCAAACACTGCCTTCATTTTGTCAGATGCCATGTTTTCCTATTTGCTGCTAAGTGTTAAAAGATTGATTGAATAAACCTGCAATTAGGTGGTATTTTGGCTAAGCTTGTTTTACTTTCATTTCTTGCATTTTCTTTGGTTCTATTTGGGTGCGCAGGATTTCCTTTTGGAGAAGAACAAGCTGAGCAGCAGCAAGAGCAGGAGGAACAAGAGGAACAAATGCCAGAACAAGTTGAAGAGGAGCAAGAAATGCCAGAGCAAGAAGAACAGCCCCCACCAGTGCCACAAGTTCCTGAAGAAGAGCAAGCAGAGGAGCAAGAGCAGGCAGAGCCAAAAGAGCTTATCAATATTTATGGGCTGCTAAAAGTCGGCCAGGGAATTGATTTTCAGGAAGGCAAGGTATTTCTTGATGACATATGGAACTATGATGAGCTTCAGCCGGCAATAATCAGCTTAAAGGACCCAAATGAGGGGCTTGTACGCCAAGTGCAGCTTTTTGAGTTCAATGAGGCAAAATATGAGTCTGCTTCTGGAAGGGATTTTTGGATTTATGTTGGCCAGACTGCAGCTGGCTATGACATTGATGTAAAATGGGCAAAAATATATGCAATGGAATCAAAAGACTCAAGCTACAAATTTGAAAAAGAGCTTTACCAGGACTTTATTGGCAACCATTCTGTTGGCTCTCTTCCCAGGGAACAGGTATTTGGCTCCCGGATTGCCAAAGGGCTTCTTGAAAAAGGCCAAATGCTTGCTGCAGGCCAGGAAATTTACATTGGTTTTGATGACCTGAGCAAATATCCTGAAGCAGAAAATCCGGCTCTTTTGAGCATATATGGCCCTACTATGCTTCACTTGGACTCTGCAAAAGTCCCTGAAAGGCATTCTTATTCTTACTCTCTAAATGGCGAGTACTATGCCATATATGTGAGCGCAACAGGCACAGGCGAGCTTACTGAGAAAAGGTGGGCAGCAGTTGATGTATTTCATGCTGGCTCTGGTTATCTTGAGCCTGGAAGGCTTTATTTTGCTGAAAACAATACATGGGAAAAGCCTGCAGGAATGAAAGTTGCTGACATAACCATTATTGGCAATGCAAGCAAAAAAGACTCAACCAGGGAGTTTTACTTGAAGCTTGTTGATTATGGGGAGCTTAAAGGGGATGGAGAATTTGCAGTCATAGATGTATTGGATGAGGATGATTATCATACAGACAGGGGCATAGTGCAAAAGGACGTTCCTATGCTTGTTACAAACAAGTATGACAAAACCTATTCAGTATGGCTTGAGGAGATAACAACAGGCACGCCTACAGTAAAGCTTGAGCTGTACAGGTATAATTAGGTGGACTTGGGGGGATTTTCAAAACCCTTTTCTCTTTTTCCGTGACACGCATTCCGCAAAGCGGAATGGTGCGTCTTTCTGCAAAGCAGAAAGCACGACTCTTTTGTCCGCAGACAAAAGGGTTCTTTTTGGTGGAGCTTTTTGCGCCACAGCGGAAAAAGGTCCTTTGAACCCCCAGCCTCCTGCAGTATGGAACCCTCTTTAGTTTTTCCGTGAACGCTTTTGCGCCGAAGGCGGAAAAGGGTTCTGCCATGCAGGCGCGCTACCGTTGCGCCACAAGCCCAAATTTACCTTAAGATGGCGAGATATAGACAACAGAGTCTCCGCGCACAAGCACAGTTCCAATGCCTCTTTTTACCTCTCCATTCACAAGCTCTTCTGCCTTTTCAAGCACAATGTTCATGTGAACGTCGTAGGAGACCATTACTCCCCTTAAGTCTCTTCCTCCTTTGAGGCCAACAATCACTGTGTTGTTCAGTGCAGAGTTCAATATGTCAAACGGTCTTTTCTCAGCCATGCCCTCACCTCCTAAAAAATACAAGGGTGCAGTTTTACAGGGGACAAATGTTTTAAAGCACTCGCCCTCAAGGCATTTTATAAACATGTTCTGCCTTTTTTTGCAGGGTGTGGGCTTGGAAAGATTTACAGAAAAGGAAAAGCAAATACTTTTGCAGTTTTGCACTAATGTGGATAATGACTGCTTTGCCCTGATAAACCTGCCAGAAGTGGTCAAAGGGGCTCTTTTTTCCCGCTACTCAAGGACACACAAGTCATTGAGAAGGGTTCTTTTGGATGAGTTTATCCTTAACCCTGAGTCTGGGTTTAATGAAATAGTCGGGCAAGGGACAAAAAAAGGGGAAGGCCAGGCAATTGCAACCAAAAAGGCAGAAGACTTTTACAACAGGGTGCTTGTAGGCTTTGGGGATGACTCTGTTGCAGAATTAGGGGGAGCTCACATTGCATGCGAAAATATCTCAAACATAGCAACAAAGCTCATGCAAGACTCCAGGATTGGGGTGTCACCTCTTGAGAAATCAACCCGATATGTTTATTTTGACAAAAAAGAGGGTAACAAGTACAAGTATTGCAGGGAAAAGAAAATAATGGAGTCAAACTTTGCAGATGAATATGTACATTGCTGTGACCTTTTGTTTGATACTTACTCTGGCCTCATTGAGAAAATGGCAAAAATTGAAAAGGAAAAGTTTCCGCAACAACAAGGAGTATCAGACAGGGCATATTCCTCAACAATAAGGGCAAAAGTCTGCGACATTTTAAGGGGCATTTTGCCAGCATCAACCCTTACAAACTCTGGCTTTTTTGGCAATGGAAGGGCATTTGAGTACATGCTTGTGAAAATGTATTCAAGCCCTCTTTCTGAAGCCAATTCTGTTGCAAAATCAATGCACAATGAGCTTTCCAGGGTAATTCCCTCATTCGTAAAAAGGGCAGATGACATGTATGGAAAGCAGACACAGGAGTATTTGAAAGAGGTAGCTGGGAAAACAGCAAAACTCTCATCAGCTTATGCAAAGCCTGTTCAAATTTCAGAAGCAAATGTCCAGCTTGTCAGCTATGACAAACATGCACAGGACAAGATTGTTTCTGCAATACTTTTTTCTTGCATGCACTCAGACATGAATGAAATAAAAGCAATTGTTGAAAAAATGCCTCACAAGGAAAAAGAGAAAGTAATATCTGCATATATTGGAGACAGGAAAAACAGGAGGCACAAGCCAGGCAGGGCATTTGAGGCAGCAAATTATACTTTTTGCATAACTGGCAACTTTGGCATGTACCGCGACTTGCACAGGCACAGGATTCTCACTCAGCAAAGGCAGCTTTTGACAACAAAGCACGGGTTTGACATGCCAAAAGAGCTGATTGCCTCAGGCTTTGATGCGCAGGTAAAACAAGCAATAGGCGCAGCTGATGAACTTTACACAAAAATGAGCGAAAAAATGCCCCAAGAGGCGCAATATATTGTCCCTCTTGGCTTTCGCATGCGCTGGTATGCTGGCATGAACCTGAGAGAAGCATACCATTTGTGCGAGCTTCGGTCAATGAGGCAGGGTCACACTGATTACAGGAAAGTTGCACAAGACATGCACAAGCTGATAAAAAAAGTGCATCCGTTTCTTGCTTCTGGAATGAAATTTGTTGATTACTCTGACTATGGGCTTGAAAGGCTTGAGGCAGAAAAAGAAACAGACAAAAGGCTGCAGGAGCTAAAGAAAAAAAGCTAAAGTGCCCCTCCTAATCCCAAAGCACTGCCAGCTATTTTTCCTATCAAATAGCCTGCTATTGCTGCAAGCATTCCTACGCCTGCCATCTCAAGCCCGCTTTTCTTCCAGTCGCCGACAGTTACTTTTGCCTTGTATGCTCCAACTGCAAACAGGGTAATGGTGGAAATCACAAGAGATGCTGCAATTGCCTCTACTACTCCAAAAAAGGCAAACGGGGCAAGCGGTATTAATGAACCAACTATTGCAGACACGCCAACTATTGCAGCAGCCTTTATTGGCTGGTTTTCTGGCACAGGCGCAAGCCCTAGTTCCTCTGTCATCATTACAGAGAGCCAGACCTCCTTGCTTGCAGTGACATTTCTCACAATCTTGTCAAGTTCTTTTCCAGAAAACCCCCTTCTCAGGTAAATAAGCCTTATCTCTTCCCTTTCTATTTCCGGCACATTTTCTATTTCCCATTTTTCCTGCTCAAGCTCCCTCTTGTAATGGTCCTGTGCTGCACGTGAAGAGCTGTATGCCACTGCAGCCATGGAAATTGACTCTGCAAAAGTGGCTACAATGCCAGCAACAATGACCATGAGAACATTGTTTGTTGCAACTGCCACTCCAAGCACAATGCCAAGAACATTCACAAGCCCGTCCTGGCCTCCCAAAATTATTTCAGAAAGAAGAGAGCCCCTGGCATTCTTCCTCTCAGTTTCCATATGCTTTTGTACCTTGAGAATGAATCGTGCCTGCTGTCTTTTGCTCCTCTTTTTTACCAGTGCAACACCTATTTTTTCTCAACTTTGAGCTTTTTGCCCACTTTTTCAAATATTGCCAAAGCATCATCCAAGTCCTTTTTCTCATGCGCAGCAGTTACCATTGTCCTTATCCTTGCCTTTCCTTGTGCAACCATGGGGTATACTATTGGCAAGGCAAATACTCCTTCTGCAAACAATTCTTTTGCAAATTCCTGTGCTAATTTGCTTTCGCCAAGCATCACAGGCGTAATGGGGGTTTCAGATTCCCCAGTGTCAAAGCCAAGCGCCTTTAGCTGTGACTTGAAGTACTTGGTATTTTCCCAAAGCTTTTTCACCAAAGAGCCGTCTGACTCAAGAAGCTGTATTGCAGCAGTGCATGCAGCAACAGTTGCAGGCGGAGCAGAGCCTGAGAGCAGGTAAGTCCTTCCCTTGTTCAGCAAAAAGTCATACAAGGCTTGCGAGCCTGCTACATAGCCTCCAACAACCCCAAACCCTTTGGAAAAAGTCCCCATTTCCATTTCTATTTTGCCTTCAAGCTTGAAGTGGCTCACAATGCCCCTTCCATTTTCTCCAAGCACTCCGTCTCCATGAGCATCATCAACATATACATATGCCCCATTTTCATGGGCAATTTTCTCTATCTTGTCTAATGGGGCAATATCCCCGTCCATTGAAAATACCCCATCAGTAATCACATACGTTTTGCTGTAATTTTTTTCTTTTGCCTCTTTTAGCACACGCTCCAAGTCATTCATGTCCTTGTGCTTGTAAATTGCCCTTTCAGCTTTTGAAAGCCGAACGCCGTCAATAATGCTGCCATGGTTAAGCTCATCAGATATCAGCAAATCCCCTTTTCCTGCCAATTGGGGGATTGCTCCTGCATTTGCTGCAAAGCCTGTCTGAAAGTACAAGGCAGCCTGAGTATGCTTAAAGCGGGCAATTGCCTTTTCCAGCTTAATATGCAAGTCCTGAGTGCCTGCAATTACCCTTACAGAGCCAGAGCCTGCCCCATAAGTTTTCACTGCCTCAAGGGCAGCCTCTTTTAGCTTTGCATTGTCTGACAACCCCAAATAATTGTTTGAGCAGAGCATTATGACCTCTTTTCCATCGACTTTTGCCCTTGGGATTGACGGGCCCTGCAAAATCCTTACTTTCCAGTCCAAATTCTTTTCCTTCAAAACATTCATTTCTGTTGTAAGGTACTTGTCAAGCTCCATTTTATCCCCCCTTAAGAAAAGTTTTCAGAGCATTCTTAAAACACTTGCTAACACCGGCACCAAGGTCTGTAAACATATATAAACAGTCTTATCTGTAAATTTGCCCATGCTGCATTTCATAAGGTTTTACTCAGGCGAAGGAAAGCCAACCATCCTCTTCAGGGAAAATGGGGAAGTTGAGGCACTTGAGCTTAGGAAAAAAGAGAAGATTGACTTTTCAGGAAGCTTGGCATGCATAGGCTTTAGGACCCCAAAAGGCTACAAAGAGTGCAAAAACCATGCAATAAACGTAAAGCAATGCCCTTTGTGCTCATACTTGGACATGGCAAAAGCATATACTGTTGGCGACTTTACAGGTTTTCCATCGCTTTATGAGAAGGCAAAAAAGGAAAAATACATTCTTTACCTGGCAGGGTTTGGCGAGAAGCTCATAAAATGCGGAGTCACAAGAAAGGAGCGCTTTTCAGAGAGGATGAGGGAGCAAGGCTCAGACTTTGGCTGCATAGTGGCAGAGTTTTCAGGGCCAGACAAGGTTTATGGGGCAGAAGCCTCGTTGCAGTCCCGCTTTTCTTTTGCAAATGCTGTTAGAATGGCGCAAAAGATGAGGATGCTCTCCTTTGACAAGCAGGAAGCGAAAATGAATTTTGAAAGCATAGTTGAAATGGTCAAAACCTCTGAAGTATTGCCTTCATTTTCACCAAAAGTGATTGACTTTTCCGAGTTTTACCCGAAAATAAACTCCCCGAAATATTCTGACTCAGTAATTGGCAAAATATTGGGCGCAAAAGGGGAAATACTGCTCTTTTCATCAGGCTCTGGAGAGCAATATGCAGTTAACATGCGCCAGAAGATAGGCACCTTTTTCAAGAGGGAAACAGAATAAGTTTGGAGGCTTCACTAAACCCATATAAAGGTTGATTTTCACTAAGACTTCTCTGGGCCTGTAGTCGAATGACCCTTTTTGGAATGCCTAAAAGCGTCAACGGAAAAAAAGGGTTCGGCAATGGTTAAGACGTCTGCTTGACATGCAGAAGATTTGGAGTTCGATTCTCCACGGGCCCACTCACTTTTTCAGGTTCACAATCTTACGGGGGTCGTCTCCCATCACAAGCTCCATGTTCTTTTCCTTTATCGCGTCCTTGCATACCTTCATTGCAAATGGAAAGTCCCTGAAAAATTGTACAATTGCATAGTAAAATGCAGAGTTTTTCTTGAGAGGCTTTCCATCTTTTGCATTGAAAAGTCTTTCATCTATTCCTTCCTCGCTGCAGCAGAGATGCCTCATCTCCTGAAGCGAGTTTTTATAGCCAGGAAAGTCCTTGTTCAGTTCTCCATTTTCCTGAGCCTGCTTTACGACTCTTTTTATCTCTTTTACGAAAGCCTCAAGGTTGTTCCTCACTATTGTCTCAGATGATTGGTTTGGGCCCGTGTAATTTCTTACATAGGTTTTTCCGCCAACATCAACAATTGTTGGGGCCCTCTTCTTTTTTGTTGCCTTTACTCGGAACTCCTTGTCAACACTTATCTTGAATGGTCTCTTTTTTCTTGTGCTTAATGACTCGTCCTTGTTCAGAGTGTCAGTGAGCTCCTTTTCTTTTGGTATGAGCTTTCCATTCAATCCACTATTGTCAGAAATCTTTCTTTTTTGCAGAGAGTTTCCCATAAAAACCACTGAAAAATAAAAAAAGCAGGCAAAAAAGCCCGCTCAATTACTCTTTTGTGTGTATGAGCACGCTTGCAGGCTTTCTAAATACATTGCCAAGCTTTATGCCAACAAGAACCCCTATTTTCTTTTTGTCAGAAAGGTCTGCCAGCCTTTGGGTAACAATGCCATCAAATACAATTGCATGCACCCCTTGCTCGTCATCAAGGCTCTTTATCATGTCCCTGACAGGCATTTCCTTTGTGGCCTCAAGCTTTTCATTGTAAAAGCGCGCCCTAAGCGTATTTTCAAGCTCATCAAGGCTGGCAAGAAGCTCTTTTGGAGCTTGCTTTGGCTTTGCCGGAGCAGCTGGCACAGGCTCTTTTTCCACAGCCTTTTTCACAGGCACAGGCTTTGGCTCTTCTCTTCTTCTTTCACGCCTGTCCCTTCTTTCATACCTCCTGCCCCTGTAATCTCTTCTTTTCTCCTCGCCATTTTGCTTTGACTGCTCAAAAGGCACTTTTGCCCTCATGCACTTTATGAGCTCTTTTCTTGAAAGCTCCTCAACTTCCCTGCCATTCGGAGCGCGGGCAACAAAGTCAATGTCAGCAACCCTTGCAAGCTCATTGAGGATTATGTCTCCTCCCCTGTCGCCGTCAAGGAATACTGTTATCTCCTTTTCCCTGGCAAGCTTTGCAATTGTATTGCCAACTTTTGCTCCGCCTACTGCAACCACATTTGTCACATCATTCTTGAGCAGGTTCAAAACATCTGCCCTTCCCTCAACTATGACAATTGAGTCTACTTTTGCTATTCCTGGGCCGCATGGAAGCTTTTCAGTCCCATAGTGGTCAATTTCAGCAATTTTCACTTCCTGCCTTACCATTTCAGAGATTTCCTTGCTCTCAGGTATTTCATTGGTAAGCAGGCTTTTGAGCAGGTTCTTTGCCCTGTCAACAAGCGACTTTCTCTTTACATTCCTGGTATCCTCTATCTTTTCAATCGCTATTTTTGCCTCGCATGGGCCAACCCTGTCAACAGTCTCAAGCGCTGCTGCCAAAATGCAGGTTTCTACCATATCCAAAGAAGAAGGCAGCTTTATCTTTCCAGAGCTCCTGCCTCCTCTTGGCTGCAAATCAACCTCTATCCTTCCAATCCTGCCGTTTTTCTGCAGGTCGCGAAGGTCAAGCTCATCCCCAAGCAGGCCTTCTGTCTGCCCAAATACTGCGCCTACAACATCTGGCTTTTCAACAAGCCCCTCAATGTCAACATTTGCGTACACAAGGTATTTCACTGTGTCAATGTATGTCTTTCCCATTTTCTTCACCTTTTGTTATCTTTTTCAACTTCCTGCAGCAAATGCTCAATAGTGCATTCAGCTGCAAGTGTTTTTCTTCTGCTTTTATGCCCTGCAAGTATACTTACCTTGCAGCGCAGCATTTTTCCTAGTTCAGAAAGAAGAGCACGGTTGGCCTTTCCCTGCGTTGGCATCGCATTGATGCCCAGCTTTAGCACAAGCGGGTTAGTGCTGATAAGGGAGGCTGAAAACCTACCCTTGCCTGCACATGCCCGGACAGTGAATACCGTCGTCAAGGCCATTGCCTCTGAAAAGATTCGCAAGCTCGTGCCAGAAATTCCCTGGCATGTTCAGCAGCTTTTGGCTGCCCCGCAAGCCTCAATGGCAAGCGGAAATGAGCGTGAAATCTTGGTGATGCTTTCGTGATTCTTTCCTGGCTTTTTTCACATGTTTTCCTTCTTTATCATAATGTGCGGTGCGCTGTTGACAGTACAATCACAGTGTTTACTCATGCTGCCATCCACGCACAGCAGCCAGATATGAATTTTGGGGTATATAAACCTGCCTGTTTTTGGTCGTGGTGCAGTATCCATAAGTTCCTCTCGATAAATAAAATAGGCTCAGGCTGGCTGCTGGCTGCCTGCAGCATCAGTTTCATTATTTTTGCCCAGTAGCTTCTTCGCACGCCCAGCTATCCTATCAAAAGCGTCCAAAGCTCTTGACAGACGGCATGTCTTCCTAATAAGGTGCACTATCAACCAGACAGAAAACAATACTTCAAGCCCAGTGACAATCTCAGCAGTCCGGTTTACGACCTGGTTATAAAGGGTGAATTCCGTTTCGTTGAGCTGTTTTCCATTGACTGAATAAACAAACTCGCAAGTGTCAGTGTTTATCTGTTTCCCCTCAGTCGAATAATATTTCCCGCCGGTATAGCTGTAGGAAAGGCCTTTCAATCCATAGTGGTAATACGAACCGCCCTTGCTGATGCTTCCATGCGTTTTCAAATGTTTGATTTCAGCTGAACTCAGCTTGTTGCCATGCTTGCCCTTGAAAACCGTCTCTGCAATAATTGTAATTGGTAACCAACCACCTACTATGCCTAATGTGGCCCCAACTTTGCACTTAGTTTTACTATCATCAACATGTTCCATAATGTTCCGAGGATTATTCGTGTCTGTGTTCTCATCTCTGTATTTTGAGTATATTTCCACTGCATCTTTGTTTAGAGATGTTTCCCCGATTTTTATTTCCTCTTTCTGTTTGGCTATTTCTTTCTTGATGCTTTTGACCTCATCCTGCGCTTTTTTAGCCAAGTCCTCTGTCATCAGAGGTATAGCTTCTTCCTTCTTCTTTAATTCCTCTGTCTGTTCCTTCAGAAGTTTTTTAGATTTATTTAAATTTTTCAGATTTTTGTCAAATGCGACTGTTTGTTTAACATAGTTGTGGCGGTTCTCTCTCCACGCCCATTCTATTTCCTTCTTTGAAGTCTTGTTGTATTTGTTGATAGTCCTAAGGCTCTTATGGATATGTTTGTTACTGTGTTTCATTCACACACCTCTGTTCAATAAATGTGTAACAACATGTTTATATATCTATGCCCACTTAAGGCTTTGTACACTAACCCCGGCTACAGTGTCAAAAAGATTCCTGAAAGGGACAAGCCAGCCATCCTTGCGCAGCTCAATAAATAGTTAGCCTATCTTCAGCAAAATATATGCCAGCACAAGGGAGCCAACCCCTAAGACAAGGTTAAGAAGAGGGGTTTGGCTTACAAAAGCAAGCTTTATTCCTGCAAAAGGCAGCAAATTGTTTAAGGCAAACAGGAAAAGCATGCCTGCAATAAAGCTTCTCAGTTCCATTTTTCTCACTTGACACAGTTTGGCTGTATTGCTTTAAAAATCTTAATTGTGATTTTGAACACAGGAGGTGTGACTATGAAAATGGACGTCAGGATAGGCCAATGCATGACAGTCGGGGTATTCACGCTTCCTGCTGACAAGACTGTAAGGGATGCTGCAAAGCTTTTGAAAAGCACAAGGGTAGGCTCAATTATTATCACGCAAAAGGGAAAGGCAAAAGGGATTGTGACTGAAAGGGACATAGTTTACAAAGTAATTGCAGCAGGCAAAGACCCGAAAAAGACCAAGCTAAAGGCAATTATGGCAAGGCCCCTCAAGGTAATCAGGGCATCTGACAAGATTGAAAAGGCAGCACTTGCGCTTCGGGCAAACAGGGTGAAAAGGCTGCCTGTTGTTGACAAGGATGGCCGGCTGGTCGGCATAATAACAGAAGGCGACCTTGTAAGGGTATACCCTGGCATGGTTGACGTTATTTCTGAGCTTCAGGAAATCCGCCAGGCAAAGCCAAATGAGAGGTATACTGGCATATGCGAAATCTGCGGCTGCTATGCAGAGGACCTTAAGAGGGATGAGGGAAAGCTCAAGTGCGAAGAATGCATTGATGAGGAAGCTGTTTAGTATCTTTTCTTATTTTTTCCCATGCATTTAATGGCATATGGCATTTGGGACCTATAAAAAAGGCGCTCGCGCAGAGCGTGAGCTTATCAAGTTCTTCTCAGAAAAGGGCTTTTCAGTAATAAGGGCAGCAGGCTCAGGGGTAAATTCTCTTTCCCCTGATCTACTTGCATTCAAAAAAGGCAAGCAATATGCAATTGAGTGCAAGGCATGGGACAAAACTTCCCTGTCTTTTGAAAAGCAAAGAGTGGCCTCAATGAAGCAATGGGAGGAAATAACAGGAATAACTTACCTTATTGGCTGGAGAATATCTCGCGAAGGCTGGCTGCTCTTCCCTGTGCATTTGCTTGAGGAAAAGAAAAAATCATTCACAATAACACTTTCAAAGGCAAAGTTGGCTGGAAGAACGCCTGATGAGCTTGCATAATAACCTGGCAGATGATGACAAGAACGACTCTGACCAAAATATGAAGACGTGACTTGACTCTGATGCCAAGCAATTACACAAAACAAGAATCAAACAACAGGGGGAAGTCCCATCTGAGAAAGAAGCTCTAGCTTTTCCTTTTTTGAGAGCCTTCCATGGTTTCTTATTCCTTCCTTAAAGGTTTCAAGGGTATTCTCATACTGGGTGAGTGAGCCCTCATTCTTGTTGTAGCGCTTTCGCTGCTCATCAAGGTAACGGCTCCATGCGCCGCTTATTTCGTTTTTTATTTCCTCACTCATTCTAATCACCGTCAGTGCGTATCCTCTCTGGCAGAATAGTTTCTGCAAAAGGCGCAGTCTTCTATTTATGCCAGAGCATATTTATTAACCTGCCCCTCTTCCCCGAAGAGGGCGCATTACCCTTTGAGCTTTTCAAGCCTTAAGCACCATGCACTGTAAATGGCAAGGCTTATTGCCCCTGCAATGAATATTGGCGAAAAGCCAAATTGCTGCACAACAAAGCCTGATACTCCCATTGCAACAAATACGCCGATTCCCGGCGGTATATGCAGCAGAGCAATCTCAGTTGCAACATTCTTGCTCTGCCTTGCATCAAGGTAAATTATCCTTTCCCAAAGAAAAGCAAGCAATGAGTCCCCTAATGCCATCAGCAGAAAAAAGTAAGCAGCAAGGCCAGTTTCAGCAAGCCCCATGCCTGCAAGAGAGACTACAAATATCAGGCTGCCAAAAACTGCTGCAGGCCTGACATTGATTTTCATGTGGGAAAAAATATTGAGCGCAAGGCCAAATATCAGGAAATAAGCAGCATAAAGCAACCCTATCTGCTGAAGTGAAAACCCGATGCTCTTGAAAAAGATTGGGGCAACCAGATAAACAATTACCATGTAAAAAGTGGAGCCGGTGGCCATTGCGCCTGCTGTTTCGTAAAACCTTTTTGTCTTTTTTTTCAGGCTAAGGTCAGAAAGCTTTATTGCTGATTTTGCCCTCCTGTTTTTCACTTTTGCTGAAGTGAAAATCATTATGATTGAAAGCACTGCAGCCAAAAGGAAAAGTATCTCAAATCCCCCTAATGGGAAAAGAAGGCCCACTGCAAGGCTTCCAAGTGCAAAATAAAACTGCCTGCCAGAAATCATTCCCCCTAGGACAAAATGCTCCCTGCTCGGGGCTGCTGCAATCAAGCTGCTCCTGTTCACTGCCCATATGAAAGAGTCTTTTGCCCCATGAAGCACTTTTCCCACTGCAAAGCCAACAGGAGTTGTTGAAAGCCAGTAGGCAGCAACCTCTGCAAAAGTGGATATGCCGTTCAGGTAATAGAAAAGCCTGTCGCCAACTGAATCTGCAATAAGGCCGCTTGCTGTCCTTATGACAAGCTTTGCAAGCGAGGCAATGGCAAATACCAGGCCAATTGCAGCAATGTCAATTCCCCGCTCAAGCATAAGCAATGGCACAGCTATTGTCATTATGCCGATTATGAATGAGTCGAAAAAATTCAGGGAAAATATTCGCTTTACCACATCTACACCTTGGGAATCAAAGTTAAAGTAGGCGTTCTTTTTTATACTGCTCGTACCAAATAATGACCTGCGGCCACGGTGATGTAACGGTAGCATGGGGGCCTGTGGAGCCCTTCGCCCGAGTTCGAGTCTCGGCTGTGGCCTCATTTCATTCGGCCACATCTCGCCAGCCTGCGGCTGTCGATCGGCTGTGGCCTGTCTTTTTCCTTGTTTTTCCAATCCATTGACTGCAACTATTATAAATGTTATGAATATATATTCATTATATGGCAAGGCCGAAAAAGTGCAAGATGGTATTTGCAGAGCCAGGTATCACTTACTTTAAGCCCCGCGCAGTGCCGCTTATTGAGCTTAAGGAGGTTGAGCTTGCTGTTGAGGAGTTTGAGGCTGTCAGGATAAGTGACCTTCAAGGCGCAGGCCAGGTCAGTGCAGCGAAAAAAATGAAAGTTTCACAGCCAACACTCCACAGGCTGCTTGGTTCTGCGCACAGGAAAATCGCAGATGCACTTGTAAACGGAAAAGCAATCAAGATACATGGAGGAAATTATTCTGTAAAGAAAAAGAGGTGATTTGAATGCCATGGGGAGACGGGACAGGCCCTTGGTGGGCAGGAAACAGTGGATGGAATTGCAGGAGGGGCTTTGGCAGAGGCCAAGGCTTTGGCAGAGGCCAAGGCTTTGGAAGAGGAGGCTTTGGAAGAGGATTTGGCCAGGGATTTGGCAGAGGAGGAGTTAACATCCCGTTTTTCGGCCAGCAGCAAAGCCAGGAAGCCGCAGTGCCTGCACAGGAAGAGCTTCAGGAGCTTAAGGAATATGCCCAGGAGCTAAAAGGAGAGCTTGACGAAATAAAGAAGAGGATGGCAGAGCTTCAGAAGAAAAAATAGGTGGATCATATGAAAATAATTGTCGCAAGCTCAGGAAAAGGCCTAAATGCGAATGTTTTCCCTGTTTTTGGCAGGTGCCCTTCATTTTCCCTGGTGGAAGCAGATGGAAAGAAAATAACAGGAGAAAAAGAAGTTGCAAACCCTGGCTATCAGGCAGGGGGAGGCGCAGGCATAGTTGCTGCCCAGGCTGTTATTGACGCAGGGGCTCAGGCAGTCATTGCAGGCAACTTCGGGCCAAACGCAGGCATGGTCCTTTCACAGGCAGGCATAAGCGTTTACTCTGTTGCAGGCGGCACAGTAAAGCAGGCAGTTGAAAGCCTGATTGCAGGAAAACTTCCGCCTGCTTCGCAGGTTCCAGGCCACTTTGGCATGCAAAGGGGAATGGGCGGAGGAATGCGAAGAGGGCGCTTTAGGGGAGGAAGGCAATGAAAATCGCAATAGCCTCCCAGGGAAACGGAATAAAGGGAGAAGTGGCAGGGCATTTTGGCACATGCCCTGAATTTGTCCTTGTTGAAGCAAAGGATGGCAAAACAATTTCAGCAAAAACCTTTCCAAACCCATGTTTTGGCAAGCACATGCCTGGCGAGGTTCCCAAATTCATGAAAGAGATTGGCGCTGATATTGTGATAGCAGGGGGAATAGGCCCTTTGGCAGTAAAATTTCTCAACGAATACCAGATAAAAATGGTCACAGGGGTAAAAGGGAAAATTGAAGGCATTGTATCTGATTACCTTGAAGGGAAGCTGAAAGCAATGGAAAACGATTGCAGCCATTGAAAGGATTTGAGGGTTTTGCCATGAAAATGCCGAATAAGCGAATTGCAAAAAGGATTGTGCCAGACCCTGAAAGATATGATAAATGGTACAAAAAGCCATTTGGTAAATATGCTGACAGGCTTGAGAAAAACCTAGTATTGCTCTTCCTGGGCAACGCAAAAGGCATGAAAATACTTGATGTTGGCTGCGGAACAGGCAATTACTGCCTTCTGCTTGCGAAAATGGGCGCACAAATGACTGGCATAGATTCATCCAGGAAAATGATATCAAGGGCAAAAGAAAAGGCAAAGAGGCAAGGGATCCAGGCAAAATTCCATATCGGGAGCGCTGAAAGCCTGCCCTTTAAGCCAAAAAGCTTTGATGCTGTTATATCTGTTGCAGCCTGCGAGTTTTTCACTGACATGGGAAAAGCAGCCGATGAAATGAAGCGCGTAGTTAAAGGTAATGGAAAAATTGTAATCGGGCTGATAAACAAGTGGAGCCTTTATTGCTCTGGAAAGAGGCTTATAAGCATTTTCAAAGAGGACTCTGTTTACAAGCGCGCAAAGTTTTACAGCATACTTGGGCTGAAGAAAATTTTTGGGGGGGAAGTAAAGTGGGGCAGCACGCTTTTTGCGCAGGAGTGGTTCCCTTCCTGGCTTTTGCAGCTTTCATGCAGGTTTGAAGGCATTCTCTCAAAAGTTCTCAAGCCGTTCGGAGCATTTCTAGTCCTGAAAATAAAGCCAGAAAAGGGGATAAAATGAAAATAGCTGTCACTGGAGGCAAAGGAGGCACAGGAAAAACAGTCATAGCAGTGAACCTTGCTGTTTGCCTTGCAAAGCTTGGGAAAAAAGTCGCTTACCTTGACTGTGATGCAGACTGCCCAAGCTCACACCTTATTGTGGGCGCAAGCCTTCAAAAAAAGGAAAAAGTCAGCTCATTTTTCCCAATTATCGACAAAAACAAATGCAGGAAATGCGGAATGTGCGTTCAAAACTGTGAGTTTAATGCGCTTTACCAATTGAAAGGCAAACCCCCTGAACTGGTACAGTCGCTCTGCAGCGGCTGTGGCGCGTGCATGATTGCCTGCCCTTATGGGGCAATAAAAGAAGGGAAAAAAACAATTGGCTGGACTTTTTCCTTCAGAAAATACGGGGTCCATTTCTTTTCAGGAAAGCTAAAGCCATCAGAGCCTTTGACTGAGAAGATAGTTGATGCAGTAAAGAAAAGGGGAATGCAGGGAAAATATGACATTATTATTGTGGATACTGCCGCAGGCGCGCACTGCCAGGTTGTTTCTGCTCTTGAGGGATGTGACAAGGCATTTGCAGTGACAGAGCCGACACTTTTTGGCAGGCACGACCTGAAAGTAATATCAAAAGTCCTGGAAAAAATGAAAATCCAATATGAAATCATTCTCAACAGGAGCACAATCTCAAAAACCAGGGTAAAGTCAGTGCTTCAAATCCCGTATGACAGGAAAATGATAGAGTGCTATGTTCTTGCAGTGCCGATTGTTGAAAAGTACCCAAACCACCCAATTTCAAGAAAAATTGCTGCACTGGCAAAGAGGCTGTTAAAATGAAAATAGTTATCTTCAGCGGAAAAGGAGGAACAGGAAAGTCAGTTGTTGCCTCATCCCTTGCTCTTGGCCTTAGGGAAAATATTGTTCTTGTTGATGCTGATTCTGACTGCCCAAACCAGCATTTGCTGTTCCCAGGGAAAGTTTTGAGGAGGGAAAAGCTTTATTTGACAAAGTTTGCTGTTATTGGAAAGGGCTGCAAGGGGGCAAAAGGGATTGAAAAAGTGTGCAGGTTCGGCGCAATAAAAACAATCAATGGGAAGCCAACTGTTGACAAGGGAAAATGCGAAGGCTGCGGAGCCTGCGTCCTTGTCTGCCCGAAGGGCACTGCAAAACTTGTGCCAAAGCTGACAGGAAAGCTTATTGTTTCACAAACAGGGAATTTCCCCCTTGTTTGTGCAAGGCTTGAGCCAGGCGAGTCAGGCACAGGGAAGCTTGTTTTCAAGGCAAAGGAGGCAGCTGAAGAGATTGCAAGGCAAAACAGGATAAACACAACGCTTATTGATGCGCCTGCTGGGATTGGCTGCCCTGTAATAGCTGCTGTTGGGGGCTGTGATTATGCTCTAGGGGTGGTTGAGCCGACACAGGCAAGCATAGCAAACCTTGAAAGGGCGCTTGAGGTTGTGAAGCACTTCAAAGTTCCGTTCTCAATAATCCTGAACAAGGAGGGAATCTCAAAAAAATATGAAAAGGAGATTAAAAGAAAATTCAGGGGAAAGCTTATTGCAAAAATACCTCATGACAAAGAAGTGCCCCTTCTTCTTGCAAAAGGGGTGCCCCCGATAAAAGGAAAGGGGAAGGCTGCAAAAGCCCTGCGGCAATTTGTTAATGCGGTTGAAAAAGGAACATATAAAAGCCAAGCCATCGTTGGGAGAAGACATGGCTAAGACTGTGTTTTTGCTTTTGTTGCTTTTCGGGGTGCTGTTTGCAGACATCGGGCCATCCCCTGAGCCGCCGCAGGTCAGCATCCAGTTAACCGAAGCTGGAAACCCGTACTCAGGCAGCATTTCCATAAGTTATGTGTGCAGTGTGCCCAATGAAAATAGTGACACAGGCCCAATGGGCCAGCGAGCGATTGAGCTTTCCTGCAGTAATGGCATTTGCACAAATGAAGGATGGTTTTACAAGCTCAACCCCTGCTTTTCAGGAAGCCAAGGCTATTTTTCCTATGAATGGAAAGAAGATAACATGAGCACAGATGATTTTGCACTGCAGTCTTCCAATGAATATGGGTTTGAGCTTGAGCTTTCTGATGCAAGCCTTGCAAGCAGGCCTCCAAAGAAAAAGGAAGCCGGCTTTTGCCTTGCGCCTGGCCTTCTTGCAATCTTTCTTCTGGGCCTGGTTTTCACAAGAAGCTGGCAATAGCAAATTTAACAATTGCCTGCCAAGATTTCCTGTTGGATTTTTTATTGGCCCTTGTGCTGACACTTGCAATTGAGACGGCTTTGCTCTACTTGCTGCTTTGCAAAAAATACCCCACTCTGCTGATTGCCAAAAATGCCGCAATAGCGAATCTGATTACTCTTCCCTTTGTCTGGTTTGTGTTTCCAGCACTTTCCCTTTCCTGGGCACTGCATACAGCAGCTGCCGAGCTTTTCGCCTTTTTTACAGAAGCAGGAGTTTACAGGTTGCTTTTCAAAAAAATCGGGTGGAAGAAGGCAATATTGGCAAGCCTTGCATGCAATCTGCTCTCATTTGTAGCATGGCTGATTCTTTGATTGGCATGTTGTTTGGCTCCCCTAATGCAAAAGAAATTAAACCTCACCTGTGAAACTAGGGATATGAAGACAAGCGTGCTTGTGGTCATTCTCATTGCCGTTGCGCTTGCAGTGGCCTTTTTCATATTCTCAAAGCCAGCATACCCCCTCACAGAAGAGGACGCAGTAAAGTTCTTTTTGGAGGATTTGCAGGAAAAATACCCGTCAGCAGATGTAAGGGAGGTGATTGAGATATCTCCAGTCACAACCTCCAATGGCGAGCCATATTACCAGCTCAAGGCAAGGGTCACAAACGGGCTTGCGACCCCATGCCCAGAAAGGATACATGTTTACTATGACTATCCTCCAAAGAACTTTGTTTCCCAGCCGCCAGAATACATAACAAAGGGATGTGAAGTGTGCATAAATGAGCCAGTCTGCATAATTGCATTTCCAGAAGAGGCAGTGATAGCCTCGCACACCTATATTGGGGCAGAGGCTGTTTCTGATTTTATCAAGCAAAACTCTGATGCAGCTGCAGAGCCGGTGTTTGCTGATGAATATGGGGAATATTCAGGGGTTTGGCTTGTAAAGTGGGCCTCTTCCTCAAGCAGCATTTCCTATATTGTGGTGCTTTCAAAGTCCCAAAACACTGTTCTTGAGGTAATCCAGGAGCAGGAAACTGAAGCCTAATTTTCATAGTAATAGTATTCTCCTGCTTGTTTTTGCTCCCTGTCAAGCGCTGAGTCAGGCTTGTTTATCCTTGGCCTTTTGCTGTCCTTGTCACGTCTTAAGGTTATTTTTGCATTTTCCAAAAACCTGTTCATGCTTTGCTTTTTTTCAGCAGGCTTTGTAGCTTTTCCTTTTTTCCCAGGCTCACCTTCAAATATCATCATCCTTGAGGAAACAGCATCCAAAAGAACAAGGTCATGGTCTATTACAAATGCTGCCTTTTTTGAGCCTGTTATGAGCTTTTGCAGTAAATCAGCAAATTCCAGCCTTTGCTCAATATCAAGAAATGCTGAAGGCTCGTCAAACAGGTAAATGTCTGCTTCCCTCGAGAGTGAAAGAGCAATTGAAACTCTTTGGAGCTCTCCTCCTGAAAGGTCGGAAAGTTTGCTTTGCATGAGCTTTCCTATGCCGAGCTTTTCTTTTGCCTTTTCTGAAAAAACAGCATCAAGCCCCTCTTCAGCGAAAAGCTTCCCAACCTCAACATTTTTCTCTGCCTTTATGTATTGGGGCTTGTAGGACATTTTTATTGCAAGCTTTTCTTTCATATTGTCAGGCTTTTGAACACCTGCAAGCATTTTCATGAATATTGACTTTCCAATTGCATTTTCACCAAGTATTCCAATTACTTCTCCTTCTTTTATTTCGCCTGCCTCTGATGAAAAAGAGAACAGGTCAAATTTCTTTTCAAAAGCAGGATAAGTTGGCTTGGAAGGGGAAGAAACAGCCCCTGCTGATGAGACTGAAAAGCTTATTGAATGGTTTCTAAAGCGAGTATTTTCATCCTTCAAAAACCCGTCCAAATACTCGTTTATTCCGCTTCTTGCTGCCTTTACTCCTGAAACAACTCCATAGGCATTGTCCTGTCCATAAAAAACATGGACATAGTCAGAAAGATAGTCAAATACAGCCAAATCATGCTCAATTACAATGACTCTTTTTTCTGAAGCAAGCTCTTTTAGTGCCCTTGCGCAGGCAAGCCTCTGGCTTATGTCCAGGTAAGCTGCCGGCTCGTCAAAGTAGTACAGGTCAGCATCCTTGCAATAAGCAGCTGCAATTGCCAGCCTTTGAAGCTCGCCTCCTGACAAATCAGACACATTTTTTTCCATTATGCTCTCAAGGGAAAATGCTTTTACTGCCTTTTGCAGAACTCCTCTTTCATCATTTTTCTCAATGAGCTTTTTCGCATTTCCCTTGAAAACCTCAGGTATTTTGTATATGTTTTGCGGCTTTAGGGAAACTTTTAGCTTTTTCTCATGCAATGTCCTGAAATAATTCTGAAGCTCTGGCGAAAGTTTCTCAAGAACCTGCTTTTTTGATAGCTTGGCATCAAAATCAGCAAAATTAGGCTGCAAATGGTTTGCCATAAGCTTTATTGCAGTGCTTTTACCAATCCCATTCTTTCCAATTAAGCCTACAACTCCTTTTTGGGGCATTGGGAGCCCATAAAGCCTGAAAGCATTTATCCCGTATTGGTAAATCGGCTCTTCCTTTTCTTCAGGCAAATTGATTATTGTAATGCAGTTTGCTGGGCATTTTTTCGGGCATATGCCGCATCCTGTGCAAAGCTGCTCTGATATTACTGGGAAGCCTTGCTTGTCAACAACAACAGTGTCCTCGCCCATTCTCACCCCTGGGCAGCATTTCAGGCATGCATAGCCGCACTTTTCCTTTAGGCATAAGTCCCTGTCTATTATTGCTATCCTTGTTTTTCCCTTGAATTTCATTTCAATCACTAATCCCATATTCTCTTATGCTCTTTAATACCTTGTTTGTCGCTATAAGTAGAACAATATGTTTAAATACCCTTTCAACCATATCCAAACACGTGCCCTCATAGGCACTGTGTGGGAGGAGACATTTATGGTAATGAGAAGTCTTACAAATTTCAAGCAGCCTTTCTTGAAGCAGTTTGTTGACTTAAAAGGAAATGACAGAAAAAACGCCATAAGAGAGATAATTAGGATAAAGAATAGTGTTATTGATTTGCCCCCAGATATACTTAAAAAAACTGAAGAAAAGAGGCAGATGGGTTTTACAATTTCTGAGGAAATAAAAGAATTAAAGCCAATTGATGGAGATGGAGTCCTAGAGCTTAAGGAAGTGATGAATATCCGGGAATTTATGAGGCTTGTGGAACTAATTATAGACAAAGATTCTCCCTATGGTGATGAAAGAAGTGCTAATTGGGCGAGTGAAGAAATAGAGAGAAAGATAGAACGTAAGCAAAAGCGCTGCGATCAGACTGCAAAAGAACTAGGTTATGACCACCCATTATCTCTTTCACTTAAGGATGTCACTATAGCTATGAGAGCAGCATATGCTAAGACGCTTACAAGTTCGAAAAAGCTTAGCCTACCACAACTCCATTACAAAGCCCTTTCAGAAAATATAAGTTATAATCACGCAGCACAAAAAAAGAGATTGAATTTCTTGGAAAAGACAATCACAAATTTCCTTCTTCCAGGAGGAACAATACTGATCGCAGTGGGGGCGGTTGTCACCAAGTACTGGGGAAACTTAGTAGAATGGACCAAATCATTAGTGCCACCACAAAAACAAACCCTGCTAGATCTTATTGAAGTGGCTAGTAATATTATTGGGCCAGGTCTTGCTTTGGCAGCAACATATTTTAGCCGCAAAGCTATAGCAAACAAGTTTAACAAAAAGAAGCAGGCTGTGGATAAAAATGAATATGAAGAAAAGCAAAGTCTAGAAGAAGAGAGGCTGGCGATGGTTAAGAGGGAGAAAAACGGAGTAAGAAAGGAGCTAAAAGATGTTTATAGTTCAAACTAAAATCTACTGAAAATTCAACCTAATTTTTGCTTTTATTTCTTTTGGCTTGGGCTTTGCCGAAGCTGGTCCTGTCAGTTGTCCAATGTCGTAAAATGTACAGATAAAGCTTTATCTTTTTCGGATGTAATATATAGTGCATGACAGTCCGACAGAGGTGCGGAATATGTGGGGATGTACGCAGTTCTGTCCAAGCCAGGTAAGGGCAATGGCACAGAACTAAAAAACAAAACAGCTTCTTCTCATGCATTAGACAAAAAGCTAAAGTCTGACAAAGAAAAAAAGCTCTTTACACCAAAGAGAAAAAGAAAAGAATTCTCAAAGCAAGACTCAGAACGCGACAAGACAAGCATGTTCAAAAGAAAGCAGCTTGACTTTGAGCTTAATGCCCCAATCAGCCTTGAGCAGACAAAAGAAATGGCAATGTACTATTACCTAAAATGGAGGCAAACCAAAGAGCCTGAAAGCAGGGAAATAGACATGAAGCTTAAGTCATATGCCCCAAGCTATGCAGATAAGATACTAACAATGCTAAGGGACAATGGAAATAGCGGGAAAAAGGCGCGCAGGTTCCTGTTTGACGCAAAAAAGATTGCAATGGGCTCTGCAGCAAAAATAGTACACAGGAAAAAGGAGCTTCTTGCAAAGCTTGATGAAATTGAAAGCCAAAAGAAGGGGGCTTTCTTGCAGCTTGAAAAAGAAAAGAAAAAGAGCCTTGCAGCCACAAAAGAGTTCTACTCACGAAAGGACAAGTTTCTTGATGGGCTCCGCTCAAAGAAATTTGTTACTCTTGAAAAGTACATGAGAATTGCAGTGCCGCTTGGGGGAGGAATAGCTGCATTTATAGCAGGAGCATCCCCTGAAATTGTAGCAGGTGCAGTTGCGGCTGGCTGGCTTTTGCTCAAAGGCTTTAAAATAGCAATAATTGACTGGCATCTTGGCATGGTGAAAAACAGGATTCCAAAAAGGGAGGAGAAGAAAATCAGGAAAACAAATGATAAAATAAGCAAGAAAAAGGACCAAGTTCAGGATGATTACATTTATCAGAAAAAGTGGCATGTGGAAAAGTTTAAAGAGCAAAGAAAAGCAATACTTGAAAAGCTTGAAAAAGATTATGCAAAGCTTCTTGACAAGCACAGCTACTGGGCCTTCAACTAACCCTTAAAAGCATCTGCAAACACTTGTTTTGCCATGAGAATAGTGAAGCAGAATGCAAAAGAAGGGGAAATAAGACTCACTCCAGAGAATTTGGAGGACTTGTGGCACATTGAAAGGATACTCTCATCAGGCGACCAAATAGTTTCAAAGAGCTGGAGGCGCTTTAAAGCAACAGAAACAGATGCAGGAGAGAAAAAGCCAGTCACAATAAGGCTTGAGGCAGAAAAAGTGGAGTTTGCAAAATATGCAAACAGGCTAAGGGTAACTGGAAAGATAATTGAGGGAACGCCAGTAGAATTTGTTCAAAAAGGCTCTTACCACACAATAGACATTGAGCCTGGATTTCCTGTTTCAATAATAAAGAAAAAGTGGATGAATCATCAGCTCATGAGAATAAGGCAGGCAGTAAAAGAAACAAAAAGGCCAAAGTTGGGCATACTTGTGCTTGATGAAAAAGCAGCGCTTTATGCCACTTTGCGGGGATTTGGAGTACAGTATGAGATTGAGCTTGAAAACAAGGCATCAAAAAAAGACAAGAATTTTGAGGAAAAGAATACAGCATTTTACAATGAGATAATCAAAAAGCTTGTTTCATCAAAAGTAGGGAGAATAATAGTTGCAGGCCCTGGCTTTGGAAAAGAAAACCTATTCAAGTTCATAAAACAAAAAGAGCCTGAGCTTGCAAAAAGGATTGTTCTTGAGTACTGCTCATCTGCAGAAAGGACCGGGGTTAATGAGCTTTTGAAATCGGGAGCAATCTCAAAGCTTGTTGAAGGCGAAAGAACAGCGCAAGAGCTTGAGCTAATGGAGAAGTTTTCAGCTGAAATTGGGAAACAAAGCGGGTTAGCAGCTTATGGGCTTGAGCAAGTGAAAGCAGCTGTAAATTACTCAGCTGTTGGTACTCTAATGGTGCTTGATGAACTGCTTAGGAGCAATAAGCAAGTTGAGCAAATTGTGGAGCAAGCAGAAAAAAAGAAAGTAAAGCTTGTCATTTTCTCGCATGAGTCAGATGGGGGAGGGCAGCTAGAGGGCTTTGGCGGGTTTGCTGCTTTATTGAGATTCAAGATACGGTAATTATTTCACCAAAAGAAGCTGTGCCAACAATGCCTCTACTTGCAGGATTTCATTAGCCCCCTGCACCAGTCTGAAATTATACTCGCCAATCTTGTCAACTATTGCGACTTTTTCCTTTTCAGTTACATCTAAGGAATCAACTGTCCTGTACATCTGTATAAGCACATCCTCCCCAGACATTCCATAGCTTATCATGAGGTCATGCAATTTCTTCCTCGCATCAGTGAATTTTTTGTCAAGAGCAAGCTCCATCATCTTTTTTACTTCTGCTGGCTGTGCCCTGCTTGAGCTTTTGTATATGGAATCAGCGGTTATTTTTTTTGCGTGAAGTGAAGCGCCTTGCAAGGCATTTATTGCTCGTCTCATGTCGCCTTCTGAGACATAAAGAAGGGCTTCAATTGCCTTTTTGTCAAGCGAAAGCTTTTCGCCTTTTGCAACCCTTTCAATCATTTCTTTAGTTTCTTCCTCAGCAAGGGGCCTGTAGCGGAACACTGAGCAGCGGCTTTGTATTGGCTCTATTATTTTTGAGGAATAATTGGCAGACAGGATGAAGCGCGTCACATTAACATAAAGCTCCATTGTCCTTCTCAGGGCATTTTGTGCGTCACCAGTCAATGAGTCTGCCTCATCAAGGAAAATAAGCTTGAATGGAACGCTTGCCAAGGTAACAGTCCTTGCAAAGTCCTTTATCTTTCCCCTCACTACGTCGATGCCTCTTTCATCTGATGCGTTTAATTCGAGTATGCTTTGCCTGTAATTTTCTCCATACAAGTCACGAGCCAAGGCAAGTGCTGCTGTAGTTTTCCCAATGCCAGGAGGCCCGGCAAAAAGCAAGTTAGGCATGTTCTTTTCCTTTACATATGCCTTAAGGATTGAAACAATCTCAGGCTGGCCAACTATCTCAGAAAGGCTTTTTGGCCTGTACTTTTCAGTCCACGGTGTATAATCTACCATCTCACTCTCCCGAATGGGTTTAGTTCCAAATGCCTTATATAGTTTCTTCTTTCGTATTTAGCAGGCGTGGTTTAGTTGAAAATGGGAGAATTTGGCTCAAGCTTGGCTGTTTCAGCCCTTGTAGTGGCATTTGTAATGCTCTCAAGCATAGGCCAGGGAATGCCAGTCCTTTTTGCGCTTTCCCTTCTTGCAGTCTCGCAGATTGGCTTTTTTGCCCTGACAAGCATGCAAGAGCAGAGAAGAGAATATGTTTTCATAATAACAGTGCTTGCATGCTATGCTGTTGCAGCACTTTCAGCAGGCGCATTTTCAGCATGGCTGGCACTTGCATTTGTGCCCCTGGTATTCTGCGCTCCTGCTGTCACAGGAATTGTAAAAAATGCATTCTCATAGGGTGATTTTGCTTGCATGACCAAGTAAAGCTTGAAAAGGAAGTATTAGGCTTTTGGAAAAAGGGGAAGATATACCAAAAGGTAGTTGAGTCAGTAAAAGATGGAAAGCCTTTCTACTTTTGTGACGGGCCCCCATATGCAACAGGCCAAATTCACCCCGGCACTGCGTGGAACAAGGCGCTCAAGGACTGTGTTTGCAGGTACAAAAGGGCAAAAGGCTTTGCAGTCAGGGCACAGCCAGGCTATGACACGCATGGTCTGCCAATAGAGGTAAAGGTTGAAAAAGAGCTAAAAATATCCAACAAGAACCAGATTGAAAAGCTTGGGGTTGAAAGCTTTGTCCAAAAGTGCAAGGCATTTGCAACCCAGTATATTGGGATAATTTCAGAGCAGTTTGAAAGCTGCGGAGTTTGGATGGACTGGAATAACCCTTATGTCACTTACAAGGACAGCTATATTGAGTCATGCTGGAGGACAATTCACGCTGCGCATGAAAAAGGGCTTCTCCACGAAGGGGTTTATGTTGTTCCCTATTGCTCGCGCTGCGAAACAACGCTTGCAAACTATGAGCTTGAGTATGGGGATGAGCAAGACCCTTCAATTTTTGTGAAATTCAAATCTTCATCAGGAAAAAACGAATATTTTGTTATCTGGACTACTACTCCATGGACTTTGGTTTCAAATATGGCAATAATGGCACACCCAGTATACACTTATGTAAAGGTAAAAGTAGGGGGGGAGACTTGGATATTGGCAAAAGACAGGCTTGATTATTTAATGTCGATTATTGGGGAGTCTGCAACTGTTTTGGGGGAGCTTTCAGGCAAAAAGCTTGAAAAGCTGAAATACCTGCACCCGCTGCAGAATAAGATAGGAAAAAAATGCGAAAGAAAAGTCATTCTTTCAGATGAATTTGTCACTTTGGAAGAAGGCACAGGCCTTGTGCACTGTGCCCCTGGCCATGGCATGGCAGACTTTATAATCGGAAAAAGGTTTGGCATAGATGCATTTGCACCTGTTGACACAGCAGGGAAGTTCACAAAAGAAGGGGGCACATACCATGGCATGCCAGTAAGGGAAGCATCTGAAAAAATAATACAAGACTTGAAAGAAGCAGGAGCACTTGTGCACTCAGGCAAGGTATTGCACAGGTATCCTCACTGCTGGCGCTGCAAAACTCCTCTAATATACACTGCAACAAACCAGTGGTTCATTGCAGTCACAAAGCTAAAAGAAAAAATGCTTGAGCAGATAGACAACTGCGAGTGGCACCCTGAATTTGCAAAAACAAGGTTCAAGGAATTTGTTTCATCTGCGCCTGACTGGTGCATTTCCCGCCAGCGCTATTGGGGAATCCCGCTGCCAATCTGGAAGGAGCGCCACTCAGGGCATGTGAAAGTAATAGGCAGCGCAAAAGAGCTTCCAAAGATGCCAGAGCTTCACAGGCCGCATATTGACAAAATAAAGCTCAAGGCAAAGGATGGCAAGACAATGCATCGGATACCTGACATTCTGGATGTCTGGTTTGACTCAGGAAACGCTGTCTGGGCATCTTTAACAGAAGAAGAGCGCAAAATTTTCCCAAGAACAGACTTTATAGTTGAGGGCAAGGACCAGATAAGGGGCTGGTTTTATTCGCTTTTAGGCTCAGGGGTGCTTCTTAACAATGAGATACCTTACAAAGCCCTTCTTATGCACGGCTTTTTTGTTGATGAAAAAGGGGAAAAAATGAGCAAGTCAGTGGGCAATTTCGTCCCTCTTGAGGATGTTACTGGAAAATACGGGGCAGATGCATTCAGGCTTTGGAGCCTTTCAAATACTGTTTGGGATGACCTTCGCTTCAACTGGGAGGAAATAAAAGAGGCGCACCGTTCCATTGGAACTATTTACAACTTAGGGGTTTTCCTTTCAAGGTTCTGCCCTCTAGGCAGAAAGCCAGTACTTCCTGCATTGGATGAGCTTGCAACAGAGGACAAATGGCTGTTGTCCCGCCTTTTTGCAACAACCAAGGCATGCAGTGAGGCCTTTGAAGGCTATCAGCCGCATGTTGCAGCAAAGGCATTGCGTGATTTTCTTGTTGAGGATGTCAGCAGATTTTACATGAAGCTTGCAAAGCAGAGAATAGATGAAAAGAAAGGCACATGCCCTGCAATGGCTGTGCTTTACAAGGCAGTTCTTGACTCTCTTTGCATGCTAACCCCTGTTGCGCCTTTCATATCAGAAAGCATTTACCAGTCGTTTTACAGGAAAAAGGAGCACAAAGAGTCAATAAGCCTGCTTGCCTGGCCTGAGGCAGAAAAAGCCCATTATGACGCGCTTTTGGAAAGGCGCTTTGAAATAGCAAGGGAAATTGCAACTGCCTGCGCAAGCTGCAGGCAAAAGGCCCAAATACCCCTTCGCTGGCCCCTTGAGAAAGTAAGGGTGGTATCAGAGTCAACTGAAGTGCTCTCAGCTGTTGAGCATTTGTCAGCCCTTGTTGAATCCCTGTCAAATGTAAAGTCAGTGAAAATAACAAAGCAGCCAAAAAGCACAATAACAGTATCAGTGAACAAATCAAAGGTCGGGGCTGCGTTCAAAAAGGAATCACAAGAAGCCATTTTGGCAATTGAAAGGCAAGGCCCTGGTGCAATAGAAAAATGGATTTCTTCTGATGAAAAAGAATTTCTTGCTGAAGGAAAGTTTAAAATCCAAAAGGACATGGTAGAGGTTTCTGAGACGGCAAAAGGCTATGAGATTGCCAGGTTTGACGGGGGCAAGGTTTACCTGAAAACAGAGATAAAAAAGCCGCTTTATGAGGAAGCAATGGTGCGCGAGGTTGCAAGAAGGGTGCAAATAATGCGCAAGGAGAAAAAACTTGTTGAGTCAGACAAAATCTCGCTTGGCATAGAAACATCGGACAAAAAGCTTTCTCCAATACTGAAAAAGCACTCATCAAAACTGGCCTCCCAGGTTAACGCAGAAAAAGTGTCATTCTCAAAAGGGGCAGGCTTTTGCAAGCAATGGGAGATACAAGGGGCAAAGCTGGCAATTTCCATTGAGAAAAAGTGAGTTGACCAGCTGCATTTTTTAACTATGTCTTCTTTTTTCATTTGGTGTTGTTACGGGCAGGATAATCAGGGTGCATGCAAGGGAAGTGCTTGACTCAAGGGCAAACCCCACAGTACAGGCAGAAGTGTTTTCAAAAGACGGTTTTGGAAGGGCAACAGCCCCTTCTGGCGCCTCAACTGGAAAGCACGAGGCAGTTGAGCTTAGGGACAAGGAAAAGCGGTTTTTTGGCAAAGGGGTAAGAAAGGCAGTCAGCAATGTGAATACAGTTATAGCAAGCTCCCTTATTGGCATGGAAGTATTTGACCAAAAGCTTGTTGACCATATGCTTTGCAGCCTTGATGGAACAAAGGACAAGTCAAGGCTTGGGGCAAATGCAACAACGGCTGTTTCTCTTGCAAATGCACAGTGTGCAGCGTCTGAAAAGGGAATAGGGCTTTATTCGCTTCTTGGAGGGGGGGTATTGCCAGCGCCTATGATGAACCTTATTAATGGAGGCAAGCACGCATCAAATGGGCTGGCAATACAGGAGTTCATGGTATTTCCGACAGGCTTTTCCAGCTTTTCACAGACTTTGCAGGCAGGCTCTGAAATATACCATGAGCTTGGCAAATTGATATCAAAAAAATACGGCAAAGGCTCAACAGGCCTTGGGGATGAAGGAGGATTTGCCCCGCAATGCAGGTCAACAAAAGATGCGTTATCACTTCTTGAGTCTGCAATATCAAATTCAGGCTATTCAAAAAAGGTGAAAATGGCTATTGATGCAGCTGCATCGTCATTTTACAGCCAAAAGGAAAAAAAGTACTTTATTGACAAAAAAAAGCTCTCTTCTTTACAGCTTACAGACTTTTACAAATCCCTTTCAAAGCAATTCCCGATAATCAGCATAGAAGACCCGTTTGAGGAAGAGGCATTCTCAAGCTTTGCGTCTCTTCGGAAAAAGCTGAAGGGAAAAGTGCAGATTGTTGGGGATGACCTTGTTGTGACAAATGTTTCAAGGCTCAAAAAGGCAATTTCACAAAAGTCAATAAGCGCACTTCTTCTCAAGGTAAACCAGGTGGGCACCCTTACAGAGGCAATTGAAGCTGCCTTGCTTTGCAGGAAGAAAAAGCTAGGGGTGATAGTTTCCCACAGGTCAGGAGAAACAGAGGACACTGCAATTGCAGACCTTGCAGTTGGCCTTGCTTGCGGCCAGATAAAAACAGGATCTCTTGCCAGAAGTGAGAGGACTTCCAAATACAACAGATTGCTGCAAATAGAAGAAGAGCTTGGCAGCAGCTCATTTGCAAAGGGCACTGGGATTGCTTTTTAGTCCAAGTCGTACTTTTTCTTTATTCCGCCCTCAGGGTGGTCAACAGCGTCCTTAAGCTGGGAAATCAAAAATTTCATCAAACTCTTGGCCTCCTCACTGTTTACAAACAGATTTGAGCGCCAGCTCCACTGGGCGGCTATTTTGCTCTTGTCTCCATCCTTGCCAATCTCATACCCGCTTGCAACAACCATAAGATATGGCCTTCCTTTCATGCCATCCAAAAACTCTCCATGGACCTTTTCCATTAGCTTTGGAAGCTTGTCCTCGTCTGGAAACTTCTTTTTTTCCTCTTTTTCCTTGTTTTTCTTGTCAGCCATGCAAATCCCCCTTATAAACTCTTGTATATTTTTGGGCATAATAAAGTTAAATTGCTTTGCAAAGCGCCCACCCCTTAAGCAGAGCACAAGCCTTTTAAAGTGTTGTGGTAATATAAAAACAATAGTGGGTGTTATTAGTGGCGAATAGTGATATCGAGATAACCAAATTTCCTTCTGTTAGTGAAATTAAGGAAGCCCATACTCCATTATGGGATGACCTTATTGACACGTTAAGGGCAATAGGAAAAAGGGAAGAGGCGCTGAGGGAAAGGGCAAGGTTCGAGGCTTTGGTGCAAAATGAGCAGGACATGTTTGCCAAAGAAAAATACCATGGGAAAATAGCAGAGCAGGACAGGCAAATTTCCAACCTTAATCAATTTATGAAAGACATTGGCTATGTCAACCCTTCAACATATGAAAAGGACCTTAAAGCTGTTGATGAGGCAATAAAAAAGGCAAATAAATCATATTCAAAGTCATTGGAAAGCCATGCAGACGAGCAACTTAGGGAAATCAGAAGGCTTGAAATTAATGAAACACTAAGAGACACGCCGGACCTGTTCCTGGATACAGTAAAAAAAGTAAACAAAAGAGATCAAATTCAGGAACGAAAGATATGGGAGATAATAAATGGCATAGAGGCGAGAAAGCCCTCCGCGCGAGATGCTTCCTCAGAGGCTGAAGAGAAATTTGAAAGAGTGAGAAAAGCCCTATTGAAGTTTGTTGAAAGTGACGAGTACCTTTACCTGCCGCATGGAGTAAGGCAGGAGCAGCGTAGGAAAATCATAGCCGATGCTCTTGAGGTTGCCCCTAAAGATGTAAAGGAATACAAGGAGAAGACAGAGGAGCCTGTTGAGAAAGAGATTGAGGCAAAGCTGACTCCAGCACAAAAAATGGAAAAGATTGGCGAGGCAGCAAAGCGCATGAAAGAGACGATAGCAGACAAGGCAAAGGAGTTCATAGAAGTAAAAGAGAAAATAGCAGCTATTGAGGAAGGCATAACTGCTGTAGAGAAAAACAATGAATCTATTCAAGGATCAAGCAACAGAGTCAAAGAAAATATGGACAGTCTTAAAAGAATGATTATACATTTAGATCCAAACGCACAAAAACTCATCGATGAAAATAACAATTTAGACATCAAATCTGCCAGTCTTCAAGCTCAAAATGAGAAAATCCTTGCGAAATTTATGGTAAAAAGCCTAGACGGACTTGTTGCAAAAAAGAAAAAACTGGAAAAAAGGCGCAAGCTCCTCAACAAGTTCTTTGTCAAAAACAAAAAGCCGATAAAACAGTTCCTATCATTGGTCATTAAGGAAAAAGAGAATCTGAGAGAAGAAGAGCACAAGTTCGAACATGAGAAGAGAAAGCTTGAGGTTTCAAAAATCGCTGAAAGGCGCAAGACATGGTTTAATAAAAATGCTGGAAAAGGCAAGGAGAAAGAAGTAAAAACACGCAAAGGAGACACTGTGGACAAAACAACCGAAACCATTCTGACACCTGAAGTAACTAAGACCAGTAAAAAGAGAGAAAAAACAAAGAAAAAGACTGGCAAAGGCAAAGAAACAGGCAAAGAGGTTATCGAACTTAGCTGGACAACAACACCATTTATTCAGATCCCTGAACTCACTGAAACTAAAGGCAAAACGCAAATCACAAAAGAGCAGGAAATCAGAGAAGAAGAAAGAAAGAATGCGCTAAAGGAGCGTCTTCTTTACCTTGACAAAATAAAAAAGGAAGAAAAGTCTAAAAAAGAGAAGAAAGAGGAAGAAAAAGTTGAGGTTCACAAAAAGGAGGTTGTTGTGCCTAAGCGCAAGGAGAAAATCGAAGATAAGGACAAGGGAAAAGTGCCAGTCGAGGTTGATTATGAAGAGATTGGCAACAAGAAAAAGAAAAAAGAAAAAAATAAAGGCGAAGAAAAAGTATCAACAAAAGAAGTAGATGGCAAAAAGGCGATTTCTGAAGTGCTTGCGCAAATCAGAGCCGACAAAGTGGATGAGTTTGCAAAGCTTCTCAGGGCAAAGGAGAAGTTCAGGAACAGGTTCAAAAAGAAATGGATAAGAAAGCTTCTCCTGGTCAAAAAGGATAATAAAATACTTGAAAAAGAGAACTACAAAAAGGCAAAGGCTGATTTTGTTGCCCTTGTTAATAATTCTGACAGCAAAAGTGATCTTTCAGTGCAATTAAATCAAAGCCTAAACAGACTCAAAGAAAAGAGCTTTAGCATTGACAAGCTCCTAAGGTTGCTAAGAAAGCCAAAGGTGGCAACAGGAAGGCTCGCAATAGGCATTGGCCTGGCTGCATTTGGGATTGCAACAGGGGGCGCACTGCCCTTTGCATTGGGGGCAGGGGCAATTGCCATTGGAGCAATCGGCAGGTTTGTAACAGTGCAGGCTGCCTGGGACAAAATCCATTACAGAATAGGCATAAGCAAGAACAAAGATGCAGAACACAAGATTGCTGCTCACATAATGCACAACAGCCAGTCAAAGAGATTTGCACAAGACGCAGAGAAATTGAAAGAGGTTAGCGGAGAGAAAATTGCAGATTCTCTTCTTGACTATGCTCATAAGCTTGGGAAAAACAGGGTAATGAAAAATACTTTTTCAGCTCTTGCAGGTGCAACAGCAGCTCTGTTCCCAGCCCTTGGAGTAAGAATATCCGACATGTTTGGTGTTGAGAGCACAACAAGCACAACAAAGCTTGGCATTACTGACCAGTCTCCTGGCACTACGAAAACAGTTCCTCCGGGAATAACAAGTGAGCAAGTATACACAGTTCCAAAGGGAGGCGGCATATGGCACATTTCTGAGGATATAGCAGAAAAGCAGGTTCCTGGCTTTGAAAACCTTTCAAAAGGCGACAAAAACATTGTCATTGATGCAATAAAGGATTATATAGTTGACAACCCTGGAAAAATGGGCTTGGAGGACAGTGAAATAATCCCAAGGCCTGTGAGCAAAGGAGGTCCATGGCTCACTGAGGGAGCTGACGTTAATTTCGTGCCAAAAGAGCACCTTCAGGGCATTGGAAAGCACATTCCAAAGTCAATATTAGGCAAGCTTGGCTTGACTGATAAATTCAATTTCACTAATGGCACGCTCAGCCAAAAAACATCAGAACTTATTGGCAAGGTTGGCAAAAAGACTGCTGCTCTGTTTGGCAATACCAGCATAGGCACTGCTGACACGCTTGGCACTGACGCAGCAATAGGAACAAAGACTGTTGTTGGCACAAGTGACACTGGCGGCGGCAATATCAGGAGCTTCATGAAGAAAGTCACATCAAAAGTAAGCAAAGTAATAACTGGGCCAAGAACACCAATACAGCCAATAGGACAATAAGAAAATACGCCCCGGGGATCTGAGTGAACTTTGTTCACTTCTCCCCCTGGCTCCGCTTCGCTACGCCCCGGGGAGGACTTGAACCTCCGACCTATGGATTTCTGCTCTCCTTTTGAGAAAAGCTAACAGTCCATCGCTCTAACCAACTGAGCTACCGAGGCTTATTGTCCATTTTCTGCGGAAAATGAACATCCGGTGAAACCTGTGGGTTCCACCAGCTGTCCAAAACAGCGAAGCTGTTTTGTCCATGCCACAGGCCGGATTTTCAGATGTTACTGTCTCCCTTGACGGAGGAAGTAACGTAGAAACCCACCTTATGAAAACCAAAGGGGTTTCTCGTTTGAACCGGCAACACATCGGTTCCAAAACCGCCGGCGGGTTTTGGAGAATCCCGCATCCCTGCCAACGGTCCTTCAGCCGATTGCTCTCCCAGGTTGAGCTACTGTGGCTCTAAGACATGTTCTGCTGAAAAACGTTAATAAATGCATTGAAAAGGAAACTAGCCAATTACCGTTTCAATGACCTCTTCATGAGGCGCATCTGTCCTTATTGCAGTTGCACAAAAATGAGTCCTTGTTGCCAAAAATCCTGCTTTTCTTAGGTTTTCAAGTACATCATCAATTCTTTTTATTGGCTTTTTCATTTTCTTTGCAAGCACATGAAGGTCATAATATGCATAAGAATTGATTTTGCTCTCTGAAAGCATGGTGCTCAGCAGCTTTTCTATTTCCTTTTTCTTTTTGTAGTGCCTTTTGACATTTTCTTGCAGCATTTTTCCTATTATTTTGCTGTCCCAGAGCGGACCAGTATAAAGTGGCCCTGCAAAAAGCAGGGAATTTCCACAATATGGGCAATCCCTTGCTTTGGGAAGCCTTTTTGCCTCCCTAAAGCAGCATTTTGTGCAATAGCCCAAAAAGCTAAGAGACTTTACTGACAAAACCGCCTTTTCAGAGCCTTTTGAAATTTCAAATATTATTTTCACATAATGCCTGTGAGATAAGGTGAAAATGGGCTTTGCAGACAAATTGAACGGCGAAAACTCCTGGATGACTTTTGCTGCCAATATCCTGACGGCATTTTCATGGCAAAACTCATTGTCAAGAGGGATTGAGCAATAATTTTTCAGGCACGCAGAATGGTGGGCCCCGCAAAGAACAGCCATGTCTGTTGCTGTCACTGACAAATAGCCTTTCTTTTTTGCTCTGAAGGAGTGGGCAGCATAATGGAGATATGGCACAGGAGAGCCAAATGGGTCTATTTCAACAAAGTCAAACCTGTTTTCAAGCAAAAAGCGCTTTGCATCTGCTTTTATGCACTTGCATTTCACTTTATTTTTCTTTGCATTTTTCCTTGCGCACAAAACAGCTTTTTTGCTCATGTCAACCAATGTAAGTGGGCCAAGCTTGTTTTCCTTTTTGTAGCGTATTCCCCTCACTCCTGTTGCGCACATTGCATCAAGCAAAGAGGGTTTTCCCCCAATCGCCATGACACAAAGGCTGCAAATGTCCCTGCAAAGCTCCATTTCAGGGTTGTAAAACACTCCTTCTGGAATGCTCAGTAATGCCTTGCCCTCAGAGGCTGTTTTTCCCATAGTGTTGTTTTTGGATAAAGGGATAAAAAACATGCCTGTGTGTGCTTTTCATGGAAAAGGAGGTGCGCCGCTCAATAATTTCTGGAAGGGTTGATGCTCCGGCGTCAGCTGCAATGGCACACAGGGCAATAATTGCAGCATGTTTTTCGCCAGGAGCCTCATTGGTATCAGGGATTCCTGATTCAGAGGACATACAGGCAACAATAGGCGCATGTGAAGCCATTGGAGCAGATATTGTCACAGATAAAGGGGTTGCTGACATATTTGGGCCTGAAATGCTTTTGGCACCTAATGAAATTGACTGCAAAAAGAGCAATACCACTTTAAAGCTGTTTTTGCCAATTTGCTCGCTTTTTGACAGCCCTTCTAAGCTTTCTGGCTCAGGCAGGCTTTCAAGGAAAATGCTTCGGCCATTTTCAGAATACCTTAATGGGCTTGCTGTTTCTTCTTCAGACTCAAACGGCTTTTTACCAATCAAAGTAAAGGGGCCTCTTGTTGCAGACAATATTGTTTACTTTTCAGGCTTAGGCACACAGTTTCTCTCAGGGTTTCTTTTGTCAGCCCCAATGAGAATGCAGGACACTGCAATAGTCATTGAAGGAAAAACCCGAGGCATGGGATATATTGACAAGACTATAGACATGATGGAAAAATGCGGGGTTGAATTTTTCTCAAAAAAGCAGGGAATGATTTATTTGGCAGGAAGGCAGGGCTTCCTTTCGCCAGAAGAGCTTCAAGTGCCTGCAAGCCCATATTTATCCTCATTCCTTCTTCTTGCAGGTGCAGTTGGAGGAAAAGTGATTGTTGAAAAAATGCCAAAATACAGCAGGCTTGAAAAGCTGCTCAGCAAATTCGGGGCGCATGCAAAGTTTTCTGAGGGCAATTTCACTGCATCTGCAGGAGTTCTTGAGGGAACAGAGCTTAATGCAAATGAGCTTGACGAGCTTTTGGTTCATGCAATGGTTTTAGCAAGCCTTTCAACGAAAGAAACAAAGCTTTTGGGAATAAGCTCACTTGGGAAAAGGCAGTCAAACAGGATGAGGCTTATGGCAAGGGAGCTTTCAAGAATGGGCGCAAAAGTAAAAGAAGCCCCTGGCTCTCTTTTGGTATCTGGTGGAAACCTTCAGGGGGCAGAAATTGAGCCTGAAAACGATCCTGCTGTTGCAATGGCCTGCTCAGCTGCTGCTGTTTGTGCCAGCGGTTTTACAAAAATAAAAGGGGCAGAGATTGTCAGCCGCTCATTTCCTGGCTTCTTCAGGAATTTGGCTATGCTAGGGGCAATAGTACGATAAAGAATAGGAAGCTAAAGCTCGCCAACCCTTCTCTTAACCTTTCTTTTCAGCCTTTTGCGCCTTTTTTTGAGCCATTTCCAGCGCATTCTCCCCTTCTTTTTGTGGGTCCAAAGCCAAAGCGTTCAGACTTTCCACTTTCGGGGACGAGCACCCATGTCATATCACCTTGTTATTGCGTGTTTATTGCCCAATACCAATAAAAAGCCATCATTTGTTTCCTGCCTTCAGGTAAGCGTCAATAAGCCCATGCGCATAGTTGATGCACCCAAAAGCAGTCACAAAATCCTTTTTCTCAAGGAAGTACTTGGTATCCTCGCAGTATTTTTTTGCCAATTCTATTACTGTGGAGTTTTCAGGGGTTAGTTTCACTTTTTTTACATTGGCATAAAACTGCTTTATGTCGCTTTGTATCCTCTCTTTTTCGCTTTTTTTTGCAATCACTTTAACCCCTTTCCATGTAACGGGCCCTTTTTTCTATGCTTTGCGCCTGCTTTGCTATTGCTTTGCTCCCTCCCTTCCTTGCATATGCATTGATGAACCTTTGGCCATAAGCGCCAAGCGCCTTTTTCATTGTTACCAGGTCAGTTGCCTTGTCCTCAAAGCCAAAAGAAACATAGCCAAGCCCAAAGTCAATTACAGCCATTCCCTGGGAAGTGAGCATCAAATTTGCAGGTGTATAATCCCCATGTATTATGTCCTGGGAATGAAGCTTAACAAGTATTGAGGCTGCCTCAGCTATCTCCTTTGCCCTTATTTTCCTTTTTTCAAGTTCCTTGTGCAGCATTTTGCCCGGCAAATATTTCATTATTATTGAAAAATCATTTACCTGATAAACAACAGGGCACAATACTTTGGACAGCTTTGCCCTGCAAAGAAGCCTTGCCTCCCTTTTGGTCCTGCCACTCCTTATCATTGTGTCAAGCGGCTTTTGCCTGTATTTTTTGCTTATCCTTTGCTTTTCAACTGCAGCAAGGCCAAGCACAGATATTTTCCTGAGCACAGCTTCAGCGCCTTTCATCCTATCCCCACAAAGCCAAGCCCAAGGAATGAGAATGCAAAGCTTGCAAGCCAAACTTTCCAGTCCCAGGCAATCACCTTGCTTCCGTCAAGAGGGAAGATGGGCAAAAGGTTGAACAGTGCAAGGAACATGTTTGCCATTGCCCCCAGCCTTGCCACTTGCGTGATTATCACACTGCCAGGAAAAGAAATTGAAATGAACAGGAAAATAAATGACAAAACCCAGTTCATGGCTGGGCCTGCCAAAGAAATAATGCCGTTTTGCCTTCTTGTTATCCCTCTCACTGCATATATGTAAACAGCGCCTGGGGCAAGCAGGATAGGTGCCCTCCAGCCAAATATCTGTGGCACTATTGCCAATGCAAGCCCTGCTGCAAGCCCTAATGGCCATGCCTTAAAGTGCGCCCTTGCCCCATAATTGATTGCAACATACTTGTGCGCAAGCTCATGCAGCACAAACCCGCTCCCTATTGTAATAGTAAATGATGCCATAAGAAATATGAAAAGCGACGGCTCGATATTCAGCCCTGAGTTCCAGAATGAGAGGGCAAGGGAGATTGCCAGTATTGACACTATCATGTCAAATGCCTCATTCTTGTCTATTCGCATGCTCACCATGAAAAAACACCTTGTTTAGCGGTACATTGAGTTTGCCTCGCCCTTGGCAAACTTCTTTATTTTCTCAACATATGCCTTTGTAATTGAAGGCTTTACGCTCCTTAATGACTCTTCAAAGTCCTGCTGCTCTACTTTGTCTGCCTTTTCACCCCTTCTTATTGTAGCCATGCCAGCTTCCCTGCAAACGTTTTCTATGTCAGCGCCAGTATAGCCTTCAGTCCTTTTTGAAAGCTCTTTTAGGTCAATTCCCTTTGCAAGCGGCATGTTCTTTGTGTGTATTTTGAATATCTCTGTCCTTGTCTTTTCGTCAGGCGGGGGAATTTCAATTACCCTGTCAAACCTTCCTCCCCTCATTAAGGCAGGGTCAAGTATGTCTGGCCTGTTTGTCGCTGCAATTACAACCACATTTTTCAGGCCAGTAAGACCATCCATCTCAGTAAGCAAAGTGTCAACAACCCTTTCAGCAACCCTGTTTCCCTCATTCCCTATTTCCCTGTGCGGGGCAATGGAATCCAACTCATCAATAAATACAACGCATGGGGTTGCCATCCTTGCCTTTCTGAACATTTCGCGCACTGCCTTTTCAGATTCTCCAACCCATTTTGAAAGAACTTCTGGCCCTTTTATTGAGATAAAGTTTGCCTCTGTTTCAGTTGCAACAGCTTTTGCAAACAATGTCTTTCCTGTGCCAGGAAGACCGACAAGCAAAATTCCTTTTACTGGCCTTATTCCCATTTTTGAGAATACTTCAGGCTTTTTCAAGGGAAGCTCAACAGCCTCTTTTAGCTCCTGCTTTACCTTTCCTAGGCCTCCGATGTCCTCCCATTTGACATTTGGCCTTTCAACAAACACTTCACGAAGCGCAGAGGGCCGAATTTCCCTTAATGCATTCATGAAATCTTCTTTTGTGACCTGCAGGCCGTCAAGTATTTCAGGCGGTATAAACTCCTGCTCAAGGTCTATTTTTGGCAATATTCTCCTCAAGACTTTCATTGCAGCCTCTTTTGTGAGTGAGGAAATATCTGCGCCAGTATAGCCATGCGTTATTGAGGCAATCCTGTCCAAATCAATGTCTTTTGAAAGCGGCATGCTCCTTGTGTGAATCTGCAGTATTTCCTTTCTTCCCTTCCTGTCAGGCACTCCAAGCTCAACTTCCCTGTCAAACCTTCCTGGCCTTCTCAAAGCAGGGTCTATTGAGTTTTCCCTGTTGGTTGCCCCTATAACTATGACCTTTCCCCTTGTCTTCAGGCCATCAAGAAGAGTGAGAAGCTGGGACACCATTCTCCTTTCAACCTCTCCGGTCACTTCCTCCCTTTTTGGGGCAATTGCGTCAATCTCATCCATAAATATTATTGAAGGCGCATTTTCCTCTGCATCCTTGAAAAGCTGCCTAAGCTTTTCTTCTGACTCCCCAACAAATTTTGAAACAAGCTCTGGGCCTCCTATATGAACAAAATTGGCGTCACTTTCAGAGGCAACTGCCTTTGCAAGCAAAGTCTTTCCAGTTCCAGGTGGGCCGTAAATAAGCACTCCTTTTGGGGCCTCTATCCCCAGCCTTTCAAAAAGCTCTGGGTGGCGCAAAGGAAGCTCAACCATTTCCCTTATCTTCTGTACTTCGTCTTTAAGCCCCCCAATATCCTCATATGAGATTGCCTGCACTTGCACAGTCTCCTTTTCAGGGGCCTCTTTGAGAACAAGGTCTGTGTTCTCATTTATCATGACTATTCCTGCAGGCTGCACAAGTGCTGCAACAAGGGGAAATGAAGTGCCAAATACCCCAATGTATATTGTGTCTCCCCTGTTCAGTGCCCTGCCAATCATCTTCTTTTTCACAAACTGGTCAAACCCTGGTGAATATTTCATTGGCTGTGTAGGGGCAAGCACTACCTTTTTTGCCTCTTTTAAGGCGGCCTTTTTTACAATGATTTTGTCCCCAAGCGCAACCCCGGTATTTTGGCGCAAATAGCCATCCATCCTTATGATGCTCAGGCCCTCATCCTGGGGGTGTGCCTGCCAAACAAGGGCTGCTGTGCTTCTTTTTCCCTTTAGCTCAACTATGTCTCCTGTTGACACATCAAGCTGCTTTCTTGCTTTTGAGTCTATTCTTACCAAGCCCCTGCCAACGTCATTTTGCAGGGCCTCTGCCACTTTTAGGTCTATTGATTTTGCCATAGGATTACCTTGTGCTCCCTTTCCTAAAAATGCCTCAAAAGCTTATAAATGAGCTTGGTTGTGCCCTGATTAACCCCTTATATGTGTAAGAAGGTGGCAAAAGGTATAAAAACAGTTGCAATAACATAAATTCAAAGGTGGGTAAATGCAAAATTCATTGGTAACAGAATCACAGCTTCAGAAGCTTGAAGAGGGTGGCGACATTAAGTCCCTTTTAGAGCTTATTAACAAAAGTGGGATGTTGAAAAAGGTCAATAGCTATCTTCCTGGCGCTGTCTTTTCCGCAATAAATGAAAAGGGTATTTCCCAGCTCGAGGCTTTTGTTTCGTTTGCTACTCGCAGGAAGCGCATAAGCAGGGACTGTTTTGCAAACATAATTTTCAATCTAAATGGGTTAAGGAAAAATCCTGTAAAGAGCATGGCCAGTGTTAATTCCCTTGCATCAGGCTATTATAGTGAGCTCAGAGAATCAACAGTCAATATAGTAGAAGAGCAGATCACTGCAATAAAACTTAAAAAATATGGAAAAACGCAAGGGGAAAAAGAAATTCCAAGTGCTTTGAGGAGCACTAGCCTTAAGGGGAGCTCATCAAAAACAGTGAAAAGATTCAACCTAATCTAAAATTCCTCAAGCTTTGGACTAAGATTTTCTATCTACACATTATGCTCTAAATAACCACATCCTTTATATGTGTTTTGTTTCATATCAGAATAGATATTTATGGAGAAAACACATGATAGCCCACAGGGTCAAGAGTACAAGGCTGAAATAGGTCAAATACTGGACGAGTTAAGGAAAATGTGGAGGGGGGATGAAGAAGTAAAACTGTCATTGCGAAAAAAGCTAATAGAAGCTGTTGATAAAGCAAAAGAGCAAAGGAATGAAGATGAACTTAAACAGCTTAAGGGCCTTCCGCCAGCAATTAATAACGACTGCCTTGAAAATATAATTGAAATTCTTGGCCAAACCAAAGAGGGCTTTAGTAATGCATCGACTAAAAATTCGAAAAGATTATTTGGGCGCAAAGGCTTGTTGGAGCTTTTGGAAAAAAAACGAGATACAGCTATTAGGTTAATCAGAAACAATGAGTCTTTTGATGAAAAATTTATTGGATCAGAAACACTGAAGAAAAAAGGCACCACTCCCTGGAGCATGTGGACAAGGAAAAAGAAAGATCCAGCAACAGAACCAATTGATATCACTCCAGCAAAAACTCCAAGGGCAAGAATCATCTAAAATTCCTCAAGCTTTTTCTGTCCCATCCCTATTTTTCTCTCATTTTTGCCAAAGATTATTATTTTCCCAAACTCTCCGTCAAAGCCAGCAACTTTTTTCACCCTTCCCTGCTCAACCCTTGCTATTGCCTCTGCTATTCTGCTGCCTGCTGCCTTTTCCAATTCTTTTGGCTTTGCATGGAGAACTGCAAACTCATTGCCAAAATGCTTTATCAGGGGAAAGTAAGCTTCAGTCACAGTTTTTGTTGCAGGCTTTTTGCCAAAAGCCTCCCCAAGTATCTCTTTTAATGGCACCAATGACTCATATGGCACTGCTCCCTTTGGCACAAACCCCTCTTTTCTGTCTGCAAGCTTCTCAACCCTGTTCATTACCCCTACAGTGACTGGCTTTTTGCAAACAGGGCATATTCCTTTGTGCTTTTTTGTCTGCTCAGGCGAAAAGCTTATTTTGCAGTTCCTGTGCCCGTCATAATGGTATTTTCCCTCTTCTGGGTAAAACTCATAAGTGCAAATGAGCTTTTTCTTTTCCTTATGCTTGATTGCCTCATAAAGCCCATCATAAGTGGGCCTTTCCAAATTGAAAACATTTGCCTCCCTGCCTATTTTCTCAGGCGAATGCGCATCTGAGTTTGAAATTAATTGCAGCCTGTCCAAAGAAGAAAGCCTCCAGTTCATCCCTGGGTCGCTGGATAAGCCTGTTTCTATTGCATATATTTTTTTCTCATATTCTCCAAAGCACTCTTTTAGTGAATCAAAGCCAGACTTTGAGCCTAAAACACCAAACCAGGGCGTCCATGCATGCGCAGGTATTACTAGGTTTTTGTCAGAAATTTCAAGCACAATCTCAGCAATCTCAATGCAGCTCATTCCTACAATTGGCCTGCCATCAGAGCCAAGGTTGCATTTTTTCCTCACAAGGGCGTCATTTATCTGCTTTGCTGTCTCAATCGACGGGCAAAGGACAACCAGATGAACCCTTCTTCCTCTTCCCCCTTGCGTATAAATGCAGCTTATTTCAGCTGAAAGCACAAAATTAGTTCCATCATACTGCAAAAACCCAGAGTCAGACTCAATTGCCTTTGACTCAATTTCAGAAAGCCAGTCTGGGTGCGTAAAGTCGCCTGTTCCCAAAAGGTCAATTCCCTTTATTTTTGCCCATTTGCTCAAAGTCTCAAGCTCCATTCCCTTGCTTGTTGCTCTTGAGTACTTTGAGTGCATGTGCAAGTCTGCAACTAGCTTTGCCATTTTCCTCCCGCTCAAAATTCGCCCTTCAAGGTATTAAAACTTGCCTTTAACATATTTGTTATGAACATATTCAGCAAAGGCTCATCTGAAAACAGGATACTAAAAGACGAATCATTGCTTTTGCCTGATTTTGTGCCGCAAGAGCTTCCAGAAAGGGAAAAAGAGATAAAAGAGCTGGTATTTTGCCTCTCGCCAGCAGCAGAAAACCGCCAGCCAGAGCATGCATTGTTGTATGGCCCTCCTGGCACAGGCAAAACCTCATGCGCCCGCTATGTGCTAAAGCAGCTGTCTGAATACTCGCAGAGGCCGCTGCCGATTTACATAAACTGCTGGGAAAAGCAGACCAGGTTTTCAATTTTCAGCTATTTGGCATTGCAGCTTGGGGAGGCAATGCCAAGAAGGGGATTGGCAGCAGACGAGCTATTTTCCCGCATAGTTGAAATAGCAAAAAAAGAGGGAAAAATTCTGATAGTTGTTTTGGATGAGGTGGATAGATTGGAAGCACAGTCTGAAGGAGTGCAAGTGCTTTATGACCTTTGCAGGGCAGGAGAAGTTCATTCACTAAGGACAGGGGTAGTTGCAATCACAAATGACGAGGAGTTTCACACAAGGCTTGATTCACGCGTCCGCTCGTCCTTTGTCCAGCACACCCAAAAATTCTCTTCCTATTCGTCAGTGCAGCTAAAGCAAATACTCTCAAGAAGGGCAAAACCAGCCTTTTTCCCAGATGTACTTGACCAAGAAGTGATTCCCCTTTGCTCTGCAATTGCCCTGAAAAAAGGAGGCGACGCAAGAGTAGGGCTTTCGCTTCTTTTGTCAGCAGCAAAAGCAGCTGAAAGGCAAAACTCGCAAAAAGTGCTCATAAAGCATATCCGCCAAGTGCAGGGTCAGTCTGTTGAAGCATCAGCAGTAAAAGCACAAAGAAAGCTTGATGATTTGGATGAGCTTGACAGAATGATAATACAGAATGTTAAAAAAGCAGGCAAAAAAGGCATTGAGTCTGGAAAGCTTTATTCCCTTCTTTCAAAATTCTCAAAGCAAAGGGCATTGAGAAAAAGGGTGGACAGGCTTGAAAAAACAGGGCTTTTAGCTGCAGATGAAATACAGCTCAAAAAAGGAAGAAGCAGAATGATTAGGCTGAAAGAGTAGCTATTGCTTCTTTTATAGAAACCAATTCTTCTTTTCCACTCTTCAAATTGCGCAGAGTAAGCTTGTTCTGTTTCTTTTCCCTTTCTCCTACTATTGCTGCGAATTTACATGAGCTAGAGGCATAGTCAAGCTGCTTTTTCAAATTCCTTCCATTTAGATCAGTTTGTGCTGCAATGCCTTTTTCCCACAGCTTTCCTGCTATTTGCAAAGCATAGGCATAAAATTCTGGCTTTGCGCATGCAACAAATACTCCTGAAGGCTCAAGCTTTTTTCCCTTCATCAGAACAAGAAGCCTTTCAAGCCCTAATGAAATTCCTGTTGCTGTGTCTTTTTGCCCATAAATAGAAAGAAGCTGGTCATATCTTCCTCCCCCTCCAACGCTTCCCATCTGCTTCCCAAGGGATATTTCAAATATTGGGCCAGTGTAATAATCTAATCCTCTGACAAGCGAAAAATCAAGCTCAACTTTTATTGCCTTTGTATAATTTGGCAAAATTGAAAGTATTTCTTCAAGGTCTTTTGCAGCTTCAGGTGAATATGATTTGGCGGTTTTAATGTCTGCTTTTGAAATCTCTGAAAGCAGCTTTTTTGCATCTTCCTTTTTTGCCCCGAGCTTCACAAGCCCATCAATTGCAGCCTCATTTCCTATTTTTTCCCTTTTGTCAAGTATTCTAAGCACAGGAGTTTCTTTTCCTGGCAAAAGCCCCTTTGCAATTGCTGAGATTATCCTCCGGTCATTAAGCAGCACTTTTGCGCCTGAAAAGCCAAGAGCAGAAATTGCCTCGCAGGCACAGGCAATCAATTCAGCCTCTGCCCTCATTGTTGAACAGCCTATTATGTCTGCGTCTGCCTGAAAAAATTCCCTGAATCTTCCTTTTTGCGGCTCTTCCCTTCTCCAAACAGGGCCTATGCAATAGCGCTTCAATGGCTTTCTAAAAGTATTTGATGAAGCCACCCTTGCAAGAGGCACAGTCAAATCAAAGCGAAGTGCCAGCTTTCCATCATCTATCCTGTAAAGCTGGCCAGCTATCTCATCCCCGCATTTTTTCTCAAGAACATTAAGCGTTTCAAGGGCAGGCGAATCCATTGGCACAAAGCCGAATTTTTTGTAAACCTTTTTTATTTTGTCAATTGCCCATTCGCGAAGTTGCATTTCATCTGGCAAAAAGTCGCGCATTCCCTTTGGAGCACAATAGTCCATTTTTTCAGCCCTTTATGCTGGAGGTTATCCAATCCTTGAGAGTCTCCTTTGTGGCAGCACCTACCCTGTTTGCAATTATCTGCCCGTCCTTTATGAGAAGCAGGGTAGGAATGCTTGAAATCTGGTATTTTTCAGAAAGCTTTGGCTGCTCGTCAACATTGACCCTGCCTATTTTTACCTTTCCATCCATTTCCTGTGAAAGCGCGTCAAGCACAGGGGTGAGCATCCTGCAAGGCCCGCACCATGGAGCCCAAAAGTCAACGAGAGTCACGCCTGTTTTTGCCTCTTTTTCAAAGTTCTCTTCTGTGAGTGTCACCATGTCAGCCACCTCTTGCAATTACATTAAAGGCAAACTAATTAAACCCTTTTTACTCTTGGCCAAAGTAGCTCTTGAATTTCGGGGTTGTTGTAATTGCTTTGCTCCTGCCTGATTTTTTCTGTGAAACAAAGCCTTTTTCAGTAAGCTCAGAAACGTCCTTGTAAATTGTGCTTCCAAGCCTTTTGCAAAGCTGGGACTTTAGTATTCCCTCATTTTTCGAAATATAGGCAAGTGTTCGAAGGGAATGCTTTGAGATTTCTGCAGCCTGGGCAAAGTCTTTCACATAATTTACATACTCTTGGCGTAATCTCATGTAATACTTGCCGCCTTCTTCTGCAACCTCAATTGAGCTTCCCCCCCTCTCATAAGCATCCTGCACTTCTTTTACCTTTTGCGCAACAAAGCCTGGCGCTGCAACCTTTATCAGCTTGCCAAGCTCGCCCAAAGAAAGGGGCCTGCTGCTCATGAAAAGCGCAGCCTCTATTATTTTTTCATGCTCTTCTGGACCCATAAAATCACTTTTTCTTCTTCCTCTTCCCATTTTCCTCGCGCACCCTTATGAATATTTCGCCAAAGAACTTTTCCTGGAATATTGAAAGCTTGCTGTCCTGTACCAGGTGCAGCACTGGCACCAAGGTTCCAATTATCTCCTCAGCGCCCTTTTTCCTCAAAATGCTTGAAAACGTGGCAAGCCCCTCTGAGTCGCTCTCAGAAACGACCCTTTCATAAACTTCTGCCATCCTCTGCTCTATGTTAAACTCAGGAAGCTCTATGTTCAGTACTTGAGGTATCTCAATCCTTTTTGCCTTTTGCTCCCGCTTTTTCTGGTCGTCAAACACCCGCTCCATTGCCACAAGAAGCTCATCAATTGTGACCATCCTTTTTGGGGGTATCCTTGTTTTGAGCTCAAGAACAGGTATTACTGAAGGCTCCTCATCCTCCTCTACAAAGGTCTGCTCCTCAACCACTTGTTCCTCTTCCTCAAATTTCAGTGCCTCTGACTTGAAGCGAAGCAGTATTGCAGCAGCAAGTATCAGGTTTGCAGGCACCCTTAAGTCAAGCATTTCCATTTTCCTTATCTTGTCAAGGTAGCCAGAAGTTATCTCAACTATGTCTATGTTCCAAGGATCAAGCCTTTTTGTTGCAACCAAATCAAGCAGCATTTCCCTCCAGGTTGCAAGCTCAACTATCCTTTCAAGCTTCATGTCCTCATCAGATAGCTTTGAGCTGTCAATTCTCCTGCTGTCGCTGCCTATTTCCTCTTCCTCTGAACTGGCCGCTTGCGCCTTCATAAAATCATTTTCACACAACTTCCTTTTATTTGTAAGTCCGTGTGTCCCCTTAAAAACATTTCTCAAGATATAGGCACGGTAATCAATATGGCAG
>CAZOMB010000004.1:0-66562 GCA_964581105.1 Microcaldota archaeon
CCTCAGAAAGCAAACCAAGAAAAAAATAACAGTCATGCCAAACGGAGTTGACCTTAACCTTTTCAAGCCGAAAAAAAGCTACAAAAAGGCAAACTCGGTCTGCTTTATTGGAAGGCTGGACAAGGACAAAGGAGCTGCAAGGATGCTTGAGTGCTCGTCATTTCCCATAATGTTCATAGGTCCTGAAGAGGGAAATGAAAAACAAAACCTGCAAAGGCTTGGCTTGCGCCTCAAAAGGAAAGTGCTTTTCAGGAAAGCAAGCTTTGAGGCAATGCCCCATGAGTATGAGCATTGCAGGTATGTTGTCCTCCCATCAAAATATGAGGGCTTTCCCCTTACTTTGCTTGAGTCTGCGGCAATGAAGAGGCCTTTTGTTTCAACTGACGTTGGAGAAGTGAAAAGAATATTGACAAGGCTTTTCAAAAAGCCTGAGAAGTTCATCCTAAGGCAACATTTACAGCAAAAAATATGGCAGCTTGAGAAAATGGACCTTGAAAAGGAGATGGAATCAGCAAGAAAAAAGGCACATGCATATTCCTGGAAGGCAATCGCAAAAAAGCTGTCATTAATTTACAAAGAAGCGCTAAACTGAAAACAGGCTACCTGCTTTTGCAAGTGATTCAAATGTGCCAATGTCAAGGAATTTCCCTTTTCCCTTGTAAACATAAAGCCCTTTTTTCCCAATAAGAAGATGAAAGCCCTCTCTTTCCATTGAAAAGCTTTTTCCAAGCCTGCCCTTTTCAATTTGCCTGCAAAGAATATTGATTGCCCTTGGCTCAATCAAATAAGCGCCAGTATTGAAAAGCCCTGTGCCCTTGCCCTGCTTTTCAAGAAACTGCTTTACCCTCATTGATTTTCCCAGCTTTATTTGCCCTTTTCCAATTAGCGAGCCTTTCATTGCAAAAATCGTTGCAAGCGCTTTTTTCCTTTTATGGAACTTCAGGAACTTTTCTAAATCAAGGTCAATATATGTATCCCCATTCAGAACAAGGCATGTTTTCCTTATCTTTTGCCTTGCCATTGCAAGAGCGCCCCCTGTGCCAAGAGGCTTACTTTCCCTTGAATAGCTTATTCTCATTCCCCACTTTTTCCCTGTGCCGCAGTATTTTTTGATATCCTTGTGCCTGTATCCTGTGAGAAGCACTGCCTGTTTTATTCCTATTTTTGACAGCTTTTCAAGCAAATGCCCCAAAAAAGGCCTTTTGCCTATTTTCACAAGGGGCTTTGGCACCTTGTAAGTGATGGGCCTTAGGCGCTTTCCAAAGCCGCCTGCCAGTATTGCTGCCATTGCCTTATGCGAAGGTTTTTTTTCGCTTGCCAGAAGATTACCTCTTCCTAAAAGCAGCATTAGTAACTTATTAAACTTGATGATTTGTAATAGTCAAGAGGCTTTGTAGATGATTGATGAAAAGGAGCTTGCAAGCCCAAAGGAAATAGCAAAGGGCACAGCCTTTAGCCTTGCAGGAACCATGGTTTTCAAGCTGTTTTCCTTTCTTTACATAATATATATTGCGCGCGCAGTTTCACAAGGAGATATTGGCCTTTTTTGGCTTGCACTTGGGATAGTTGGGCTTATAGGCGCATGGAGGGACATTGGCCTTCCTGCTGCCCTGACAAGGTATGTGCCTTTTTATGAGAGCAAAAAGCAGGCAGGAAAAATACTCGGGCTTTTGTACTCGTCATACATTGTAACTATTGCAACAGGCCTGCTTCTCACTGCATTGATGTGGCTTGGGGCTGAGCATATTGGTGCATTTTACCAAAACCCGCAGCTGGCAGATGCAATAAGGCTGATTTCATCATTCATGCTTCTTGAGACTGTTTTCAGGGTCAATGTCAGCTATTTGCAAGGAAGGGCAGACATAAAGTCAATGCAGCTTTCGACAAACATACAAAATGTGCTGCGCTTTGCAATAACTGTCCTGTTTTTCCAGGTTTACGGAGTTTCGCTCTTCACCCTTATTGCAGCATTCCTGAGCTCTTACCTTATTGCAATACTTGTTTCTGCGATTTTTGTGCACAGGAAGGTAACAGATTTGCCAAAAAGCAAGGCAACACTTTCCGCAAATGAGCTTATCAGTGAAATTGCGCCTTTTGGGCTTATGCTAAGCGCTTTGCAGCTTCTTTGGACAATCAGCTCTTATGCTGACAGGGTCATCCTTGGCTATTTAATCCCCCCTCTTGAAGCAAGCTCTGCAGTTGCAATTTATTCAATGGCAGCGGCGCTTGCAATAAACATAATGGTATTTCCCGGGGCTGTTGGCTCTATTTTCATGCCAGTAATCTCCCGCATGTTTGGAAAAAATGACCTTGACTCAATGAGAAAGACGATGGGAACAGCGCAACGCTGGGTGCTTTTGCTCACTATTCCTGTTGCAATTGTAATGGTTGCATTTTCAGGGGAGATGATTTCCACCTTTTACGGAAGCGCATATTCCCCAGGCTCGATGGTAATGGCAATAATGGTGCTTGGCTTGCTTTGCTCTGCATTTGTTTATGCAATAATGCTGACCCTTGCAGGCATGAGGCTTGTAAAACTTGAGCTTAAGGTTGCCCTGATTGCAGGCATAAGCAATGTTGTGCTTGACTTTTTGCTTATACCCTATTTTGGCATTGAGGGCGCTGCAGCAGCATTTGCAATAAGCCTTTCCATATCTGCCATTCTCTTTAGCCATTATGGGTGGAAAGTCATAAAGTTCAGGACCCCGCCGGGCATTTATAGATTGTTTGCTGCAGGCGCAATAACCCTTGTTGCAGTATTGCTGCTAAAGCCAGCATTTGCATATGCTGCAACCCAGCTTCCTGCAATACAAATACAAGGGCTGCAGCAGTATTTTGCAAAAATACTTTACCTCGCACTTCTTGGAGTGGTTTCCCTGCTCTCGTCAATTGTTTTTGCTGCCCTTGCAATTGCCTTCAAGTGCTTTGAGGAACAGGATGCCACACTTGCGAAAAAGTTCTGCAAAAAGGCAAGAATCCCGAAGTTTGCAGCCAAACTTATTGAAACAGCGCTTCTGAAAGGGGTTGCAAATAAATAGCAAAGGCAAGCGCACTATATTTATAACATTGCACAAAACCTGTTACATGGCTTTATTTGGAACGAATGGGGTGCGCGGAAAGCTTGATGTTCTCACCCCCGGCCTTGCATTTGACCTTGCTTCTTCATTTGCCAGCCTGCAAAAGGGAAAAGAGCTTGTTTTGGCAATGGACATGAGAAAAACAAGTTCAATGATGCACTCTGCTGCAAAGGCAGGGATTCTTTCAGCTGGAAAAGATGTTCTTGACTTGGGGCTTGCCTCATCCCCTGTTTCTGAATACTTTCTTTCAAAAAGCCCTGCCTGCGGGCTGATAATAGTAACTGCATCTCACAATGCCCCTGAATGGAATGCCCTGAAGTTTGTTGATGAAAACGGGGTTGCAATTTCACGCGAAAGAGGAGTTGTGATAGAAAAAATGGCGCTTGCAAAAAACTATTCAAAAGCAGGGTGGAAAACCGTTGGAAAAACATCTGCTTGCAGCACAGCAACGCATGACCACTCATCAGCAGTGCTAAAGGCGGTTGATTCAGAAAAAATAAGGAAAAAAAACCTGAAAATTGCACTTGACTTTGGCAATGGCACCTCTGTCCTTTCAAAAAAGGTATTTGAGTCTCTTGGCTGTGAAATAGTTTTGCTCAATGGCAAGCTTGACGGAACTTTTCCAGGAAGGCCATCAGAGCCATCTGAGCAGAATGTACAGGAACTTTGCAAAGAGGTTGCCAAAGAATCTGCTGATTTTGGGGTTGCATGGGACGGCGACTCTGACAGGGTAATATTTGTTGACGAAAAGGGAAAATGGATTGTTGGTGACAAGGGGTTTGCAATATCTGCCAAAAAAGCATGCAAAGAAGATAAGGGAAAGGAAAAATTTGTTGTCACAACAGTTGCAACCAGCAGGGCAGTTGAAGAGGCATGCAAACCCTTTGGGGCAAAGACAGTTTATACAAAAGTAGGTGCCCCATATTTATCAGAAAAAATGCATGAACTGGGAAAAAAGGCAGCAAGCGGAGGAGAAGAGGTAGGTGGAATAATCTGGCCTGGCTTTTCAATTGCAAAGGACGGGATATTTGCAGCTGCAAAAATTGCTGAAATGGTCTGCGATTCCCCTCTTTCACAGCTTGTTTCAGAGCTTCCAATTTACTATAACTCAAAATGCGTGCTAAAAGTTTCACCAGAAAAAAAGAATGTGGTCCTTTTGGCTGCACAAAACCATGCAAAGCAGATGAAGGGCAAAATAACCTCAGTTGACGGAGTAAGGATAGATACTGATGGAGGATGGGCAATTGTCCGAGCCTCTGGAACTGAAAATGCCATAAGAATATTTGCAGAAGCCAAAACAATAAAGGCTTCTGAAAAACTGATGCAAGAATTCAAAAAAGTTGCTGAAGAGGAGCTCAGCAAATCCCCTTAGGGCTTTTGAGTTCAACCTCTTTTTCCCCAGCGCCAATTTCTTTTTCAAGATTTTGGGCTTTTGTTGATGCATATTCACACAGCTTTCCCTGTTCAACACTCTTTATAATCTCTGAAACATCTAGGGGCATGTCGAAAAATCTGCCAGCATTTTCTCCCTTATTTGCAAGCCCAATTCTTCTCAGGGCGAGTATTGCCATTTTTGCGTCTTGCTCAACATCTTCGCTGTCCCTCTGCTCAAGATTTCTTTTTGCTATGTTTTTCAGTATTCTTGCAACCTGGGCTTTTTTCTGGCTAATTGTTTTGTTTATCATAAAAATCACTTCCTCTTCAGCAAAAAGAAGAAGCACTTGCAGAGGTAAGCGATTGTTTTTCTCCTGTCAGGATTTCAAAGTGCTTAAACTCCTCAGAGACCTTAAAGACGAACATTGAAAAGTTCAAAACAATGGAGTGATTCTCATCCAAAACATCGCTTCCATTGTTCTTTGCATAGGTTTGTGCATCTTTGATTTTTACTTCAACAGAAGCACAAAGCTCTTCTAGGTCATGCCCTGCTGTTTTGACAAGTGCCCCGCCAGATATGTGCTTTTTCACCTTTGGAATTGCCCCATCACGGAGGATTTCTTTCAACTCTTCAGCGTAACCTATGAAATCCTTTATGCTAACTCTTGAGCCAAGCTTATCCTGAATTTCATACAGTTTTTGGATATGCGGCCTAAATTTGAATGCACCGTTTTTGCTGAACGGACTGATTTTGTTTTTGGTTTTCATACTATCACTATTTTCATGTGCTTAATGGTTGAAGCATATGATATGACCTCTTTTTAAACATTATTGCACAGAAATATACATATGCTCAGATACCTTGAAGAGCACTTTGCAGGCCAGAGGGCAAAGCTGAAGGTTATTGCCTCTCTTCTTAGGCTTGGGATAAGGGTTGACATCAAGGGAAAGCTTTATTGCGACCAAATAGAGCTTGCTCCAGCAAAGGTTGCAAGAGCCCTTGAAGTGGACAGAAGGGTTGTTATAGAAACTGCAAAGGAAATTGCAGGCAATGAAAACCTAATGAAGGTATTTGAAGGAATGACCCCTATTGCCAATGTCTCACGCGCTGCAAAGCTGCTTGGCCATGATGTAATAGAAATCAATGCTGACCCAAATTCCATAGGAGTCGTAAAAAAGGTCTCATCTGTTCTTGCAAAAAACGGAGTAAAGATAAGGCAGATTATTGCTGATGACCCTGACTTATACCCAGAACCAAAGCTTAGCATAGTTGTTGAGGGAAAACTGCCCCAAAAGGCGCTGTCTTCGCTTCGTGAACTGAAGCTCCAGGCAATTTCACTTAAATAGCTTATCAGGCATAGTGGTTTTATGACAAAAGCAATTGTACTTTGTGGAGGCATGGGCACAAGGCTGCGCCCATATACATATACAATGCCAAAGCCAATGCTACCAATAGGGAAAAAGCCAATACTCGAATATGTACTTAACAACATCAAAAGGGCAGGCATAACAGAGGTTTACCTTACTGTTGGCTACCTTCATGAGCAGATAGAAAAATATTTTGGCAATGGGAAAAAGCTTGGCATGAAGATACACTATTCTGTTGAAAAGAAAAGCATGGGCACAGCAGGCTCAATACTGCCCCTAAAAGGCAATTTCACTGGCACATTTGTTGTGAAAATGGGAGACCACTTCTCAAATGCAGACATAAGAAAGATTGTTGACTTCCACAAAAAGAAAGGAGGGATTGCAACAGTTGCGCTGAACAAGAAAGGCGTCCCCATTGAGTACGGGGTTGCAGACATGAAAAATAATCAGATTGTTCGCTTTCGGGAAAAGCCAATAATAGAAAACCTGGTAAACGCTGGAATCTATGTGCTTGAGCCAAAAATATTCAATTACATAAAAGAGGGAGAGGACTTTGCGCGTGACGTTTTCCCAAGGCTTTTGGAAAAAAGGGAAAAGGTCTTTGGATTTGTTTTCTCAGACTATTGGCTTGACATTGGAAGGACCACAGACTATGAGCAGATAAACCATCTTATGAGCATAATTGACCTGAAAAAAAAGGGATAGGTTTAAAACAACTTTTGCCAGAATCTGCAACTGTGTGGTTCTAATGGTAAATCCTGCTTTGAAAGACCAAAGAGAAATCAGATGCGGCAGCCATCCAACAGTCTTGGCAAAGACTTTCAAGAAATTCAAACTCATGACCTTTAAAGGAAAATATGCAACTGACGAAAGCCTCACAACATTTAACTTTAGATTAATATTTGATCAAAACTATGGATTTGAGAGCCAGTATGACTCTGATCGCGTCCTTCTTTTGCTTGGCAAAAGGGATAAAATGCTGATAAAAGGAGGTATTGAAAAAATGAACAAGACTGCGCCTATTCCGAAAGGGGCGAGAAAACTTCTTCTTAGGGGGAGATGCTATCAGGCAAAAGGAATAGGAAAACTTTATGTTTTCGAGTATTCTGATGATTTTGATAAGATGTTCATGCAAGCTGGAAAAAGGAATGGAAACCCGCATATAATTGTCAATGATTGTCTTATTGTTCCGACAAGCCAAAAGGCAAGCAATTATGCAGATGGACTTGGCAACTTGCTGACAAACGGGACGATTAATGAATTTTTTGTTTCTGCCCTGCCCTCAATGCAAAAGGCATGAATTAGGCTAGATTCTTCATCTGTAACAGCCAATATTGTATATGTCAAGTGAAACGTCCTTTTTCCTCTCAAGCTCGCCGGCTATCTGCGAAAGCAATGACTTTTTTATTTGTGAATATTTTGAAGGCTCAATTGGAGCATTTCCTATTGCGCGCTTCAGGTTTTTTGCATTAAAGCAAAACATTGCATCCTGCATGTTTTCGCAGTTGTGGGAAAAGTAAATGTCAGAGCTTTTTTCGCATGAATCGACTTCAAATGCCCTGGTAAGCCTGTTTGAGTAAAAGGCCCTCATGCAAAATGATGACTCCCATGTTGCGCATGAGCCAAACATGTTTTCAGAGTGCCTTGCCCACCAGCTGTATGCACATTTTTTCGAATAAACCACTGCTGATGCCTTGTAGCAGCTTTCTGAGTAGTGGTAGTTTGAACAGTCAATCAGGTTTATGTTTTCCCCTACCTGGTTGTCAAGGCTGATAAAGCATACCCTGTTCAGCACGTTTGCAAGAACACCAAGGTCAAGCGAGACAGACTCTGCCTTTTCAGTACCTATAGCCAGCTTTCCGACCTTTTCAAGCTCACCCTCTGTTGCAGCCCTGTCTTTTACATTATAGCTCTTAAATATGGGGGCCAAGTAGCCAGTAAAAAGAACCTGCTGGTTGCTAAAAGCTGATTTTGCAGCCATATCAACATACACATGCTTTAGCAGGAATTTTGAATAAGAGTCTATTCCTGACAGTTCCCTCCCAAGCAAAAGAGAGCTTGTCCTTGAAAATGCCTTTTCTATTGGCAGGGTGCTTTTGCCCTCTTGCTTTTGCCCTGTGCCCTCAAGCTTTGTTTCCATTGGCAAATCTGAGCAGCTTTGCACAATGTCAAAAAGAGAGAATATACTTTTGCCTTTTTCAAGCTTCAAAGCCATTTCAGAGAGAAGCCTTGCTTTTATTGCAAGGTATTTTTCCTTTGGCATCTCCTGGTTTCCTATTGCATACTGTTTGTTCCTTGCACCAAAGCAAAACATGCAGTTTTGGCAGTTCTGGCACCTGTTGCAATAATAGCAGTCAGACAGGTTTGCACAGCTGTGGCACTCAAAGCAGCGCATGTTCTTGTACCCGTCTGAGCAGCGCATTATGTGCGATGAATTGCCATCCCCATAAGTGCCAAACTCATACTCGCTGCTCCTTATGAATTTTGAGTAGGCAATGTGCTTTGAGTCTGAAACTATTGCAGAGCCAAAAACATAGTGGCTGTCAATGACATTTGCAGAAGCCTCAATGAATTTTGAATTTCCCAAAATTACATTGCCAGTATAGCAGAGCCTCTCTTTCAGCGCGCCTAAAATTGAATCTATGTCCTTTGCCTCGTTTAAGCAAATAGGCTGGAATTTTTTCTCAAAATCAAGCTCTTCAAAGCTTGCAAAGCAAGCCCCTTTGCAATAGTCATTTATTCCAAGGCAGACTTTTTTTCCTGAAGAGGCTGATTTTTCCTCTCTCAGAGAGCCGGTGTGCTCTGAAAGCCACCCCTCATAATCAGTAAGCTCGCCTAGCTCCTTTCCAAAAACAACCCTGCAGGTTGACTTGAATGTCCTGTTTATTGCATCATATGCTGCTCCCATGTTTACCAATAGAATATGGAATGGGCAGAATAAAATAATAACATGGGCATATGCCCTGTTTGCTCAGAATTTTTTCTTTAAAAAATCGCGCAAAGCATAAGGCAGGAGCTTTGCCTCAGCCCTTCTCAGCCTTTCCTGCAGGCTTCTTCTGCTTACCTTTGACACCTTGGCAAGATCCTGGAGGGTTGAACCACGGGGCCATGAATAGTAGTTGTTCATAAGCGCAACCCTGAGGGCTTCTGCCTGCTTTTTGGTTATGCTTGGAGAATCCCTTTTTCTTGAAAAGTCGCCAATTCTCATGACTTTTACGTCGCCTATGCATGAAAGCTCATTGAGCATTTTCTGTATGTTTTTCGGGTCCTCTGCAACAAGGTTGTACACCTCATAGCCTGCCTTTGCAAACACAGGGGAGGTTTGTGTCACCTTGTTCTTGAGCACAGCATCATAAGTAGAGCTTGTACCCTTAAAGCGAAGAAGTATGAGTGCATTGTTGTGCCCTTTCTCAAGCACGTGCATTCTTTTTGTTGCCTTGTCTTTTTTGACATGGTTTAGGTATTCTTCAAGCTCAGAAGGGGAGTTGGCTCCTATTTCCCACATAAGGCTGTAGTCAAGGCTGGCTGGCTTTTTGGAAAGGTAAACAACTGGGCTAATCTGCTCAAGCGTAATTCCTGGAAATTTTTCTGAGGATAGGCTTGTCTGGCAGTCATGGTGAAAGACACCAATTGTTGCTGCTTTTATTTTCCCCATGATATTCTATTATTTATTACAGTATATAAAGGTTGCTCTTATTGTCTTTCTGACAGGATTTCTCGCAAACCCTCTTCAAATTCTATTTTTGGGTAATAGCCAAGTTTTTGGCCTGCAAGCGAGATGTCTGGAATGCTCCTTTTTATTTCGCCTTTTCTTTGTGGCATGAATTTTGGGTTTGCTTCCTTGCTTGATATTGCTGACATTTTCTCAAGAAGAGACAGCACTGAAATTTCCATGCCTGCACCAATGTTCAAAGGAAAATCAAAGCCCCCTCTTTGCAAGGAAAGTGAAAAAGCGTTTGCAACATCTTTTGCATGCACAAAATCCCTTGTCTGGCTGCCATCCCCGAAAATAATTGGCTGCCTGTTTGAGGAAATTGCATCTGTGAACTTTGTGATGACCCCAGAGTAAGGGCTTCCTGCGCTTTGCCCTTTCCCATAGACATTGAAAAGCCTCAATGCGTTGTTTTTCATGCCATAAAGCTTGTTATACAAAAGAACATATCTTTCAGCACAAAGCTTTGACAAGCCATAAGGTGAAGAAGGCTCAGTAGGATGGTCCTCAGAAATAGGGATTTGTACTGGCTCCCCATAAACAGCTGCAGATGATGCATATGAGACTTTTTCTATTCCTGCTGACTTTGCAGCCTCAAGAACATTTAATGTGCCTTGCACATTGACCTGAAAATCTGAAAAAGGGTCTTCAACTGAAGCATTTACATCAACAAGCGCAGCCAAGTGGATTATTGCCTCAGCCCCTGGAACAAGCCTTGCCAGCCTTGCAACATCAAGGACAGAAGCCCTGACAAACTCAGCCTTTACCCCAAAAGGGGGAGGCGCAATGTCAATTATCCTGACAGAATGCCCCTGCTCAGCAAGATGGTTGCATACATAAGCGCCAACAAAGCCAGAGCCACCTGTTACAACAATCATAAAACCAAGCCCTAATTGAATATCCCACTGTATAGGATAATCACAAGCAAAGCACATAATCCTTGTGCTACAATGAATGTAAGCACCAGTTTTTGCTCAGAAACTCCATTGTAAGCTTTCATGACAAGCTGGGCAGCCCCCCTTACTTTCCCTCCAGGCGCATAAAGCTTTCCATTCTTTAGCCTTCCCCACCAGTTCTTGCTTGGGAAGCGGTTCCATGCTTTGATTGCAAAGTCAATTAAGTAAGGGATTACAAGTATTGCGCCAGCAGCCTCAAGGTTTCCTATTATGACTGTTGCTGCAAGGCTTGTGCCAATTGCAAGAGTTCCGATGTCACCCATGAAAACCTTTGCAGGGAACCAGTTGAAGCGCAAAAAAGCCAGCAAAGCGCCGAGCATTGCAGCAGAGAAAATTGCCATTTCAACTGAGCCGTTTGCAAGGGAAAGCAAGAGCGTTGCAGCAAAAATCACTGCCCCCATGCCTGCCTCCATTCCATTAAAGCCTGCCAGCATGTTTGTAAGGTTGGCAGAAACAGTGACCCCAAGCGGTATTAGCACAACAATGTAAATTATGCCAAAGTCAACAAGCCCAATAAACGGTATGCTTATTGCAGTGCTTCCTGCAGCTGAAACCGCAACCAAAGGAAGGGCAGCAACCATTGGCAAAATTGTTTTCACATCCTTTCTCATTGTAAAAAGGTCGTCAAAAGTCCCGATAAGTGCAACAATCATTATTGTGAGCATTGCTGCAAGGACTTCAATCAGCTCAAACTCATAGCAAAAAAAGGTGTTAAATGCTATTGCAAGCAAAAGAGCCGCAATTACTCCCATTATTATGCCAAGCCCTCCCATTTCAGCTGCAGAGGGCCTGTTCCTTTTGTTGACATCCCTGCCAGTCATGCCTGCTGCAAAAAGTTTTCTTATCAAAAAAGGCATTGAAAGCAGAGTAACAGCAAGTGAGGCAAGGAAAATTGCTGCAACAAACTGCAAATCAGCCATTATTCCACCCGGTAAACTGACACATCCCCAAATTCTGATACAAGTTCCATGCTAGAATCCTCTCCTGCATATATGCTAATAAAGTGGGGCGGCACTGTTCCTGAACCAAGCACAACAAGCCTGTTGCCTTTTTCCCAGTATGCCTTTTCTGAAGAGAGCATAATCATGCTTGGGATTGGGATTGATGCATATGCCCTTCCAAATGAGTCAAGCGCAACTCCGTCTGAAAGCGCAAAAGAGCCGTCAACAGCAATTTCGCGCGACACAATCCTGCCTGACTTGGAAACAAAAAACGCAAACTCAGCCTCCTGGTTTGTGTAATTTCCCGCATAGGCATATGTTTCAAAACCAGTGTCTGCGCTTGACATTCCATCAATCTCTGATGCAGAAACAATGGCATGGCTTTGCGCCTTTAGGTTTGGCTTGCCTGAAATAAGGTAAGATGAAAACCCCTGTTCACTGTTGAATTTGGCTGATGGAATGTAAAAGCCTGCAGCGTCCTGCCTGTCAAGCATGCTCAGGCTCTGAACTTTTTCATTTGAAAGGGAAAGCAGCGCATCTGTCAGGTCTTTGCCAGCATAAACAGGGTAAAACTCTTTTTGAGGCGGGAGCTGGTAAAAAACAGAGAAAAACAGGGAAAATGAAACAATGGCAAGGGCAAGCAACGGGAAAAAGAATTTTGCATTGAGGCTGTAAAAGTGCATTACCAAAGGAGCAAGCACTGCTGTGACAGCTGCTATTGCAAGGGCCTGCTGCGCCTGGGCAGCAAGGCTTGCAATCCCTGCAATTGCAAAAAAGGAAAGTAAATAAGAGCCAATAAGGTATGCTGATTTTGGAAGATTTGAAGAACATGCCTTTGAAATCCCTTCTGCAGCTGCAAGCACAAGAAGCAATGCTCCAGCAAGAGGCAAAAAGCCTGAAACTATTATGCCTGCTGCAAAAAGGAGCAAATACTCGATTCGCGAACCAGAAAAAAAGAAAAATGCCGCGCAAACAGAGGCTGCTGCAAGCAAAAATGGAACAAGGACCAGGGATGACTGCAAAGTTTGGATGCTGAAAAACGGCAATGCCTCTGAAGAGAAAAATGCACCTGCGGCAAATGCAATGAAAACAATTGCAAAGCCGGCAATTTTTTCCCTTTTTCCCTTAAAATCAGGAACAGCAAATGCTATTGCAACTGCCATGCCTGCAAGCGCAAATGCTGCGTTTGTAAATGAAGCTAAAGCAGCAAAAATTATGCAAATGGCAAGCTGCAGGATATTGTTAGTCTTGATAAACCTGCAAAAGAAAAACAGGAATGCAGAGAAAAACAGTGCTGCAAGCTGGGCGCTTGAGTAAACCCCTGGCAAAAATGACAGTGACACCAATGAAAATGCAAAGAGAATGGATGAAAATACTGAAATTCTTGTGCCAAACCCAAGAGAGAGCAGGGAAAAGTAAAGCAAAACTGCTGCCAAGCCAAGAGCAATTGAAGGGAAAACCAAAAGAAATGCTGCTATTGTTTCTGGCGAGGAGGCTGGCGTTCCTGAAACTGCTGCAAAAAGAGATTCAGCTGAGGCTGCGGCCTGTATGTAAAATGGCGCGCTTTCCCCTTGCAACGAATTGTAAATCTGCGTTGCAGCAGAAAACTGGGGCAACGTGCTTTTTTCCGGAAAGTGCCATACCCCTAATGCTGCAAAAAAAACAATTAGCACTGCCAAAACTTGCTCTTTTTGAAATTCCATAAGCCTAACCCTGCATTTGCTTTAATATTTCTTGCGCCCTTTTGATTGATATCTGCTTTTCTTGTGCCATTTTTGCTGCAACTTTGTCCACCTGCTTTGCTTTTGCTCCTGCTGCAATTGCAATGTTTCTTGCATGAAGCGCCATGTGCCCCTTTTGTATTCCTTCTGCTGAAAGCGCCCTCACTGCAGCAAAATTCTGAGCAAGCCCGACTGACGCAATCACACAGGCAAGCTCTTGCGCTGACTTTACATTGAGGATTGATAGGGCTGCCTGTGCTGATGCAAGAGACTTTGTTGCGCCTCCAATTGTTGCAACTGCAAGAGGAAGCTCTATTTGCCCTTGCAAATCGCCGTTGTCAAGCTTTTTGTATGTTGTGAGAGAGCCATACTTTCCTTTTATTGCAGCATATGCATGTGCGCCTGCCTCAACTGCCCTCCAGTCATTGCCAGTTGCAACACATATTGCATCAATGCCATTCATTGCCCCTTTGTTATGGGTGCATGCCCTGAATTTGTCAGCATCTGCAAATGCCCATGCATCCAAAATGCCCTCAACAGCGTCTTTTCCAATTGTTTCGCCTTTCCATACTGCTGTTGCTTTTGCAAGCCTCATTGTAGCAAGGTTTGTGATTATCCTAAGCCTTGCCTTTGCATTGCAAATCTTTTCTATGAATGGCGAAATCCCCTCAAGAATAGTATTCACAGTATTTGCGCCCATTGAGTCTTTTACATCAACATGCAAATGAGCAACAACCATTTTGCCCCTTTTGGTATGAATTGCCCTTGCCTCAAAGCCCCTCAATCCTCCCCCATAGCTTGCAATATTTGCAGCAAAAGGCTCTGCTTGCTTTAATATTTGCTCTTTTTTCAAGTTAAGCTCTTTTGCAGCCTGATTAGCATCCTCAAGGCCAACAATCTGTATCTGGCCAGTCATAATTGGCTTGTCAGCTGTTGCAACAAACCCACCTGTGTCCCTGCACAGCTTTGCAGCATAAGAGGCTGCTGCAACAACTGACGGCTCTTCTATTGCCATTGGAATTAGCATTTCTTTTTTGTTCACAATAAAATTTGTTGCAACTGAAAAAGGAAGGCAATGGAATGCTATGGCATTTTCAGTCATCCTGTCTGCAATCTGAAAGTCAAGAGGGTTGTTTGCCTCAAGAACTTTTCTTTGCTCAGCTGAAAGAGAGGCAAAGTCAGATACTGCCGCTAATCTCTTTTGCCTGTCAAGCTTGTAAAAGCCGGGCATTGCAGAAGTTTTTGCCATAAACTCACTTTTTGTTTGCCTCAATATAAGAAATCAGCTTGTAAACAAGCTTTGCTGCAGCAAAATCTGACAAAATGCTGCCAGGAATTGGGCAAAGCTCAACAACATCAAACCCAACAACCTGCCTTTTGCTTGAAACCTGCTTTAACAGACCAAGAACCTGCTGCCATTGCAATCCACCAGGCTCAGGAGTGCCTACTCCTGGCACAACTGAGGGGTCAAATGCATCCAAGTCAATTGTAATGTATACTTTTTTCTTTAGCTTTTCTATTACTTTTGCTTCATCAAAATCAATGCCAAAAACATCCAATACCTTTTCCTTTATCTCCTGCCCCTCTTCCTCTGAAAAGCTGCGAACCCCGACTGAAACTGCATGAAGCTTTTCCCTGCACCTTCCCATAACGCAGGCATGGCTGTATTTTGTGCCATCATACTCTTTTCTCATGTCTGCGTGCGCATCAATGTGAAGAACTGAAATCTCCTTGTCCTTTTCTGCAAATGCTTCAAATGCTCCTATTGAAACAGAATGCTCGCCCCCTAAAAGAACAGGGATTTTGCCCTCACTTAGGACTGCTTTGACTGCTTGCTTTACATATTCACAGTTTTTTTCAGCAGAGCCTCTGTTTACTTCAAGCTCATCAGCAGTATAAATGCCAGCTTCTGAAAAATCTGCCTTTAAGTCAGTGTTCCATGTCTCAACCTGGTGTGATGCCTGCATTATTGCCTCAGGCCCATGCCTTGTGCCAGTTCTGTAAGAGCATGTTGAGTCATAAGGGCATGAAAGGACAACATATTTTGCCTTTTGCAGATTATTGTCCATGCCAAGAAATGTTCTAGGAAGGCCAATATGCTCTATGTCCATGCTTTTCACCATCCACACAATTGGGAAAAAAAAGGGAAAACAGTGCTTTTAAAGCCACCGCTTCTATAATTTGGAATATGGGAAAACTGTTTGCATATGCAAGGCTTTTTCGGATAGAGCATGCTGTTCTTCTGGCAGTTGCAGTGCTGCTCTCTGAAGCACTGGTATCAAATGCCTATGAGATTCCTTTTCCTGCACTCTCAATTGTCTTGCTCTCATTGGCAGTGCCTGTATTCATAGAAATGGCTTCATTTTCTTTGAACGATTATCTTGACATAAAATCAGACAAGGAGAACAAGAGAAATGACCGGCCCCTTGTAACAGGGCAGATAAGCCCGAAGAATGCCATTTATGCCTCAGGGGCATTTTATTTGCTTGGCATTTTAGCTGCAGTTCCATTGCCAGCAGCAGCACTTTTCATAGCCATTGTTTTTGCAGCACTATCAATTGCCTATAACTACAAGCTCAAGGAAATGCCCCTTATAGGCAACCTTTACATTGCCTTATCAATGGCAATCCCATTCATATTTGGGAACCTCGTAGTGTCTGACTCTATTTACCTGCCCTTGCTTGCAATTGCAGGAGTTGCACTTGTGGCAGGGCTTGGAAGAGAAATAATAAAGTCAGCAGAGGATGTGAAAGGGGATGTTTTGCACAGGAAAGCAAAAACATTGCCAGCGATAATTGGAACAAAGAGCTCTTGCTATGCTGCTGTAGCCTGCTATTTTGTTCTTGTGCCTATTTGCCTGCTTCCTTTCTCATATGGACTGCCAATAAACATTTTAGCAGCTGGCCTTGTGCTTCTTTCAGCAATCTCATTTGCAGCAATTGGCATAATGATTGCAAAAAGCCATGAGCAGAAAACCCTTAAGGCAGCAAGAAAAGCCTCATTGCTTGGCCTTGCAGTTGGCCTTGCAGGCTATGCTGCAAGCCTGATTTAATTCCTGCGTTACTTTTTCCTTATCTGCTCAAAAATCTCATCAGTGCTTATCTGTTCCTCAAAATCAGCCTGCTTCTTCTTTGATGCGCCAAAATACCAGTGCGGGTATTTCTTTATTCTCATAAGAATGAATGCAGCATAGGTAATAGCAAGGAAAAGAGGTAAAAGAAGGCTGGGAAATGCTGAGACAAAAGGCTGGAGAAAAACTGAGAGCAAGAGGGATGCGATGTAAACCAAGCCGATGCAGACTATTGCTATAAAACCAAATATCATGTCATCTTTGCCTTTAGAGGTCCTAATTCTCGAGGCAATAGAACTGCCTATGAAAAGAGATGCAAAAAGCCTGAAAAAGTCTACTCCCTCAATATCAGAAATGTGCAACGCAAGGAAAGAAAAAATGAACAGCACTATAAAGCCTGAAAGGCTGGCTGAAATAAGCCTGTCTGCATATTTGTTCCACATGCTCCCTCCTGTGAAGAGATTCACGCTTGAACGGGGATTTTTAGCCACTTGGTAAAGTGAAACAATGAAAACAATTGCCCCTATAGGAGACAAAAGGTTTGTTCTTGTAGGCTCATCAAAGCCCCAATACATACTTGCCACAAGAGCAACCGATATAAGGAAAATTACAAAAACAAAGCCACTCAAAACCAGTCCAAAAAGGGCAGTCACAGGCGAGCGCTTGTTTATGCTTTGTGCAATCCCGTTCAAAAAATAAACCAGAACCAAAAGGCCTAGTGCAATCACTGAAATTGAGACATAGGTGAAAATAGGCATTGCGGTAAAGCTTGCAATGCCCAAATCCCCTGCGGCTGCTGCGTAGATTGAAAGAAGCGCCAAAATCCCAAGATAGGCAAGCTCCCATGAAAAGCGCTTTTGATTTACCACAAGCTGAAATAAGCCTGATTTGGTTTTAAAGATTTGCTACAAATTGTCAAACTGGTGGGAGAATGCAGGTAATTACCAACACAGACCTGAAGCTCAAGCCATTTTCAAGAGGAAAAGTGAGGGAAACCTATGAGCTTGAGGATGGCAGCCTTCTCATGGTTGCAACTGACAGGCTCTCAGCATTTGACGTTGTTTTTTCAGAAGGAATACCATACAAAGGAAAAGTGCTTACAGAGCTTTCCTTGTTCTGGTTCGAGAAACTCAAGGGCATTGTTGAGAATCACCTTGTTTCATCAAATGTCCCAGAAGGATTGGCTGATTATCTTCAAGGAAGGAGCATGGTGGTGAAAAAGGCTGCGCCAATTATGCTTGAGTGCGTTGTTCGGGGCTATTTGGCAGGCTCTGGGCTAAAGGAGTACAATAAAAAAGGAACGGTTTGCGGCATAAAACTGCCTGCAGGGCTTCAAAACTCAAGCAAGCTGCCAGAGCCTATTTTTACCCCAAGCTCAAAAGCCACTGAAGGCCATGACATTAATTTGACTGAAGAGCAGGCAAAAAAAGAAGTAGGGGAAGAAACCTATGAAAAGCTAAAGCAACTGTCACTTAAAATCTACTCGACAGCAGCTGACTATGCAAAAGAAAAGGGGATAATTTTGGCAGACACAAAGTTTGAGTTTGGCATGCATGAGGATAAAATAATTTTGATTGATGAAGTATTGACTCCTGACTCAAGCAGGTATTGGCCTGCAAAAGAATATGAGGTTGGGAAAAACCAGCCTTCATTTGACAAGCAGATTGTAAGGGATTATCTTGAAGGAACAGGTTGGAACAAATTGCCCCCAGCCCCAGCCCTTCCAAAAGAGGTAATAGAGAAAACTTCTAAAAAATACATGGAGGTTTATGAGCTTTTAACAGGAAAGAAATTTGAGTGAGGTGTTTTTATGGAACAAGTATTGATTTTGCTTGGGAGTAAATCAGATATGCCAATAGCAGAAAAAACAAAGCAAAAGCTTGACGAGCTTGGCATAGAAAATAAAGTTGAAATTGCCTCTGCGCACAGGACACCTGACTTGCTTGAAAAGCTGATTAAGCAAAGCAACGCAAAAGTGTTTATTGGAATAGCCGGGCTTTCGGCTGCTTTGCCAGGGGCAATAGCCTCAAAAACCAGCAAGCCAGTAATAGGAGTGCCTGTGAATGTGAAATTAGATGGGCTTGACGCTCTTCTTTCCACAATGCAAATGCCCCCAGGAGTGCCGGTTGCAACAGTGGGGATTGACAATGGAAAGAATGCAGCAATTTTAGCTGCCAGGATTCTTGCCCTGACCGACAAAAAGCTTGCTGAAAAGCTGACAACAACCCACGCCTAAAGGCGTGGGCTTAATTGTGCATTGAATGATAATGGGACATTCACGCCTTTACCCCCCTCTTTCTGCTTGCGGCAGAAAGGGGTGCACTGTTCGGTGCGCCGAACAGTTGCGCTGCATAAAAGCAGGGGCTTCGGGCGTGGGTTGTTGGTGATTTTTTGTTTTTCCCTGAAATTCTCAAAAAGTGCAAAAGAGGCCCGCAAGTGGTCCTGCCAAAAGACATAGGGGTAATACTTGCTTTTTCAGGTGTTGGGAAAAATTCCCTTGTAATTGATGCGGGGGCAGGGTCTGGCTGGCTTGCAATAGCACTTGCAAACACTGCAAAAAAGGTTGTCACTTATGAGTGGAGAGAGGAGTTTGCCTCTCTTTGCGAAAAAAATGCAAAGCGCGCTGGTGTTGAAAAGACCCTTTTAGTGAAAAGAAAGGATGCTTTTAAGGGATTTGAAGAAAAAAATGCTGATTTGGTCACTCTTGACATGGCAGATTCTGACAAACTGGTAAAACATGCATACAAAGCACTGAAAAAAGGAGGCATGGTATTTGGCTATTTGCCGCATGTCGGGCAGGCGCAAAGGTTTTTTTCTGCATGCGAAAAGTCTGGGTTTGAAAAAATACATATGGTTGAAAGCATTATGAGAAACTATCTTGTAAGAGATGTTGGAATAAGGCCTGAAAACACTGGGCTTACTCATACAGCTTATATTGTTTTTGCAGCAAAGTAAACAAAACACTTGGAGGTGTATAAATGAAAGGAATGATAATCGTTCTTCTGCTTGCAGGGGCGCTGCTTTTTGCTGGGTGCATAATGCCAGTTTCACAGCCAGTAGTGCCAGAGCAGGAGGAACAAGAGGAACAAATGCCAGAACAAGTTGAAGAGGAGCAAGAAATGCCAGAGCAAGAGGAAGAAGCTGAAGAGGAAGCTCCTGTAGAAGAAGAGGAGGAAGAGCAGCAAGTGCAAGAAGATGGGTGCACAGTCGAGTTTCAGAAAGACTCATCAAACACATATTATGTAATGGTAAAAACAGAGTCTGAAAAGGAGCTGACAGTAACCTGCCCGAATGAAAAGCCTGCTGAAAAGAGAGGAGAACTTTTCTTTTGCACGCAGCTTTACATTGAAAACCCTGCAATAGCATACCTTGACGGAGTTGAATGTGACAGGGCCCAGTTTTCAGATGCTCTACAGACACAAACAGAGCCAACTGGCCAAAGCTGCACTGTAACGCTTGCTCCAGCAAGGATAACTGCTGGTGAAACCAGCGTTGTCACAGTAAAGGCATACATAGGGGATACAACCTCAGAAGTAAGCTATTTGTGCGGAAATGAGGAGTCAACTGAAACAGGAAGCGGCCTATTAGACACTGGAAAAATATGCCAGTTTGACGAGCCTGGGACAATTGAAGTATATGCAAAGCTTGACGGAGAGATTTGCGCAACTGAGCTTTTGGAAGTATTTGCTGAGTCAAAGGGCTGCTCTGTTTATGGGAGCGAATCTTCAGAGGTTTCAGGAAAATACACATATACTGCAATAGTTGCTGGCAGGGGTTATAGTGGAAATGATGACCTTGCCTACAAGTGCTATGATGTTCCTTATGCAATAAAGGTAAGGGACATTCCAAACTCCACTGACTTTGTGACAACCATTGAGTGCAGCTCACGCGACGGGCCAATGGAAGAGAATGTTGATGTAACAGTCGGCGGAGACTATTGTGGGCAGCTAAAAGTCCAAAGCTAGCCCCTTTTTTTCTTTTTCTTTTCTTTTTTCCCTTAAAGACAACGAATATAAACCAGTTGCACCAAGAAATTACCAATGAATGAAAACCTTGTTTTTGAAGGTGGTTTGCATGAAGTGGTTTAGTATAATAGTTATAGTAGCTTTGGCTTCGTCTTTGGCATTTGCAGGAGCATATCCTGCTGTTGCTGCAAGCTATGAAGCATTTTCTGCAGACACCTATAGATTAGCAAGCTCTGAAGGGGATGTTGCCTGTGCTCCGACCGCTTCTGGGGACTGGCTATATGAAGGGGCAAAGCTCATTGAAATAAGAGCAGGAGAAGCGATTTTCGGAGGCCCTGATGACGTTATGACTGGAGATGATTATTTTGACAAAGTGTATTTTGACCCAATTGGATTGACAGTAAACGGCCAAGTACTAAATGGCCAGTATTACCAGGATCCGAACGTAAACAACTGGAAGCCAAGAGTATTCTGGAAAGTACCGGGAAGGGATTGCTATAACTGGAACCACTTTAGCATTAATACTCGAATTGGGGTGCCTGTGCTTGGAACCCCATTGCAAGGAGCATCATCAGGCATTACATACGCCAATCAGGCATCATTCCCTAGTTTGCCTCTTGGCAATTATCTAGTTGTAAATGAATACATTGGAGGACACGAAGGAATGGCATCAACATGGGTTCCCTATATCGCAGAAAATCCATCTTATTCAACACATCGCTTTAAGCTAGAATCCCCTATCTCGCAAGTTTATTACTGGTCAGCTATCAATGCAGCTCACACATCATATGAGCCTACTCTTGTAACTGAAAGGGGAAGCAAGTGGACCTCAATTTCAACTACAGATGTTTCAATGCTGCTTGCAAAACAGGTGGCAGAGCCAAGCTTCACATTTTCACAGGAAGGCTTATCAGGCACGCATGTTTTTTCTACTTTGATTACAGATACTCTTGACAGGACAACAAAAAACAGGCAAAACACACTTGTTGAAGATGAGTGGCGAGCAGAAATGAGTTCTCCAGATACAAATGGTTTAATAACTTCTCCATTAAGGGCAGTTGAAGGCAATACTGCAAAAGCAAAAAATCTATACAGAATTGGTGAAACAGAGTTTCTTGGATTTGCTGATTATACAATGGAAGACCCACAAGCATCAGTGACATATACTGAAAAGCAAAGCTTTTGGGCAGGCTCAAGCCCAAACGGAGTTGCCTATGATTCTGACGTGGGAATCAGGGATGTTGCAGTAAATAAGTACACTGGGATTGCCTATAGCTCAAAGGTTGATGGCAATGATTATGGAATCCCTGTTTGCACAGGCGACCTTTCACCTGGAGATGACTGGGCCTCTTGCCCTGAAAACTCAAACTCAAGAACAGAAAACCACAGGGTAAAGATAATGCACTTTGGCTCTGAGTGGATAATAAGCAAAATGCAAAACCCAGAAACTGCTCTTGCAAGCTCTGTTTCTGTTGTGAATGGCGGCTTAGTAAATCTTGCAAAAGAGAGTGCATATGATATACTGAATGAAGGAGGCCAGGGACTTGCTGGGGGATATTATACTCTAAAGCTTGCAGGGGTGTTGCCTGACAATATTGCAGTTATTGACTTGTATAACCCTGACAACCAGCTTGTTGGCCAAATACAGGTTTCTGCTGGCACCACCTACACATTTACTTATGGGCAGGAGAGCATCAAAATGCATGTTTACAGCACAAATGCTGTCACTATATATGATGTGCCTGGCTGGGCAGAAGTAGGAGTTTACTCTGAAGAGATAGGGCTTTCAGACGGGTCACGATACAACCATGTCCCATCAACACACAAGGACAAAAACTTCAGGATTTCCCTTCTTTGGAAAAACAGGGATTATACTGGGGCTGAATCAAGCACAACTCCAGACTGCCTGCGTGAAATTGTTGTTTACCATGACTATTTAGATGGAAAAACAAAAAAAGGAGAAGAAAAGCACATGCTTGAAAGCTCCCCAACATTCACTTTGAGGTTTGACGGCATTGAACCTGATGTTTCTCCAATGTCTCCAGAACTACCAGTGTATGCCAACAACACAACAAACAGCAATACATTGACAGTGCTTCCAAGCCCAGCAAATGCAGGCACTACATTTGACTCTGCGTATAATTTGCCATATGGAGCAGTTGTGCCAATAGGAGTTTCCTCAAACCCTGGCTATTCGTTTGCAGGCTGGAAGAGCAGCACAGGAAACTGCCCAACAATACTTAGCCCTGCTTTTGGCTGGGCTGCAGTAATTACCCCTGATTATGGCAACCAATGCTTGATTTGGGGAAAGTTCAACAGAGTTGGCACAAAACAAAGCTCAAACAATACAACGCAGATAGGGCCTGCAAGTGGAAGAGAACCATGCCCAATACTCGGATATACGCATTATGACTGCGAAGTTGCAGGAGGCGAATGGACTGATTCCAATAACTGCTACCACAAATGCGTTAAAAAGCCAACTCCGTCTTCCATTGGAGTTGCTAAAGACAAGGAAAAAGAGGGCTCAAAAACAAGCACAGGAAGTGCATCTGAGGCAGCGCCTTCAACTGGTGCTGCGCCTTCCGGGGAAAAGGGAGGCGAAACAACTTCAACAGGAAGCGCCTCTGCCTCAAGCGGCTCATCAGAATCATCTGTAGACGTATCAGATGTTGCAGGTGCAATGGTTGATGTTGAAACAGACACCTATGCCAAACTGATGAATATACTTGGCATATATGTTGAGCAGTACCAGGAGTAAAACAAAGCCTTAAAATACTGTTCCAGCATATTCGGCACTCACAGTGATACATATGTCAAAAGTTAGCATACCTGCAATTGTAGAAGGGGGAAAAGCTTCAGCAGGCCCTCCTTTGGGACCAGCATTAGGGCCACTTGGAGTTGACATAAGCGGAATAATTGATGAAGTGAATAAAAAGACTGCAAACTTTGCCGGATTGAAAGTGCCTGTAAAAGTAATAGTTGACAAGCAAACAAAAAAATTCGAGATAGAGGTTGGCAGCCCTTCAACTGGCGAGCTTTTGAAAAAAGAGCTTGGAGTTGAAAAGGGGAGAAAAGGAGGCGCTGAGGAGCCAAAAGTGATTGGAGACCTGAAACTTGAGCAGATAGTGAAAGTTGCAAAAATGAAAATGGACGGCTCATTGGTAAAAAACCTGAAAAACGGGGCAAAGGAAGTTTTAGGCACATGCGTTTCATTGGGAATAACTGTTGAGGGAAAAGACGCCAAAAAGCTGATAGCAGAAGTTAACGAAGGCCAGCATGATTCAGTGCTTTCAGGCTAGGTTTTAAATACTCTTTTTGTGAATGCACATGAGGTAGTCAAATGAGAGTCCTAATAGTTTGTTTGCTGCTTTTTTTGGCACCAATTTCATTTGCAGGGGTTGAGTGGAGCTATTTGGCAACAGACTCAATAAACGGAAAAGTTGCAGTTGCCCAAAGCAGGGCGATTTTCACTTCTTATGACAACAATGTTTATGCTGTAATGCTCCAAACAGGCACAATCTCATGGACCTATGACACTGGGGAAAAAATAATACTTGAGCCTGTGCTTGCAGATTCAAAAACAGTTGCAGTAGCAACAGAAACAGGCTCACTTATTTTCCTGAATGCCCAGGATGGCAGGAAAAAGCTGTCAATAGAAACCAGAAAACCGCCCCACTCAATCGCAGCAAGCTCTGGAATGGTTTTCCTTGCCTCAGAAAAAACAATAATGGCATTTGATTCATCAGGAGAATCAAAATGGAATGCAAGCTTTTCTGACATGCCAGGGCAAATAGGCACAAGCAATGAAGTTCTGTATGTCACTTCTGGGGGAAAAATGTATTGCATTGCAGCAAGCAGCGGGACAACAAAATGGATTTCAGCTTCTGAGGACTCTTTTCTTTCAAAGCCTGTTGAATACACTGGCACAGTTTACTTTGGGGCAACTGACCAGCGGCTTTATGCACTTGACCATTCGAGCGGAAAAGTGCGCTGGAGCTTTAAGACTGGTGGCTGGATCCTTTCAACCCCTGTGCAATCAGGAAATGCGATTTACTTTGGCTCAAATGACGGGTACCTTTACTCAATAACAAAAGCAGGCCAGCTGCGCTTCAGGTTCAAGACAGGTGACGGCATATGGGGGGAGCCTTTGATACAAAATGATTTGGTGGTATTTGGCTCAAATGACGGCAACTTGTATGGAATTGACGCAAACACTGGGGAAGAGGCATGGTCATTTTCAGCAGGAGGAAGAATAGGCCCTCCTGTTGAGCACAATAATGCATTTTTGTTTGGAACAAGCAAAGGAAGGGTTTACCATCTTTCACCATCGCCAATCTGCAGCTTTACCTGGCCCTCAACAGGCGATGCTGTTGGAGACTGGCCACTTGATGTTGAGGGAAAGGCACGCTCTGATTCTGGAATATCAAAAGTCGAAATAAGGGTTGACAAAGGGGTTTGGGTGCCTGCTTATGGAGAGCAGGAGTGGCATGCAAGCGCTGACTTTGCAGGCCTTGCCCAAGGAGCAGTAAAAGTTGAATGCAGGGCAACTGACAAATCAGGAAAAACTGAAACAGGGGATTATGCCTCAATAATACTTGTAAAAACAGAAAATGTACCTTTGCAGAAAATGTTTGTTTCAGCCCCATATGAGGTTGAGCCAAATGAGAGCTTTGAGCTTGGGATAAAGGACAGCAGGGGAAAGGATTTGCACAATGTTTTGCTGAAGATAGGGGAAACTGAAAAGCCTGGTGACAGCCCGTTTTTGATTACCCTTGGCAAAAGCGGTGAAGTGAAAATTGTGCTTGAAAAGCCTGGCTTTGGGCCTGAAGAGGCCATTATAAAGGGAAAAGGAGGGATTGACTTCACTCTTGTTCTTGGTGTATTGGTTGTCCTCATAATCGCAGGCGCTGCCTATATTGTGCTTGTGAAAAACAAAGGCACATAACTAACATTTCCCTACTTTCTACCACAACATTTATATACTGTTTTACCAATAAGTGAGAATATGGCAACAAAGCTAACCATGGAAGAGATAAACGGCATGCTCAAAAGAAAGAGATTTACGAACAGCCTCAGCAAAAAGGAAAGAAGGGACCTTTTTCATCAAAAATTCCTGCGTGAAAGAGAGGGCCGTGATAAAAGGCTGTCAAAAATAACTGACTCCGGCACTACTACTAAACCAGCAGAACTCACACTTTTCAAAATCAGCAGTGAAGGAATCAGAAACTTTGAAAATGAAGAACTGGTCAGAAAACTTGAAGAGAAAATAATTGCTGTTAAAAAGAAAATCAAGAGCTTGTCACTGTTTGAAAGTGTTGATTTTGAGAATGGCAAAAATGGCATTGAGACAACAGTCCAGCTTCTTGACTGGATAATGGACATGGCTCATGAGGAAGACTTTAATGGAATTGTCAGGCTCTTTGAAGACCTTCATAGCATAGTCATTGATTATAATTGGAGCAAAAAAAACCATCCTGAGATATTTTTTGCTGCAAACCAGTTTAAGAGAGACCCTGAGCTAAATAACATTTACTCTCAAGTGCTTATATGGCAAAACAGACATGTAAGGAGTAAAAAATCTGCTTAATTCTGCACATCTTTTGCCTTTTGGAATACTTTCAATGTATTTGCCTTTACTGTGACAGGTATTGGCACTGCAACTTCAGTAAGCTCAACTGTGACCTCGTCCTTGTTTGTGTCGATTTTTATTACCTTTGCCTTTTCACCTTTGAATGGGCCTGACACAAGCTCAACAACATCGCCTTTTGAGATTGAAAGCACAGCAGGCTTTGCTGCCTCAATCATGCTGCCAATGTCCTTTATGTCCATTGGCTTGTCAAGAACGCCCTTTATGTGCGGTATTCTCAACCCTGCCTGGCGCACAGAAACCTCATCCTGGCCCTCAACTATCAAATAGCCCTTCAAATCCTCAAAATATGCTATTGAGATTATCTTCAGGCTTTCCTTTTTTGCCTTTTTTGCCAGCATGTCAAGCACGACCTTTTCCTGGCCTGCTGTTACCCTGTATACATAAATCATCAAAGCACCTAAATCAGGTTGAATATTACTGAAAGCACCATGCCAAACAAGCCAACCAAAATCACGCCAAGCCCCGTTATCTGCACTATTTTCTCAAACTCCTTTTGCCTTGGCCTTGCAGCAACATTCATAACCCTGATTGACTGCTTTATGAAACCTACTGCGTCAAACATTCAAATTACCCCAATAAATCAAGGTCAAGCTCCTCAGCCTGCCCTGCTAATTGTGAAGCTTCCTTTTTCAGCTCATAATGCGGGAATTTTGCCCCAGCAAGGACTGCCAAAACCTTGATTGAGCTCTTTTTTGCGCTTTTCTCAATCCTTGCGCCCCAAATAATGTGAGATGACGGGTCAATCCTCTTTGAGACTTCGCTCACAATAAGCTCAGCCTCCTTTAATGTCATGTCCTCCCCGCCAACAACATTGATAAGTGCCCTGCTTGCTGAAGTGACGTCAACATCCAAAAGAGGCGAATTCATTGCAGTGTCAACAGCAATAAGTGCCCGCTGGTCTGGCTTTGCCTCAACTGAAGCCTCTCCCATGCCAACAACAGCACAGCCTGCTGCTGACAGGATTGTCCGCAAATCTGCAAAGTCAAGGTTCACAAGGCCTGCTTTTGTCACAAGCTCTGCAATCCCTTTTACAGCGCCTGCCAATACTTCGTCAGAAACCTTGAATGCTGTGTTAAGCGGAAGGTCTGGCACTATTGAGAGCAATTTGTCATTTGGTATTACAACCACTGTATCTGCATGCTTTCTCAGTTTCTCAAGGCCTTCAAGCGCATTTTGCATCCTTATCTTCCCTTCAGATGAAAAAGGCAGGGTAACAACAGCTATTGTAAGCGCGCCTGCTGTTTTTGCATTTTCTGCTATTATGTGCGCGCTTCCTGTCCCTGTTCCTCCGCCCATTCCACAGGTAATGAAAAGCATCATTGAGTCTGACACTGCATTTTTTATCTCAGAAGCCGACTCTTTTGCAGCAGCCTCCCCAAGCTGCGGGTTTGAGCCTGCGCCCATTCCTTTGGTTGTTTTTTTGCCAAGCAGTACTTTTTTGTCTGCCCTCATTTTCACCAAATGCTGAACATCAGTATTCATTGCAACCAATGTTACGCCGTCTATTTTCATCTCATGAAGCCTGCTCATTGTATTGCAGCCAGAGCCGCCAGCGCCAACAACAAATATGCGAGGCTTTGATGACTCTATGAACTTGAGTAGCTCCTCATCTTCCTTTGAGACAGTGACCCCTTCAGGGATCTGCTTTTCAACATTGTTCATGCTTGCCATAGATATTCACGCGCATGCTAAGTATATTTCATTTCACCCCGAATATGCGTGCGAAAATTTATAATGGGGTCAGGCAATGCTTGAAAGCACTGTTTTTTCAAGGTCAACAGGCTCCCAGCCCTTTAATGCCTTTATTGCAAAATCAAGCTTTGACTCAGAGTCAGAAAATATCTCAAAAAGAGGGTCGCCTTTTTTCACCTTGTCCCCTCTTTCGCACTGCAAAAGAACACCTGCCGACTTGTCCCTTGGAGCGCCGGCAGCTCTTGCTATTTTTGAAATCATTTTGTTGTCAATGTGAAATACCCTGCCGGTTTTCCTTGCAACAACTTCATATTTGTGCTTTGCAATCGGAAGGTCAGCAATCTTCACATTTGGCTTGCCCCCCTGGAGCTCAACTATTTGCCTGAATTTTTGCAGCGCTTTTCCTGATGAGAGTATTCCTGACGCAACCTCAAAGCCCCTGCCCTTTTTGACTTTTCTTGAAAGCTCCAAAAGAGAGCCAGCAAGCTGGCATGACTTTATCCTAAGGTCATGCGGCCCCCCGTTGTTAAGAACAGTAAGAACATCCATGCATTCAAGTGACGGGCCTATGCCAAACCCAACAGGCTCGCTGCCGTCTGTAAGCAGGACCTCTATTTTCATGCCAAGCTGCTTTCCTATTGAAATAAAGTCATGGGCAAGTTCTTTTGCCTCTTTTTGGCCAGCTATTTTTGCACCTCTTCCAATTGGGATGTCAATAATAACATATTGTGCCTCTACGCTTTTTTTCTTTGCCAAAATTGAGGCAAGCATTACTCCTCTTGGGTCAAGCGAAAGCGGGTTTCTTATTTTTATGAGCTTGTCATCTGCTGATGCCAGCTTCAGCGCCCCTCCCCAAACCATGCACCCATGTGATTTTTTCACTATGCTCCTCATTTCATCCAGCTTAAATGAAACAGAGCAGATTGTTTCCAATGTGTCTGCTGTGCCTGATGCTGAGGTAATTGACCTGCTTGATGTTTTTGGTATGTATAGGCCAGCAGCAGCAATTATTGGCACAACAACCATGGTTGTCCTGTTTCCTGCAACCCCTCCAATACAGTGCTTGTCGCATATTGGCTTTTTTCCAAGCTGCAAGGTTTGCCCTGTTGCAACAAGGCTTTTTGTAAGCCCAACAACTTCCTCATCAGTCATGCCCCTTATGTACAAAGAGGTAATGAATGACGCAAGCTCTGCCTCTGACAGCCTGTTTTGCATAAGCTCGCGCATCACTGTTTCTATTTCCCATTTTGAAAGTATGTGGCCATCCATTTTCTTTTTGATGAATTCGATTGATGAAGGCCGCTGCATGTGCTTTATTTCAATTCTCCCGTCCCCTTCAAGCCCGAGCTCAGCGCACACTTCTGAAAAAAGGCCGATTTCCCCTCTTTTCACCAAGTCATTGGACAAATCCAGTGTTGCAACTATCTGCTTGGTTCCTGCCTGAAGTATTACCCTGTGCGAGGCATAAAGGTCGTTTTCATGTGCCTCATCCTCATTAAGGACAACTATTTTGCCGCCTGCAATTAAGTCAAAGCACTTTGCTGTGCATATGAACTTCTTGTATTCCCAAACCTTTTCCTTTAGAGGAATCTGGCCTGCCATGCTCTTTGCTATCCTTGTGAAATTTATAAAGCCAAAGCTCGGGCTAAGGGAAATTTAGATTGTGTCAGCAGCAACGTGCTTTCCCGCTCACAGAGCAGTACAGGCAGTGTCGTGAGAGGGCTTAACTTCCGAGTTCGGAATGGGTTCGGGTGTTTCCCCTCTCCTATGACCGCTGACAGGCAGAATATGCTGGCAACTTGTTTTTATTTGTTTGCCTGGAGCAGTAATTTTTTGGACATTACTCCAACTCGGACTTTTCCATTCCAACGGTTTTGATTATATGGCGCACAAGGCCGCGCTTTAGCTCCTTATGCAAAGGAATAGTGACTGGCGGCAGCTCCCTATGGACAAGATTTACATGGCTTCCTTTCCTGCTTCGCACAACAAAGCCCTTGTACTTGATAAGAATTTTTGCCAGCTTCTCTCCGGAAACAACTGGAAGCTTAGGCACTTAAAGACACCGTTGCTACCTGCAACTTTCCAGAATTTGCTGGTGTTTTGCGGTAGGAGCCAAGCGACTCAAGGTGCAGAAGAAGAGCCTCTTTTATGTTCTTGAGGGCACCCTTTTTGGTTTGTGCCTGGGAAAAACAGCCGGGAAGGGAAGGCACTTCTACCCAATAGCCTCCTTCGTCAGCCTTGTGCAAAACCACTTTCACATTGATTTTCTTGCCTGGCATGCATTAGCTTTTGCTGCCTGAGTTTTTATACTTAAGCACAGTAACGTGCCGGTGAACATTAAGGATGTCCTGAAAAACCTATCTCGTTGCCCATACAAAACCTTAATAAGCACAGCCAGAGAATTGCATTTGTGAGACTATGATTAACGTGAAACATTATTCCTACGGTGCCGGAGCCCTTGCAGTGCTTGGGGCAATGGGCGCATTTGTTGGAGGCACAGGGATTATTACCCTGATTTCTGGGTTTCTTTGCCTTGTTGGGGCAATTGGCGCAGTTGCAATTTACAAATATGGCTACTTTATTGTGCCATTGCTTACTCAAAAGGGGAACATAGTACAGATAATAGAGGGCGGCTATGAAATACCGCCAACAAATGATGTTGTGCTCAAGAATGTTGGGGGAATTTACTATGCCTCAAAGTATTTGGGGGTCAGGATATATGAGTCTGCATCTGAAAAGACTGCTGAGGAAAATATTGTTTACTCTGAATATTTTGAAAGGGCAATATCATCAGTAAAGTACGTGACAAAATTCGCATTCATGGTTTACATGAAAGATGTAAGCTCTCACAGGAACAGGATTGAAACAAAGCATGCAGAGGCGCAACTCCGGCTTGCAAGGGAAAGGGACAAGCCAGACCCAGATGTATTGAAACTTGACAGGTTTGAAAAAGAAGTTGCAATGTGGGAAAACCAGATAAACAAGCTGACACGGGGCATAAAGCCAATGGGAGTCCTCTCCTATGTAATGACAACTGCAGTAGGGGTGAGCAAAGAGGCTGCAATGGCAGGCGCTGCTGCACAGGCAAAAGAGCTCAAGGCAACAATTGCAAATGCCCTGAATGTGCAGGTTGATGTGCTTACTGGAGATGAGATGCTGCGCTGCTTTCAGTGGGAAACAATGATACCTCCAACACCTGCAGAGATGGAGCAGGCAGTGCTCTGAAGAGTGATACAATGGGGCGCCTAAGTCTTTCTGGAATTGACAATGTGGATTTGGCAAGGCGGAACATATTTGTCCGCCCTCCAGAGCCTCCAGAAGACGTGCTAATGGCAGACCCGACAAATGCAATATATGTTGGCAGGACAAAAATTTTCCATGTTCCTTTTTACTGGACTTTTCAAAAAACTACAAACCCGCACATATGCGTTGTTGGGATAACTGGCTCAGGAAAATCCTATTTTGTGAAAACATTCCTTACCAGGGCATCATATGTATGGGGAACAAATGCTTTCATAATTGACTGGGCAGGCGAATACAAGGAATGGGTAAAGCAGGTAGGGGGAAAAGTAATCTCATTGGGCAGGGGCTCGTCAATAAACCTTCTGGATACTGGGGGCATGAAGCCAAATGACAGGATAAAACAAGTGATGAGGACCTTGGATATTTTGACAGACATTGGAAGGTATCCAGAACAAAGAAGGCTGACAGAAATAGCAATTGAAAAGTCATATGTAAAGGCAAAATTCAAGCTTGACTCAAAAATGCATGTGGACGGGCTTGGAAGGCCCTTAAGGCCGCCAACCCTGAAAGACGTGCAAAAGCACCTTGAGGACATGAGCGAGGCAGGCGGCTATGAGTTTCCTGCAGAGCTTGAAAATGCTATTTACAGGCTAAAGCAGTTTACAAGGGAAGGGGAGGACTTTTTTGCCAAGCACTCTACAATTGATTTGGAAAAGTTAACAAGAGGGGGATTGGTTGACCTTGACTTGTCAGGATTGCCAGATGAGACTTTCAGGGGCCTGGCAGCTCTATCAATGCTTCAATTCATAAAGGAAAAGATGAGGGAAGAGGGCTGGTCATCAACAAAAGGCCTGAAGCTCATGGTTGTGCTTGACGAGGCATGGAAAATTGCAAAAGATGACAACTCTGATGCTGTAATGATTGTAAGGGAAGGAAGAAAATACCAGTTTGGTCTTATAGTTGCATCACAAAACCCAACAGACATATCTGAGGCGATTTTCTCAAACGTTGGGACAACTTTCATATTCAGGGTCAAGTTTGAAAGGTTTTTGGACTATTTGCAGAGCACTCTGAATTTCTCAGATTATATGAGGGGCGAAATTGCAAAGTTTGGAGTGGGGCAGGCTGCTGTTAACATGGCATTTCAGACAACCTCTGACTTTTCTGACACTTTCCTTGTTGACAGGATAGAAGGAGAAGAGCCAATGCAGGAGTTTTTCCTTGACATGGAAAATGTGCTTACACAAGAGGAGCTTGCAATGGAAGGGTCCCAGCACGCAGTTTCATTTGAAAAGGACGAGCTTAAGAAAAAGCTGCGCTCATATGGCATGAGTGAGGAGCATTCTGATGAAATAGTGAGGCTGTTTGCAAAAAAGGGAAGAAGGATGGGGATTTCGCCCTTTGTAGTCCTGCTTTCCCGCTATGGGATTGCAAGGAAAAACATTTCAGCATTCTTAAAGGAGCTTGGGCTTGAGGACAATACCACTATAACCGTGCTCTCAAAGGCAAAAGAGCTTGAGATACTGCTTGGCAATGATGACATTTCAGATTACATAATAAACCCTGCTGGAGGGAAAAAAACAAAAAGAGGAAGGAGATAGAAAATGGCAAAAACGCTTTTCTTTGCAAAAGAGGAACTGAGAAAAAGGCTGAGGATGTTTGGCCTTGATGAGGTGCATGTGGCAGACGTGACAGGAGTGTTTGACAGGAACAACAGGCACATTGACGTTGTTTCATTCGTTATAATGATGGAGCGCTATGGAGTGCAGCGCTCAGACATCTCATCATTCCTGCATGACGTTGGGATTGATGAGAGCACAATGATAAATATATTTTCCAAGGCAGACTTCACCCGCCTTGGGGTAGGAAACAGGGAAGTCACGCAAGTGGTGCTTGCGTAAAGAGGTGTGAAAATGGCAAAGGTATGCATAATTTCAGGGGAAAGGGTGCAAAAAGGCTACCCAGTGGCTGATGACTTTGTTATAAGGTCAATAAGGTCAGTGAAAAAAAGGCTTGGCATTGCAAAAAACAATACTTTGGTGGTGTCGCATGAAAAGCTTGAAGAGTACAGGAAAAAGAGGGAAAAATACGAAAAAGACCTTGTCATGCACATAGTTCTAGCCGGCTTTGTTCTTGTGCTGTTTGTGCTTTTGCCAATCTTCACAACAGGATTTTCAATAACAGCGCTTTTGCTTGGGATTGTGCTTGCAGCAATGATTGTAGGGCTTTCAGTGTTTTCCCATTGCCCAAGGATTGAGGCAAAGGGAATAGGAAAGAAAAAGAGGAAGAGGTAGCAAATGGTCAGAATAAAACTGCCGCAAAAAGGGGGCAAGTCAAGGACTTCAAAGGCTCCGCCAAGGCCTACAAAGCCAACTGTGAGCGGCTTTAGGGTGCATGGCAAAAGGCAGGCCAACCCAAAAGAGCTTTCCAAAAAGCTTTCTGAGCTGTCATTCCTTGAGATGAGCGTTGAGGGGGATTCCCTTGCAGTGCTGAATGTGGAGTCAAGGGACATACAAAAAAATCCGTATCTGTTCTCAATAGTTTACTTTAGGCCTGCAATGATAGAGGCAACCTATACATGCCTTGCAAACATGAGCCCGAAAAAAAGAAGGATAGATGTTTTGCGGCATTTTCTCAACCTGATGACAATAACAGAAGATTGCTATGAAATTGAGATACGCGAAGTTTACCAGCTTCTTGAGGCTGCGGTTGCGCACATGACCCAGTATGTTTCTGTTGACTATGACCGGCTTTTTTCTCTTTATGACAATTTGCAGACAGAATTTTCCAGCCTGAAGAAAAAGGCTGCCGAGGCAACTGAGGCAAACGCATCGCTTTCAAAAGAAAATTATGAGCTCAAGAGCAAAAATGACGAGCTCACCCTTAAGCTTGAGTCCCTTGAAACCTTTTCAGACTCTGTGCTTTCTGTCAAAATACAGGAATGGCTCTCAGAACACAAGGGCGAGATAAATATTGCTGACTTTTCCAAGGTATACAATGTCCCTGAGACACGGGTCGAGCAGATTCTCAACAAGCTTGTGACTGAAGGCTATATTGAGACAAAAGGCTAGGCACAAACCAAAGGTTATTCGCATGGTTGAAAAGGACAAGCTTCTCAAGCTGAAAATTTCAAAAAACGCATATGTTTTCGACGTGAGGAGAAAGTACAATGCAAAAAGGAGCTTTAGGGTGAAAAAAAAGCCTGACACGCCTTTTGATGACTTGAAGGGAACTGCCCTTTCTCTTTTAAAGAAAAAAAAGCAGGAGAAAAAGCAAGAAAAAAAGCCAAAAGCCCCACTCGGGGCAAAGCTGCCTGAAAGCCCAAAATCTGCAATTGCAAAGACAGCTGCGATTGTTGTCCTTATTTTCATTTTACTTGGCGCTGCATTTGTATGGCTAATGCTCCAAGGGCCTGGTGCAGGGCCAGAGGAAATTGAAGCGCCTGATGTTTTCTCAGGGTCATTCGGCTATTCAATAGAGCAGTCAATGGTCCTGTCTTCCAGCCAAGAGGATGAACTTTCTAGGTCTGCCTATTTTTTGGTTGACTTTGATGCAAGGAACCTTGGCGGGCTTAACTTTTCTGCATCTGTTTTCTCGCAAAAGCCCTCAGTCCAGGTATTTTTGCTTGACTATGCAAGGGACAGCGCTGACTCCTACCCTGTTTTCAGGAGGAATTTGATTGACAAGCTTAAAGAGAATGGGATTTCTGTGAATGAGATAGACATTGAGGCGCTTTCTTCTTTGCCAGGAGGCGCCCTGGTTGTTGTGCCAACAGGCTATTTGCCAAAAGAGCTTTTGGGAATTGGCAGCCAGCTTGACTTCAAAAAGCTTCTTTCGAGAGGGGTAACAATAGTTTACATTGGAAGGGAATTTGACTCGCTTGCCCTTGACCAGGCAGGCTCAGCAATCCCTGTTTCTTATAATGAGCTTTTGTTTGCAAAATCAAAGCCAGAGTCAGAGGATGGGTTTGGGCTGTATGACGCCCAGTATGTTGTTGGCCAGATTGCAGGAAGAAATGACATTGACCTGGCTTTTTTTGGCAAAATATATGGCTCTGTTTCAGTCATAGGAAACAAAAACGGCTCTATTTTGTTCCTTCCCCAGTCGCTTGACGGAGGCTGGAGAACAGACGGCAAGGCAGCTGCACAAGATGTTGTAAGGCTTATAACAGAGGAAAGATGGCTTTCGCTTATTGCCTATGCCTCAAAGGAGATTGACCTTGAGGAAGAGCAATCAGGCATGGTGTCACTTTACTCAACCAGTTTTCCCAGTGACTCTGCGTATGTGAAATTCACTGCAAAAGCGCTTGACCTTGAGGGTAATGAAAGAAGCTCAACAGAAGTTCTCAAGCTAAAGAAAGTCCAGAAAGGGGAAATGACCCAGCCTGAGCCTGAGGCAGTCCCATATTACCTTTCAGGAGAGAGGACCAGGTTTAACATAGAGCTTAGGGAAACAGACCCCACGCCTGTAAAGCTTTATATCAGCATGTACAAGGACGGAACTGAGCTTCAGCGCTCTGACCTTGAGCTTGGCCTTACAAACCCAACAATAGACAAGTCAGTTGATTTTCAGGTAAATGCAGAGCCAGGAAATTACACTGCATATGTGGTAAACTCAAAAGGCAAAATATATGCTGCAACAAGGCTGGATGTTATTGACCTGCAAATATACACAAACAGCAGCGACTGGCAGCAAGGGAAGTTCACTTTCCTTCTTTCTGCAGCAGGAAAGCCTGTTGTTCCGCGCAGCCTTTCAATCTCCCTGGATGGGAAAGGGAAAAGGCAATACACCCCCTCTTCATTCGCATACTCAGGAACAAGCACTGCCATAACTTATGAATATGCAGGGGAGATAAAGCCTGGCTTGCATGAATTCATTTTTACTGCAGGCGACTGGAGCAAAAAATATGAGCAGGATTATTTTGCTGCCAAAAACTTTTGGGAAAACCCTGTTGTTATTTTTCTTGCAATTGTCTCGTTGGCTGTTTTTGGAATAGGCCTTAGCCTAAGAAGGCCAGAAGTCCTGAGATATGGGCTTGATGTTCCGGACTTTCCCCCTCTTTCAACAATAAAAATACCTGTGAAAAAGGAAACTGTGCTCGATATACTTGACACTGTTAATGCCTCTTACTCATGGAAATGGATGCCGCTTGGCACTGATGAGATAAAAAAAGGCTTTAGAAAGCTGACTTACAACGGCAAGCCCATCCTAATAGGGGACTTTAACCTTGACATGGTGCTTGTCAAGCTTCGGGATGCCGGGCTTGTTAAAGAGGAGCTTGGCTATTGGGGCAGGGCTGAATGGGAAAAGCAAAGCAACCATTCAATGCATTACCTTGCAATGTACAGGATTTTGCGCAATGTATTTGTGAACAATGCTGTGAAATTCTCAAAGCTGGATGCAATGAATGACTGTGACATAAAGGCAATTGTAGGGAAAGAAAGGCTGTATCTCCACATAATGGAAGAGCCAAAGGAAAGGGTTGTGCACAGGGCGCTTGCAACCTCTGGCAAGGGCAAGACACTCATAGTATTCAGGTCAAAAGATGAGGCATCCTCCTTCCGCTCTTCTCTTACCTCAACCTCAAGGCTTGCTGTCGGGCTTAAGATGGAGGTCAACAGCAGGAACATATTGCTGCTTCCTGTGAAAAGAGGGGTTTCCGGGTATTTGAGGGGCCTTTCAAGGTAGCTTTTTTAAACCTCAAAAGAGCTTTCAGACTGACTGTTTATGCGAATAGCAATGCTTGGGTGGGAGTTTCCCCCATTCATATCTGGGGGCCTTGGTGTCCACTGCTTTGAGCTTACAAAGGCGCTTTGCGAGAAAGGCGCGCAAATAGATTTTTTCATGCCTGTGTCAGGCAAGAAAATAAGCTCGCCACACAAGGGGCTGCGGATAGTGGAGGTTGCAAAAACAGTGCTTAAGCCATATATGTTTTTCTCGAAAACCGGGAAAAGGGCAGGCTATGGCAAGAACCTTGTGAATGCAGTAAAGGAATACTGGTCACATTGCATTTCCTCAGTCCTTGCCTATTCACAGGAAAACAGGTATGACATCATACATGCGCATGACTGGCTTGCCTCAAGGGCAGGAATAGAGCTTAAGCAAAAGCTCTCAATCCCCCTAGTACAGACTTTCCATTCAACTGAATTTGACAGAACCAGCTGGCCTTGGCAATACATTCTTGACATTGAAAGGTCTGCAACTGAAAATGCTGACCTGATAATAGCAGTGAGCAAAAGGACCGGCGACCAGGTAGAAAGGCTTGGCGCGCAAAAGCAAAGAATAAGGGTTGTTTACAATGGGGTTGACCGGGAGAAATTTTCCTCTTCCCAGGTTGAAAAACTTGGAAGCTTTAGGAAAAAAAGGAAAATAGTCCTGTTTTTGGGAAGGTTAACAGAGCAAAAAGGGCCTGTGCAGTTCCTTCATGCAGCAAAAAGGGTGCTTGCAAAAGAGCCTGACACCCTGTTTGTAATTGCAGGCAAAGGCGAGCTTCTCCCCCTTCTGATAAATATGAGCCTTGGCATGGGAATTTCAAAAAATGTACGTTTCCTAGGGTATATACCTGATGAGGAGCAGAGGAAAATATACAAGGTTGCAGACGTTTATGTAATGCCCTCAACTTCAGAGCCTTTTGGCATAACTGCACTTGAGGCAATGAGCAGTGGAGTGCCAGTAATAATATCAAAAACCTCTGGAGTTGCTGAAATAGTAAAGTCTGCAATAAAGGTTGACTTTTGGGATATAAACTCAATGGCTGACAAAATACTTGCCCTGCTTAAGTACAGGCCCCTTGCAAAAACAATGGCAGGCATGTCATTAGGCGAGGCTGGAAAATGGACATGGGAAAGGACAGCTGCTGAGACATTGAAGGTGTATGAGGAAGCGATAAATAGTAGGAAGAGCAATAATTAACTTGGTGAGATGCTTGCAAGTCTGCATATATTTCCAGGTCCATCAGCCAATGAGGCTTTCCTTATTCTCAATGTTTTCTGACAATGGGGACTCTGGAGGGGCTTATTTTGACAAAGATTTGAACAGCAAAATAATGCAAAAGGTTGCTGAAAAGTGCTATATCCCTGCAAATCAGCTCATGCTTGAGCTTTTGGAAAACCACCCTGACTTTAAGATAAGCTATTCACTGACAGGGGTATTTATTGAGCAGTGCAAGCAGTTTGCGCCGCAAGTTTTGGAGTCTTTTGCTTCCCTTGCAAAAACAGGCAAAGTAGAGTTTTTGTCAGAGACCTATTATCACTCGCTTTCATACCTGTTTTCAGACAAGGACGAGTTTTTGGAGCAAATAAAGCTTCACAGCAAGGAAATCTCCTCATTTGCAAAGCCCTCAAAAGTATTCAGGAATACTGAGGCAATGTTTTCAAATGACATTGCCTATTTGGTTGAAAGGCTTGGGTATGAAGGCATACTTGCAGAAGGGCTTGAGCACATACTTGGCTGGCGCTCGCCAAACTACCTCTATACTGTGAATGGCTGCGAAAAAATCAAAGCCCTGCTTCGCCACTTCAAGCTTTCAGATGACATTGGCTACAGATTTTCTGCAAAATGGTGGAATGAACACCCGCTTACTGCAGACAAGTATGCGCGCTGGCTGTCAACCCTTCAGGGAGACTGTGTGAACATATTCATGGACTATGAGACATTTGGCGAGCACCACTGGAAAGACACAGGGATATTTGAGTTTTTAAGGCACTTGCCAACTGAGGTCGAAAAGCACAAGGATTTGCGGTTTGCAACCCCAACTGAGCTTGTGAAAAACATAGGGCCAAGGGATGACATAGATGTGCCCAATTTGACCTCATGGGCAGACATGGAAAGGGACACATCTGCATGGCTTGGCAATGAAATGCAGAAAAACGCGTTTTCAGAGCTTGAAGCGCTTGGCGAAAAGGTAAAAGAGGCAAAGCATGATGGCTTGATGAGGACTTGGAGGATGCTTGGCAATTCAGACCATTTTTACTATATGTGCACAAAGTCATTGTCAGACCAGGATGTCCACAATTACTTTTCGCCCTATGACTCGCCTTTTGATGCCTACATAAACTACATGAACATATTGAATGATTTTCGGGAAAAAATTGGGAAAGTCTAAAGGCCACTCAGGTCAAATGCATCGTTCTTCTTGCCTATGCGGTAATTTCCAAAATTAGTGTTAATCTCCATATTAGTGCCTTTATGGTTTGAAGACAAATAAAGCCGACCATTGCTCAGAACAAATTCTCTTTGCAAAAACCCAGTTCTAAGAGCAACTCTCACGTCTGATGAGACTGCAAAATCATTTGTGTGGGTGAGGAAACTAAAGCTCTCTGGCTCAATTGTTCCAAGATAAAAATCTTTACACGCTTCGTCAAACGAGTAACCGTACTCAGCCAGCCTGCTTTTAAGGTGCCAAAGATGCGGTGTTTCATCCAAGCCAGGGACCTGCTTGCCATTAAGGGAAAGTAAAAAGCCATATTCATTTCTTGGCCGTCCGTCAATATCTGTAATCGCAAAGACAAAATCCCCTATTTTGCCGTGCTTTTTGTGCCATACCTCATAGTTGCACTCTGATTCTGTGCTGGTTGTTTTGTTCAAGTAAGTCCGGCTGCCCCCAAGAAGAAGGTAATCTGCCTCAAAGTCAGCAATCTTCTTTATCTCATGAATTGAGTCTTCTGGGGCAAAAAAACCAATGTGCTCAAGCGCAAATGTGACAAGCGATGAACTGTTTGATTTGACCACAGGCCCAGGCTCGATGCTTCTTTTCTCCATATATTTAAGCCAACTGGACAGGGATTCATACTGGTTTTCAAAAAGGCTGTCATTCTGAAGATATTCGAGGATGTGCAGGCCTATGCGCATTAATTGATCATCCTGATAACTTATTGACAGGCTATCAACAAGCTTTTGCTTTTCTTTTGCAAACCTTGGCTCTGTGCTTAGCGGATTTTTTTGCATGAAGTCAAGCAGCTCCTTGGAGTTGTTAAGTATCCTCTGCCTTGCATCTGACAAACGCCTGGATACTGCAGTGCATGAGCCCCTAATCTGCCCTAATGCCTGCTTTCTTTCTTCTGGTGTACTGAATTTTGATGACATAACAATCAATCCCTTTTGTAGCAACTCCTTGTAAGCTCTGATGATTTTTCTCCATTTTCATAAAGCCAAAGCTCGTTATTTCCAGGCTCAAGCCTTACTGAAAAATCCCCACTCTCATCCTTAAGCTCAATTTTTGCTGAAGGCACTATTTTAAGGGAGCCAGCATCAGGCCATGACTCAATTGAAAACTGGAAAGCATCCGGCTTAACATCTTTCATGTCAACGCAAAGGGCTTCATGGGTATAGCGTTTGACTCCCGGGGCTTTTGCTGATTTTAGAGGTATGCCCTGCTTCAGGTTTTTGTAGAGCAGCTCAAGGTCAAGCCTTGCTGTTTCAAGAAACAGCCGTAAAATAGCTTGGCAGTGCATACCCAATTTCTCAACCTGCAAGCCAGATACTTTCAGGTTAAAATCAAGTGTTTGAGCATCAATTATTTCTTTGCCCTTCTCATGAATAAGCTCATAAGAAAGAAGAGGCATTTTCAAAAGCCTGTCGGTTTCTTTCTTATTCTCGCAGGCAATCTTATGGGTTTGTACCCTTATCTCTCCAACTCTGTCCTTGAGTTCTTCGGAAAATATTCTATAAGTTTTCGCAGTTGGTCTGGCTGGAGGAGGAAATATCCAATCCACATGAAGGTCAATTGGAAGGAACAGCCTACTTGTGAAACTGAAAACATAGTTCATTGCTTCATCTCCAGCCCCATAATATGCAAGAAGAGGAAGGAGAGACTTGTTCTTTTTCATCAAATAATCGTTTTTTGCATCTGCAAAATAGCTTGGCTGGACTTTCTGGACATTCTCTTTATCTCCATGTATTGCTTTTCCAAAAATAGATACTTTCTGCAAATCATCGCTTGTTTTGACAACATGGTAAGAATAAGACAACCAATGCCTAGCCTCAAACTCAAAAGCCCTGAAGTTGCGCACCATCCTTTTATTGTCTTCTGATTTGGCACTACCTTCATCCAGGAAACTTCCTTTGACACACCTGTCAATAGCAAGAGTTCTGCCTAATTCTTCATCTACTCTTTTCTTAAGAACTCCAAAAGCTTGCCTAGTTTCTTCCACGTCTTTTGCTGCCTTATTCCTAATGTTTTCCAATACTTTTTGCATGGGGAAAATATGCTCTCTTCCCTTTTTAAATGTAATGCTGTTCCACTAATAACCACTACTATAATCTTATGCCAAACCCAAGCATTAGCAGTAAGTATATAATCCTCTTTTCCGATTTGTGAGCATGGCAGCAGCAAGGCAGGTAAAAGGCATGGGCAGGCAGAAAATGCTTGCAATGGTGCAAATGCTCAAAAGCGATGAAAACCTCGGGGATGCACTGCTGGTTGCGCTTGGCACGCTTTTCCTGCTTTCATCATTCATTTTTTATCCCCTTTATCTGGTGCCAGTGCTTGCTGCAATAACAGGCGCAATTGCTTACAAAAAGCCGCCATTAGGGACAATTGCTGCAATGTTCATAGCATTTCCAGCAGTTGCATATCAGGCGCCTGTTCTTGCCTGGGTATTTACCCTGGCAATAGCAATAACCTTGTTTGAGGCATGGAACCATTGGAGCACAATCTCATTTTTGCAAATAGCAATACTTGCGCCGTTTGCCGCCTTTCCATTTTCTCTGCTTTCCGGCTTTTTGTTCTTGGCCTTGGGAATTGCTGCCTTAAGGTTTGGAAGCAGTCACAGCTTTGCAGTCTCATTGCCAGCAATTTTTGTTGTTCTTTTGCTCTCTTCAGTATGGATGCAGCCAACAGAATCTTTCATAACAATATCAAACCAGTACTTGTCGCTTTATTCGCCAGCAATGGCCCAGCTTCAGAACAGCGCTTTGCCAGAGGTTGGGATTTTTGAGATGGCACCAGCAGCAGGAGGGGCAATTGCATCGATTTTCAGTGCGCAAAGCATAATTGCAGTTTCCCCTGCCCTTGGAAAACTTGTGAGCAATGCCTATCTTCTGATTTTCCAGGACTATGCAATTATCCAGCTGCTGGTATGGGCTGTTGCACTTTTTGTTTGCGCATTTTTGCCTGCAAGGCTTGACAGAGAGTACAAGCAGTCAATCTCATGCCTTGCCCTGTTCCTTGTGCCAATAACAAACTTTTTTGTTGCGCCTGCTTTTAACAACCCGTTTGACAGCATTTCATTTGCCTATTGCGCAGCATCAGTTGCAATAGTATTTGCAATGGAGCACTATGGCTTCAAGCTGAGCAGGGAAAGGATTGTGATGAGAAGGCAAAAGCAAAAGGCATTTGGAAAGTTTGGCATCCAAGACCTTGGAGATTCAGCAGGAGTTGAGTCGCTTGAGGATGTTGGGGGCTATAAGGACGTAAAAACAGAGCTGCAGGAGGCAATAATATCCCCAATAAAGAAAAAAGAGCTTGCCTATACATATGGGATAAAGCCCCCAAACGGAATTTTGCTTTTTGGCCCGCCTGGCACAGGAAAAACTTTGCTGATGAAAGCCCTTGCAAAGGAGCTGAATATTGGGTTTTATTATGTCAAGTGCTCTGACCTTTTGTCAGAGTGGTACGGGGAAAGCGAAAAAAACCTTTCAGAGGTATTTGCAAGCGCAAGAAAGAATGCGCCTTGCGTGCTTTTTTTTGATGAGATAGATTCCATTGGAAAAAAGAGAGACTCTTACACTTCTGACGACGTAGCCCCAAGAATAATGAGTGTGCTGCTGCAAGAGCTTGACGGATTTAGGGAAAAGAAAAAGACTGTGATAACTATAGGGGCAACAAACATACCTGACCAGCTGGACCCTGCCTTGATGAGGCCTGGCAGGTTTGACAAGATAATTTACATGCCATTGCCAGATGAGGCAGCAAGAAAAGCAATCTTTAAGGTGCATTTGAAAAAGCTGCCAGTTGACCAGGACCTTGACTTTGCAAAGCTGGCTGCAAAAACAAAAAGATATTCTGGGGCAGACATAAAAAATATCTGCACAGAGGCAACCCGCCTTGCTGCAAAAGAGGCAGTAAAATCAGACGTTGTTGTGCCTGTGTCAATGAAACACATTCTTTCAACAATAAAAAAGCTCAAGCCTTCTGTCTCGCTATCCTCAATTGAGACTTACAAGAAGTTTAGGATGGATTATGAAAGAAGAAGCGAGGCACAGGAAAAAAGCCCTGATGCAAAAGGAGTGCGCTGGGAAGATGTTGCAGGCCTTAAAGAGGTCAGAAGAGAGCTGCTTGAATCTATTGAGATTCCTCTTCTCCACGAGGACTTGATGAAAGACATGGATGTCCAGCCAAGCAAAGGATTGCTTCTTTTTGGCCCGCCTGGCTGCGGAAAAACAATGATAGTAAAGGCAGCTGCAAATGAGCTTAATGCAAACTTTCTCACAATATCAGGCGCAGAGCTTATGAAAGACAGGAGCAAAAGTCCCTCAGCCCATGTAAAGGAGATATTTAACAGGGCAAGAGAATCAGCGCCAGCCCTGATTTTCATTGACGAAATAGAAGCCTTGGCACCAAGCAGGGACCAGTACAGGGGGGGAATCCTTACTGAGCTTTTGCAGGAGCTTGACGGGATAAATGAGCTGAAAAATGTGCTTCTTGTCGGCGCAACAAACAAGCCAGGCACACTTGATGCTGCAATTTTAAGGCCTGGCAGGTTTGACAAGATAATTTACATACCGCCTCCAGACGAGCCTGCAAGGAAAAAGATATTTACAATAAATTTGGCAAAATTCCTGAAAGCAGTGAGCCTTGACAGGCTGGCAAAAGCAAGCGAGGGCTTTTCAGGCGCTGACATTGCCTCTGTATGCCAAAAGGCAAAAATGCAGATGGTAAGAAACAGGTTGAGAGGAAAGCCCTCAGCACTGAAAACAGCAGACGTAATAAGGATAATTGAAAAGAGAAGGCCATCAATAACGCAAAAGGCCTTGAGAAACTATTTTGCATTCATGCAGGAATATGGCGAAAGAAAGTAAGCTATTATAGCTTTGTTATAAGTTTGCTTTTTTCAGGGGAAATAAGGCGAGGAAAACAGAAATTGACTTTATTTGCCTTTTTTAACAACCAAACTTCGTCAGTTTTATGGTGATTAATACTGGCATTGTCGATATTAAACCTTTTATTTATAAACTATTTTTTAAAAAACTCATAAAAATTTATAAACATAGCTCAAGACATCCTTCCTGCCTTCCTATGAGGGGCGCTTGACCACGCTCTGAGGTTAAGGGGTATGAAAAAGAAAAATTGAATGAAATCGATACAGGGCAAAAAATACATGTCGTCGATAAATTTTGTACCATGCCCTGAAAGACGACATTGAGGTGAAAAAATGAAAGGGATAAACGTAAAGAAAATTGCGGCCCTTGCCGGCACGGGTATCCTTTTGGGAGCCAGCTTAGGTTTCGCCGATGTAGTATATGGCGACACCCAGGTTGTTGACCAGAATGGACAACCGACAGTAAAGGTTTATGTCGGCAGCGCAGCAGCAATCTCTGACGGTGTGGCAGCAGCCAACATCGCAGCAAAGATTGCAAACGAGGCATATATGAGCTCGACTCTGACTGCCTCAGTGAGCGGAGACCCGACCTGCACAGTCGGATCTGACGTTGGTGGAACTGGAACTTGCGAACTCGTTGAGAGCAGCAAGACAGTTACTCTTGAAGTAACCCTGCCAGGAAGCATTGCAGGAACCCACCAGTTTAAGACGCTCATAACAGACACGGTTGACAGGACCCTGCAAAACAGGAATGCCACAAGGTCTGAGGACAACTATACCTCAACCATGGGCTCTTCTGACACGTCAGGTGCACTTACTTCACCGCTTAGGGCGGTAGAAGGAGACACTGCAAGGGCAAAGAACCTTTACAAGATTGGTTCTGGCCAATTCACTGGCTTTGCTGACTACTCTATGGTAGACACACAGGCAGTGAGCACCACGTACACTGAAGAGCAGAACTTTTGGGTTGGCTCTACTGTGGGCGGTGTTAAGTATGATTCCTCTTCAGCATATAGGGACATCATAGTTAACAAGTTCAGAGCAATGGCCTATAACCTGAAGTTCACTGGTAATGACTATGGTATTCCAGTGTGCACTGGAGACCTTAACTCAACCCTATCTGACGACTGGACGAGTTGCGCAACTGACTCCAACTCAAGGACTGACAGGCACAGGCTTAAGCTTAAGTTCCTGGGTTCTGAGTGGATAATCAGTGAAATGAATGACCCTGTCCTCACAATGAGGAGCCAGGTCAATGCAACCAGCGGAGGAACTGTCAAGCTTGCCAAAGAGGCAAAGTATGGCATTGTCCAGGTCGGAGGAGTGCTCGACGCAGGAACATTCCAGATCAGGCTGTCAGACATTTCAGTCGCAGTCGGAGCTGCAAATGTGCACCCTGCAATCATTGACGTGCTCGACGCCAACGAGGCAGTCGTAGGACAGATTCAGGTCGACCCAGGCTCTACCTATACTTTCACTCAGAGCGGAACTGGCAACACAGTGAAGATTCACGTGTATAAGACTGCGCCAGGTTTCACACTGAACGCAAAGTGGGCAGAGATGGCAATCTACTCTGATGAGGTTACCCTTAAGGATGGCCAGAGATACAACCTTGTTTCATCCACTGACACTGACAAGAACTTTAAGGTGTCTTTGATTTGGAAGAACAGGGACTTTACTGGCTCAACAGGAGGAAACGACTCATCTGCAGACTCACTTCGTGAGATCGTTGTGTATAACATTGACGGTCTTGACAGCAAAGTGGCTGCAGGAGATGTTGTAAACTTCCTTGAGGCAGCACCAACATTTAAGCTGACCTACAATGGGCTTGACCTTACTGACGACGACTACCAGCCTCTTACATATGACGCTCTGTCACCAGACACATACCGTGTTGCAACCACCACAGGTGATGTTGCATGCGGCGCAACAAGTGCTGCTGACTGGTCATATGCAGACGCCAAGTGGGTTGAGATAAAGACTGGCGGAGTCCAGCTTCTCGGAGGAAGTGGCACCAACCTTATCAATGGTGGCTACTTGCTTGAGAAGGTTTACTTTGACCCAATCGGTAGATACAACAACAGCAGCTCAACCTTTAATGGGACCTTTAACCAGAGCGTGCGGAAGGAGATGTGGAACCCCACTATCTTCTGGAAGGTTTCAGGAAGGGACTGCTATAACTGGAACAGCTTTAGCTACGAAGGTGCAGCATACACAACCACTGACTCAAACGCAGTTAGGTTTGAGACAGCCGGCGACAACACTGCTGCACTTGGTGGAATCTTCTTCACCAACAATTCAACCCTTACGACAACTGCCTCTGATACGGCAAGTTTCCAGGGAGCAATTGTTCTGAAAGAAGACGCTGGCTACTATGGATTGACCAGCAACAACGCAGTGTACACTGCTATACCGTATATTGCAAACGGAAGCAGCAGCACAAGCGGAACCAACCCCTTCAGGTTTAGGACTGCGGACTCATCTACTCAGCAGGCATATTACAACTCGCTTGCTGGCGGTATCTGGTTCACAGGCTATGAGCCAACATTTGTAAGTGAGAGGGGATCAAAGGTTACCAGCGTTGGAACCACTGACGCAGACTTCAAGGTTGCAAAGAGAGTCGGACTCGCGGAGTTCAACTTTGCCTTTGCAGACACCTCAGCCGCAACCGGCGGAGAGGAATATGTGCTTGGAGTTGGCGACAGCAAAGTGTTTGGTGGCGTGACTGTATTGGTCAAGGCCATTGACGCTGATTGCGGAAGCTGCTCAGTTCTCGGCCCAGGCGGAACACCTGCATGCACTGTTGACACAACAGACCTTACTGCTGTGATTAACCCGAACAACGCGGCATCTGTTGAGGTAACTGAACCTTACAAGCTGACCTCTAACATGGTCATGCTTGACACAGATGGCCCAAGCGCTGGCGTGGCAATTACAGTCGGTGGACCTGCTGTCAACACAATGACTGCAGACGCTCTCCAAGACTCAAGTGTTGACTTCAACGTTGACACTGTAGTCGTTAAGGAGGTCGGCAACAAGATAGTTGTTGCAGGACTGACTGCTGAGGACACTTTGACTGCTGCAGACCAGTTTATTGCTGGTGTGAAGAGGCAGTAAAGGTAGCCAAACGGGAAAGTGAAAGCTTTCCCACCCTTTTTTCTTTTTCTGTTTTTTTACAATTCTTAGCAAGAGCCCTGCCAAAACTAATACTTATATAAATTCTGGGAGGCGAAATTTAGGTAGCGCGCTTGCTGCGACCAAAAGCGCGCATAAGGTGGTGCTTGAATGAGAATTTTTGCTTTGATGCTTTGCTTTGTGCTGCTCTTGCAGCCTACTTTTTCAGCTGAGTTTTCAATAGACCCTTACCTTTACTCAGGTGAAACTGCGTCAATGGTTGAGACTACTATATTTACTTCAAACAACAGCACTGCAAAACTTCTGAAAATTGACAATGAGGAAATAATGCTTGTTGTTGACGACAAGATAATTGAGGACAGGGGGCAGATAAAGGGGCTGATAACAGAATACTATAAAAAGAACTTTTATGCGTCTGACGAGGAGCTTAAAGAGCTCAAAGGGTTTGCAGACGACTTTAATGACAGCAGGAATTACAAGACAAGGTATGGGCCTGTAGAATATGTTTGCTATACTTCTGGCACGTTTCTTGCGCATATTCCCTGCCATGACATGGGAAGCTGCATACAGACTGCGTCCACTTATTGCGCTATAACAGGTGCACAAGGCTGCATTGTTGACCTTCTTGCCACCCATATACTTGAGTACAAGAATGACCTGGACAAGCTGAACAGTGCATATGAAAAATTTGACATTGCTTACACCACCTTTTCCCCTGAGACTGCTTCATTATCCCTTGACAATATGGACGATGCGTTTAATGAAATGAAAGACGCTGCAGACAGCATTGCAGACAGCAAGCTGCGGTTCCCTGAGACCACATCTTGCATGGACTGCATAGGCGTGTGCCCTGAGGCGCATTTTGATTATGGGGCAATAAGCTCAGGAAAGAGCAAGGTTGCCCAGCTAAGGGAAAAAATAGGCCCTCTTGCAAGCCTTGGGACTGCTGTTGACAGGATTTTGCTTTCAACAGAGGAGAGGATAAAATACAGGGAAGGCGAGGAAAAAGCCCTGATTTTTGAGCCAAAATACGAGGCTGTGAAAACAAAATTTGAGGATTTGAAGGCACAGGCAGTTGAAGCAAAGGCACTTGTTGCAGACAAGAGCTTTGTTGACAGCGCTGATTTGTTTTTGGACAAGGCTGAAGAGCTTGAGCAAAGGGTTTTGGCGCGCGATTTTGATGGGTTTAACCCCCTGCTCTCAAGCTATGAGACTGCTGGCTGGACTTTGGCTGCAAAAATAAACAATTCCACTTCTGCCTATAAGACGGCATTTGAAACCCAGGATGATGCAGGAGACAAAGTGCTGCTTGCCCAGTGGGGAGTCAACAGGCTTTCGCCAGCATCTGTTGACTCATACAACTCTCTTGCAAAGAGAAAAAATACTCTTGACTCTGATTTTGACCCCCCAATGACCTCTGCCCAGTATTATGCGCTTTCATCGAATTATGATGACCTTGCCTCAGATGCACAGGCATTTGTAGCAGCTTCAGGAGGAATACAAGACTCAATATTTGGGGCAGGCAATGCAATCTCAAGGGATGCCATTGACGGCACAATGACCTTGGCTTCAAATATTATGCCTGTGTCATTCAAGACAAGAAAAGAATATGCACCATATATACTGCCATTTGTCATTGCTGTTGTTGACCTTTCTTTGCTTTCAGTCGGCCTGCTGGCATTTGCAGCCGTGTTTTACTATTTCCATGGGTTTTTCAAAAGCAAGCTTGCAGTATCAGGCTGGGCAATTTCAATGCTTGCATTTGTCTTCATAATGCTCATAGGCTCTGCAGGCATTTACGCAGTTGTGTTCAGCACTGAGAGTTACACTGATTTTGTTGACTTTATGGGCACAGTAAAGGCTTCTAACAGCGTTGCAGTCATAGTTGACGAGAGTGGCGTGCCGTCAGGGGCTTCTGACTCAATGAAAGCATGCGCAGGCCAGATACAGGACCAGCTTGATGAGCTTGACAAGCAAACATTGAAGTATTATATCAACACAAACAAGTGCACATCAATAATCCCAAAGCCTTCTGCAAACAATTCAAGTGAAACTGTATATGAAACTCTTCATAACCTGGTTGCAGAAGACTGCCTTGACTCAATACCCGACATCCCTGTGATTGAGCTTAGGTACTCAAGCGAGAACAAGGTGCCAAGCTTCACAACAGTTGTCACACAGCAGGCAATCTTTAAAGGCAATGCTGCCTATTATGACAAAGCGCCTATGTGCGACCCTGCAAATGTATTGAATTAGGGGATTTTTATGAAGCTTAAAGAAAAGGACAAGTTAGCCTTGTTTGCGCTTATTGGAGTGCTTGCAATTGCAGCAGGAGCATATGTGCTGCTTTTCTCAGAAGAGCCGGACAATCCTTCTGACATTGACGGCTTTGTCTCTTCTGTTATGCGCTCAAGCTCTGTTTCCCTGTTTTTTGATGTCAGAGGGGCAGATGCTGACTCTTCAAGGCTGATTTACCAGTGCGGGGTTGACCTTGTAGGCGGCAAGCTGCTTGGGGCAAAGACAATAAACACATATGCATGCGATGATAAGGGATGCCTTTCAGCAAGCTCTGCTGCAAACGGGAGCAATTCTTTGACATATGAGCAGGTGAAAAACAATCTCAAAAAAGAGCCATATGTCCTGATAGCTAAAGGCACTCCTGAAACCAAATTCTTTGAAAGGCATATGGAAATCTACATAGACCAGAGCTTTATCTCAACCTGCAAGCTTGGCTAAGCAACAACTATCTTAATCCTTGCCCCCCACTTATTTTGCATGGACATAGAGGGAAAACTAGCTCTTGTGAGGAAAAAGCCTGTTTGCGAGATAGTCACAGAAACAGAGCTGCAAGAGCTTTTTGAGGCAAATTCCCATCCAAAGCACTATATTGGATTTGAAATCTCAGGAAATTTGCATTTAGGAAGCGGGCTTGTTACTTCCCTTATTCTAAAGGACTTTATTGCAGCAGGAATAAGGCCAACAATACTTTTGGCAGATTATCATGCATGGATAAACAAGAAAATGGGTGGGGATTTAGAGAAAATACAAAACATTGCAAAAGGCTATTTCAAGTCAGCATTTGTCTCCCTTGGCCTTCCTGAGAATAAGGTAAACTATGTTCTTGCCTCTGAGCTTTACAAAAAGCTTGGCAATGACTACTGGAAAGAAGTGTTGGCCGTATCAAAGTCAACTACTATGAAAAGGATGCTACGCTGCACAACAATAATGGGACGGACGAAAAAAGAGTCTGTTGACTGCTCTTCTGTGCTTTACCCTGCAATGCAGACAGCTGACATTTTTGCTCTTGGAATTGACATTGCGCATTCTGGCATTGACCAGAGAAAAGTGCACATGCTTGCAAGGGAAGCAGCTGAAAAGCAAAAGAAAAAGAAAGTGGTTGCAATACACCACAAGTTGCTTATGGGCCTTTTAGGGCCGCAAAAGATGGGCTTTGAGGAAAATGAAAAGCAGGACATTGAAATATCCTCAAAAATGAGCAAAAGCAGGCCAGAGTCAATAATATGCATACATGATTCTGAAAAAGAGATTCAAGACAAGCTGAAAAAAGCCTATTGCCCTGAAAAGCAGGCTGAAAACAACCCTGTGCTTGAGATGTGCGACAATTTCCTGCTCAGGGACGAAAAATCCTCTCTTAAAATTGAAAGGCCCTCAAAATTCGGGGGAAACGTTGAGTTTTCCTCTTACAATGAGCTTGAAAAGGCGTATTTGTCAGGAAAGCTCCACCCAGCTGACCTGAAAGGGGCTGTAACAAAGTCAATTACCAAAATGCTAGAGCCGTCAAGAAAATATTTTGAACAGCACAAACAGCTGCTTTCTGGGCTGCAGCAAAAATAGGGAAAAAATGGGCAAGATAAGTCTTTTTGCACTGATGCTTTTGCTTTTTGCTAGCCATGCTTTTGCAGCCTGCCCGCAAGAAACAAGGGAAATATATGTTGCAGCAGTCACAGGCGAAAACTCAGGGGGCATATTCCAGCTTGAGGTTGAAGTAAAGCCAGGGGACGGCTCAATATACACGTCAATAGTGCCAAGGACAGGCTTTTCCACGCAAGAATCAGAGCAAATGGCAGTTGACTATGCATTTGGCAAAACAAGCATAACAAAGCAAGAATGCGATGTTCTCTTCAGGGTAAAGGGGAATTTTGGGGATAATGTGATTAATGGCCCGTCCGCAGGCGGGGCAATGGCAGCTGCAACAACTGCTGCGCTTCTTAACAAGAGCATAAGGCAGGATGTTGTTATGACAGGCACTGTTTCGCCTGAAGGCAATGTTGGCGAGGTTGGAGGGGTAATTGAAAAGTCAATAGCAGCAGCTGATGCTGGCGCAAAATATATACTTGTGCCAAAGCTCAAGATTTACGAGGCATTGCTTCTTTCATCAATTTCACAGGACCATGGGTTCAATGCTTTGGAAGTTTCAAGCATTGAAGAGGCCGAAAAAGTGCTTTTTTCAGATTATGATGATGAGTTTTCAACCAAATTTTCCCCAGAAAGTGGCCCAATCCCGGCAAACCTTGAGCCAATAGCCAAAGACTCAGACATTTCCCGGTTTTCCCTTGTAGCGCAAGAAGTTGTAAACAGGCTCAAGCAAAAAACAAGTGAAATGCTCTCAGAAAATGTTAGTAGCCAGAGCATAGAGGGATTAAAGCATTATTTTGAGGAAGAAATATCAAAGTATGACAAGCTGATTATAATGGGCTATCCATTCACAGCAGCAAACTCTGCTTTTTTGCTTTCAATTGACGCAGAATATGTGATAATAGGCAATGCAGATGTTGACCTTGACGGAAGCATTGAAGAGGTGTCAGGCTGCATCTCATCGCTTAACCCTTCTGAAAAGACTTATGAAAATTTCCATTGGGCCATTGGCTCTGACCTAAGAAGGCTTTGGGCACAGGAAAAGCTGCAAGGCACTGTTGAGAGTCGGCCTGCGCAAGGAGGCTATACCACTTTAAGGGACCTTCTTTTTGCCTATAGCTGGTGCTCAATATCAGATGACCTTGCAGGCCAGGCAGAAACAATAGGCGGAGAAAAAGCAAATGAATCGCTTTTATACTCTCTTGCACAGGAAAAGCTTGAGGAAGCCCATGAGGCGGTTTCAACAGCCTCAATGCTAAATTATGATGCCCTGTGGCATTACTCAAATGCTCTTTCTGCAAATGAGACTGGCCTTTATGGCGCAGCAATTTATGAGTCAACATATGCCAGCACAATGCAGAGGATTTCAAGCACATCTTCTGAAAACCTGAGCATGGCTGCAGAAAAGCTTGCTTCTGGGAAGAGGAAAAGCCTTTGGGGAAAAATATATTTTGGCCAGGGAAAATACCTTTACTCGGAAGATAAGGAAAATGCTGCTTCCCCAACTGACAGCTACCGGATATTCAAATACTCTTATGAGCTTGACAAAGTGGCAAGAGAGATTGACGAAGAACTTTTAAAGGGCAAAAAGCAAACAATTCAACCAATACCAGCAGTTGAAGAGCAGGAGGCACCAAGCGAGGAAGATATTCTTGTGTCGGCATTCCTTGCAGCCTCTGTTGCAGTGCTTGGGATTGCAATTGCGTACAGGATTTTAAGAAGAAAGAGGAGTGATTGAATGGAACCCCTTGAAATGCGGGCAAGAGCTTATGCAGGCCATTACCCAAAGGTAAAAAAAGTGGCACTTTCTTACTCAGGCGGCCTTGATTCGGTTGTAGCCGGCAGTCTGCTTGCAATGTCAGGCTTTGAGGTTTTGCCGATTGTTGTTGACCTTGGGCAAAAAAGCGACTTTAAAAGGATTGAAAAAAATGCAAGGAAAATGTTTGGCTCATGCTCAGTTGTTGACACAAAAGAGCATTTTGCAGAGAATATTTTGAGGGGAATAAAGGCAAGCTGCAATATTGAGGGCCATGTAAATGTCAGTGGAATGGCAAGGCCTGCGCTTGCCAGGGCGCTTGCAGAAGAGGCAAGGAAAAGCAAATGCAATGCAATTGCCCATGGCTCTCCAGGAACAGGGAATGACCATTTGACAATGGAAAATGCCCTGAGAGTACTTGCCCCTGAAATGAGGATAATGGCCCCTGTAAGGGACTTGGACATGAAAAGGGATGAGGCGCTTGAGTTTGCAAAAAAACACAAGCTTGCAACCAACCTTCCAAGGGCAAAACAGTTTTCTTCTGATGAGAACCTTTTTGCGAGGATAATAAGGCAGGGAATATCGCTTGACCCTACTTCCCCATTGCCAGAAGGTGTATACAAGTGGACAAATGAGCCAAAAAAGGCGCCCTCAAAGGGAGTAAACCTTGAGGTTGAGTTTTCAAACGGGATACCGGTAATGGTAAAAGTCGAAGGCAAAAAGTTTTCTGGCACTGTTGCGCTCATTGAAAAGCTCAATGAAATAGGCGGAAAGCATGCAGTTGGCAGGATAGATGCAATGGATGACAAAGTAGCAGGGCTTAAGATAAGGGAAGTATATGAATGCCCTGCTGCCCTCATACTGCTGACTGCGCACAAAAAGCTTGAGAGCATTGTGCTTACTGCAAAAGAGCTTGACATAAAGCACCAGGTTGACTGCTGGTGGAACAGAGTAGTGCATGACGGCGGCTGGTATACTAGGCTTCGCCGCTCTTTGGATGCATTGATAGACCAGATAGAAAAGCCTGTTGACGGTGTTGTGAGCCTGCAGCTTCACAAAGGCGCAATAATTGTCAGGGGAAGGAAGAGCAGACATGCCTTGTATGACCAGAGGCTTTCAGCAAGGGACAGGAACGGGGTATTTTCGCAAAAAGAGGCAAGGCATTTTGCAAAGCTTTACAGCCTTCAGGACAATATAGCATACATGATTGACAGCGACTGAGGAATGCTTTAAATAACCTTTTGGGCAGAAACGAAATAGAAAACACTTAGAGAAAATAATAAAGGTGAAAAAATGGAGCACAAAACATGTGGGGAAGAAAATACAGACGAAACCCATGTGAAAGTTGATTTCAAAAACAAAAAAAGGAAAAACAGGTGGTTAACTTGAAGGCAGATGAAGCACTCCAAAAGCTAAAAGATGGGAACTGGCGCTATGTTAATGACAAGATGAAAGAAAGAGACTTTAAAGAAGAGAGAGAAAAAGTGCTTGACGGACAGCAACCATATGCAACAATACTAACATGCTCAGATTCAAGAGTTGTTCCACACTATATATTTGACGAAGGGTTAGGGAATCTTTTTGAGGTTATGAACGCTGGAAATGTCGCTGACAAAGACGCTCTTGGGTCAATGGAATACGCGGCAGGACACTTGAACACCCCTCTGCTTGTTGTACTAGGCCATGAAAAATGCGGAGCAGTGACTGCTGCTTGCTCTGGCGCAAAGGTAGAGGGAAACCTCGAGGAAACAATGAAAAAGTTAAAAAAGCCAGTGGAAATTGCAAAAGGAGATGTCAACTCTGCCATTCGGGAGAATATATTTCATGTAATAGATGAAATAAGGAAGGAAAGCCCAAAACTTGCCAAGCTTGAAACAGATGAAAAGCTGAAAATAGTTGGGGCGCATTATTCCCTTATGACCGGAGAAGTGGAGTTTTTCTAGCCTGCCTTAATTTAAAGCTAAAACACCCTAGTGTAAAGAAGGTTTTTCGCATGAAAGAATCAACAAAGCTCAAGTATGAGCTCAAAAAGCAGCTTGCCCATTTGCGCGGCATGAAAGGCAGTGGAACTGAGCTGATATCAGTTTACATACCTGCAAACCAGGCAGTGCATGAGACCTCAAGCAAGCTTAAGGGGGAATCAGGCCAGGCATCAAACATAAAGAGCAAAAGCACAAGGAAAAATGTAGGAGACGCGCTTGAGAAGATAATTCATCATTTGAAAAGCTATGGAAACAAGGCGCCAAGCACAGGGGTTGCAATATTTTGCGGCAATGTTTCTGACAGCCCTGCAAAAACAGACATTTCTCTTTTCACTGTGTTTCCCCCTGAGCCGTTGGGAGTCCAGCTTTACCGCTGTGACTCTCGCTTTTTCTTGGAGCCGCTTGAAAGGATGCTGGAATCAGACGAAACATACGGGCTTGTAGTGCTTGACGGAAGGGAATGCACAATTGCAGAGCTTCGGGGGACAGTTGTCAGGACATTGCACAGGCTAAACTCCACTGCGCATGCAAAAATCCGGAAGGGAGGACAATGCCTTGCGCCTGATACTCTTGTTCAGACTTCAGATGGTGAGCTGGTACCTGTTTCTGAGGTTGTCCCGGGAATTAAAATAAAAGGAGCAGATTTGTCAAAGCTTAAGATATGCGATTGGGAGTGTTCCGACAAATTCAAAACAAAGTCAAAAAAAGCATATAGGATAGCTGTTCAGAACTCAAAGATGGAAATTGTCGCAACTGCATGGCATCGGTTCTTTACAGTCGGAAAAAAAGGCATTGAAGAAATCTATGCAAAAAACTTGAAGATAGGAAGTGTTCTACTTATTGCCAGAAAAGCGTTCAAGAATGACCCTGACACAAAGCATGGTGAGCCATCTGAAAAAATGCTCAAAAAATGGCTGTCTGAAGACATTGGAGTGGCAAGAGTGGCAAAACTAATACCAATAGAAGGAGAAAAAGAATATATTGACCTTACTGTGCCAAATGCATTCAACTTTGTGGCAAATGGCTTTATTGTGCACAACAGCGCCCGCAGATATGAGAGACTGATTGAAGAGTCAATTGAAAAGTATTACAAAAGGGTGGGAGTGTCAATGGACAGGTATTTTGTTAACAAGGTAAAAGGAGTGATAGTTGGAGGCCCTGGCCCCACAAAGGAGAATTTTGTGAAAATGTCGCCATTTAATTACCAGATAAAAGTGCTTGGAGTGGTTGACACTGGCTATACTGATGACTATGGGGTAAGGGAGGTAATGGCAAAAAGCAAGGACATTATAGCAGAGCAGGCTGCAATAAAGGAAAAAGCGCTTGTTGAAAGGTTCATAAAAGAAGTTGTGTCAAACGGGCTTGCCACTTATGGGGAAAAAGAAGTAAGGCAAGCCTTAAAGGTAAAAAAGGCATCAAAGCTGCTTGTATCAGAAGGCTTGGAATACAAGAGGGCAAAGCTTGTTGATACTACTACAAAAGAAGTTCATTATGCAACCACAAAAAGCCCTTCTGAGCTTGAGGAAAAAATAAAGAAAATTGGCGGCACAGTAAAAGTTGAGGAGCAAATACCGCTTATTGATGACTTGATTGCCCTTGCTGAGGAAAAGAACATTGAAGTAATTGTAATTTCCCCTGACACTGCAGAAGGAGCGCAATTTTTAGGCTCATTTTACGGCATAGGCGCATTTTTGAGGTACCGCTAGCGTTTCCCAAGAGAAGTAGGCATGTTAAGCCCAGTGAAAATTGCCATTGCCTGAAGCTTGCCTGCAAAGCTTTCTTCCATCCTTGCGCCATAAATTACATTTGCATGCGGGTCTATCTGCTCTGTCAAAAGCTCTCCTGCCCTTGTTGCATCGCCAAGCGTCAGGTCAGCACCGCCTGTAATATGCAAAAGAACGCCTTTTGAGCCTTCTATGTCAACGTCAAGCAGCCTGTTTTTCAGAGTGTTTTTCACCAAATCATCCACCCTTCCAACGCCAGCTGCCTCGCCAACTGCAATCATTGAAATTCCTCCCCCTTGTGCAACTGTCCTGACATCCATATAATCCAGATTCAGAAGGGATGGCTCAAGTATGGTTTTTGAAATGCATCTTACAGCCCTTGCCATTATCTCGTCAAGAAGCTCAAATGACTTTTCAATTGGCATGTTAGGCGCATACTCTAAAAGGCGGTTGTTGTCAATAAGCACAAGTGTGTCTGCAACTTTTTTCAGGTTTTCAATTCCTTGCTGAGCCTTTTGCAGCCTTGCCCTTTCAATTGTAAAAGGATAAGTTACAAATGCTATTACTATTGCGCCCTGCTCTTTTGCTATTTGGGCAATAACCGGAGATGCGCCTGTTCCAGTTCCGCCCCCCATTCCGCATGTTATGAAAACAAGGTCTTTGTCAGACAGTATTTCCTGTATTTTCCTTTTTGAAGAGGTTGCTGCCTTTGCTGCAACCTCAGGAAAGCCCCCAGCCCCAAGGCCTCTTGTGACTGCCCCTCCGATAAGGCAGCGCTTTGCCTTTTCAGAAACAATGTTAAGGTGCTTTTTGTCTGTATTAAACGCTGCAAGCTCTGTTTTTCCAACTCCCATCCTGACTAGCCTGTTTATTGTGTTGCAGCCTGCTCCTCCAACTCCTGCTACTGCGATTGCTGGCTTGCCTTCCTCATCCATTCTCCCACCTAGGGAAAAAGAACAGACAAACTATAAAAATCAGGTGCTCAGGCTTTTCGCATGTTTGGGAATGGGGAAGGGCCTATTGAGCTTGCCTTTACATCAGGGACAAGGTCGGAAATGCCAATAAGGGCAGCATTCTTTCTCTTTTCAGCAAGGTTAAGAAAGTCCATATGCTGATAGTCTTCCAGCTGCTTCTTAAGGCCTTGTGCAATCTTGTCAAACAATGAAACGTCATAATAAGCCTGCGCCCTCTTTGTGTCAGGGTTAAGCATCCTTTTGTTGTAATCAGAAATGCGAAGCACATATTTGTATGCCTTGTCCTCCAAGAGCCAAAAACTGACAACAGGCCCAGGGAACTGCCCGCTCTTTTTAGCCATTAATAGGATGTGCTCAGAATGCTCTGACTTATCATAAAGCTTTGCTGCAAATTTGCAGTTCTTGTTTTTGAAATTAAAGTAAAAAGAATAATAGTTGGAAATTGTTTCCATGAGCTCGTGCTTTAATTTTGCTTTTGGCTCGCCTGAAGCATACTCAAGAAGCTTTAGCTTGTAGGAAACCTCTTTGTTAGGAGGTTTCATATGAACTTTACTCATATAAACACACCAACCAATTTACTACAACATACAGTATTTAAAGGTTGTGCTTCAGAATTGCTGACGGCAGGATAGGTCAGGAGAGTAGGGGCCTCCTTTACTACAAATCCCCTTTGGTAGGGCCGAATGTCCGGCAGAGTCTCAGGTGAGGCTGCAAGGCTCAGGCTTTAAGCGTCGACGTTTTGCCTTGCCGGACGGTTCATTGTGCCAAACGGGTCAGGCCGGAAGGAGCAGCCCTACGCATTCTGTCCCGTGCTGGCAAGTACCAAGACTGAGCAGCGGTCTGATTCACCTTGCATTTTTGTCTTTGGCCCTCTGGAAATCCTGCCGCACACTAACTAGTTTTGAAAAAAAGAAAGAAAAAAGAAAAAAAATCAGTAGGGCATCTGAGGCATTCCTCCCATTGCCCCTAAGCCCATTCCTGCAAGCATTACTGCCAATGCAGCTGCAAGCATTGCTGCAAGAACTATTGCAACCACTATTGGAAGCAGTATTACTATTGCAGCTTTTATTGACGAGAGCTTGTGCACGCCTTTAATCAGCCTATAGTATGAGTAAAGTGCATACAGGGCGACAAGCAGTGCAATTAAGCTAAATGCCCAGCCAATGAATGGTATTGCTGCAAGCACTGTCAGAGGCGCATCAATCAGCGTATATCCCCCGAAAACCAAACTAATTCCAAGCGTCTGTTCCATAAAGCCTCCTTTTGCGCCAAGCACTTTTGCAATCACAAACAAAATTGCTGAGCCTATGAAAGCAGCGATTACCAGGAATATTGGGGTTACTATTACTCCGGGAAGCATGAACATTGCTGTTGTCATCCCTCCGCTGATAATAGTAGCAATGAAAGAAGCAGCCCAAATCACCACGCCTGCAATGGCAAGGTGCACTATTATTTTTCCAGCATTAGAATCCTTCTTGTTTGCGTCAAACTCCTTCATAGGATTAAAGTATGCAGAAGCCCAAGTCATAAACCTGGATTTGCACACAGGCATGTTTGACATAATTCCCATCACAAAGTCTTCTACAGGCGCAAGAGCACCTGATTTTGTCTTACCTGCCAATAAACCACCTCAACTTTATTTTCGGAATTTTTCAGAATAGCATTTTTTGCAAAAGCTGTGCACAAAGCCTGAATTGTCAATGTGCTGCTTTTGGGTTTGCTTGCTAAGCTCTGTTTTGCATATTTCACATGCAAGGTAATTGTTGTACATTTTTGCCCCTCTGCCACAAATCAGCCCAAAAGGGCTTAGAGGTATTTTTCGGCAAACAAATAAAAGCTTGCTTTCCACCTAAAAGCCTTGTGCTGGGGTCGCATAGCCCGGTTAGTGCGGCAGGTTGCTAACCTGTTGGGGATTTTCCCCTCGCGAGTTCAACGAAGCTTTTTCGGTTTGCCTAAAAAGCTTCAGCAAAAACCAGAAAAGCTCGAACAAATCTCGCCCCCGGCGCTTTCTTTTTTGAAAGCGACGGACCAGTGGAGTGAAGCTCCAGTAGGGCCGGCGTTTTTTTTCAAAAGAAATATAAGCATGCCCATATAACAAAAATAGGAGGCTTGATTACTTGGGAAAAATTGCATTCATACTTTCCGCAGCCCTTTTGCTGAATGTCCTGGCAGCAGCTACAATGCTTACCTCTGTCCAGGAAGCAGTTTCAGAGATGTGCATAAGCCTGAAAAGCCTTTTGCCAGTGGTTGCAATGACAATGCTTATCCTCGGCGGGGTAATTTATGCTGCTGGGCAGATGATGGGTGCTGAGACAAGGGCAAGGGGAAATGTGTGGGCAACTGCCTGCTTAACAGGGGCATTGATTGCAATCCTCATAGTAATAGTCGCACAGCCTGTTCTTCAGATGATTTACGGTGACCTTGGCACAGTTGCCTGCGAGCTTTAGGGGAGCCGGCTCCAGTGCAGTTTAAAAAGATTAGCAACATTATTTTCTATAACAGATAAAGGAGGGATTTGATGAGAAAATTAATGGTATTTGTGATGTTTGCAATGCTGGCAGCAACAGTTTTTGCCCAGACAGTTCCAACAAGTAGGATCTACGATGCAGCTGAGGCCTTGTACTGCGGACTTCGAGACGTCCTCCCAGTAATTGCAATGCTTATGATAATCGTTGCAGGAGTGATTTATGCTGCTGGGCAGATGATGGGTGCTGAGACAAGGGCAAGGGCAAATGTATGGGCAACTGCTGCTCTTACAGGAGCATTGATTGCAATACTGATTGTTGTAATTGCACCTTCTGTGTTCAGCATAATTTACGGAACAGGTTGGGAAGTGCCACCATGTTCTGGAATAACTTCAAGAAACTAGGACCTATAAGTGGCCTTTTTCTTTTTTTCTATTTTTTCTTTTTACCTCTTCGTTATCCTTAAAAGGGTTGCCAGAGCATTCTGCTCATGGCAATAGAGTTTCACTTGACTGCAAAGCCTAAGCTGAAAAAGCCTGTTCTTGTTGAGGGATTCCCAGGCTTAGGGCTTGTTGGCACTATTTCTGCCAGTTATCTTGTTGAAAAATTAAAGATGCAGCCCTTAGGGTATATTACAGGGGACAAATTCCCGCCATTGGCAGCAGTGCATGGCTATGTGCCTCTTTTCCCTGCAAGGATGTATTTTTCAAAAAAGCATAACCTCATAGTATTCATATCTGAGTTTGTCATACCAATAGGCGCAGTAAATGAGCTTGCAGACAAAATATATGATTTTGCAAAAAAGAACAAGGTTGGGAAAATAATCTCGCTTGGCGGCATAACAATCAAAGGGGTGCAGGACAAAGTATATGAAATCTCCTCAATTCCTGAGCTTACGAAAAAGCTTGAGAAAAGTGTTGGAGTAAAGCCAATAAAAGAAGGCGCAACTACAGGGGTGACTGGCGTTCTTCTTGCAAAAGGCGCAATTGACAAATACCCTGTTATCTCGCTTCTTGCAGAGTCGCAAAAGGGATATATGGACCCAAAGGCAGCTGCAATGGTAATAGAAGCACTTAAAAAAATAGTCAAGTTTGACATTGATACCAAAGCTCTTGAAAATGAGGCAAAAATAATTGACAACAAGGTAAAGGACATAATGAGCAAGGCAAAGGCAGCGCACACTGAATACAAGAAAGTTGACGATGAAACAAGCTTAGGCTCAATGTATGGCTGATTTTCCTGTAGAAAGCGTTTAAATTGTGCTGTTAGTGAAGCTAAGCCTAAAAGAGGTGTTTTTATGGAACAGTACAAACTGCCTGACTTGCCTTATGAGTACAATGCTTTAGAGCCATATATAGACGAGGAAACAATGAAGCTGCACCATGGCAAGCACCATGCAGCATATGTAAATGGATTGAATTCTGCCCTTGCAAAGCTTGAGGAGGCCAGAGAAAAAGGGGATTTTTCCAATATACAGGCTTTGACAAGGCTTTTGGCATTTCATGGGTCTGGCCATATAATGCACTGCCTTTTTTGGGAGAGCATGTGTGCTGCATCAAAAAGCAAAGAGCCAACTAATGGAGCGCTATTTGAAGCGCTTGTGCGTGACTTTAGCTCCTTGGAATCCTTTAAGAAACAGTTTTCCGCAGCTGCAGCAGCAGTTGAAGGAAGCGGATGGGCTGCCCTTGCATATGAGCCCAAGGCAAAAAAGCTGATTATCCTTCAGATTGAAAACCATCAAAAGCAGGTTTTCCAGGGAAGCGTGCCATTGCTTGTGCTTGACGTATGGGAACATAGTTATTATGTCAAATACCAGAACAGGCGGCCTGAATATATCAAAAACTGGTGGAATGTAGTGAACTGGGAAAAAATAGAAAAAAGCCTGCAAAGCCAGGTTTAGGCTTTAGCAGACTTGTTCTGGGTCTGGGCACACAGGGTTTTGGCCTGGGCAGTCTGAGCATGGGTACTCGTCTTTCCATGCAGTTACTGGTCCAATGCAGCAGCAGCCATATGTGACCTGATTCATGCCGATTGAATAATACATGCTGTCAGTTTCAGCATATTTGCAGGTAGTATAGCACTGCTCTTCTGTCAATGCATTAAGCGCATCTTCAAGGTCTTGGTCTATTTTTGCCTCGCATGCCAGCCTGTCATTTTCGCCTTGTGCATATGAGTCAAGAGCATATGCAGAGCATTCTGCTGCGCAGTTTACAGGCACTGGGTCGCAGGCATCTCCTATTCCATCACTGTCTCGGTCACCTTGGCCTGGGTTGTAATCTCCTGGGCAGTTGTCATAGTCATCGCATACATTGTCCTCATCAGTGTCAATGCATACGCACAGGCAGTTTTCGCACACTTCATCCTGCATACAGTCTGAAGTCTCTTCGCACTCTTCACCGCCGTAGATTATGCCGTCGCCGCAATAAAGCTCATAATTGCACTCTGTGCAGTCAGCTGAGCAGCTGCCTTGTATTGTCTGGCCCTGCATTTGCATTATGCAGTCTGCATCGCTTTCACATGCCTCGCCTGACTCCAGTATTTGGTTGCCGCACTCTGCTGCAGGAAGCTCACATGTGCAATACTCGCTGCAATATGCTTCTGCGCTGCACAAGCCAGTGTCATTGCCGTCGCACTCCTCTGTGCCTTCCCTGACCCCGTTTCCGCACTCTTGCACTGCTTCCTGGCACTGGTAATCATATGTGCATAAGTCCTGCCCAGTGCCTGATATGTTCACGCAGGCGCCGTTCAGGCATTCTTTGTGATAATTGACTGTTTCATTCGCCTGCTTTTTTGTGCATGTGCATGAGCTTGCATGGCACTCATAAGCTGCTCCTGTCATCCTGTCACAGTCATCTATGCAGGTCATTGTGCCAAGCTTGAAGTTGTTTATGTCTGTTTGTATTACTTCCCCTGTATTGTCTGCGCAGCTCACTTCCTCTCTCTTTGTGCATGTGCATGAGCTTGCATAGCACTCATAAGCAGAGCCAAGCTGCTTTACACAGTCATCCTTGCAGGTCATTTTGCTTGCGTCAAAGTCATTTACATCTGTTTCAATCACTTTTGCAGTATGCTCTGCGCAGCTCACTGGCTCTTCTTCTGGCTTTTTGGTACAGGTGCATGAACCAGTGTTGCACTCATACTCATCTCCAAGAACGCTCTTGCAGTCATCTTTGCAGATTTGCGGCGGCTTAAAAGTATTCTTGTCTGTTGCATCAACTTTTTGTGTATTTGTTGCGCAGCTTATTGTTTCATTCTTAGGAGTTTCGTTCTGTGGTGGTGTTTCATTTTTTGGGGGCTGCTCTTCCTTTCTGCAAACGCATGGAGGTATTATGCATTTCTCAGCCGGGTCTAAGCAAGGAATGCCAACTTCGCATTCCTCAAACCATTCAAGCACCTTGTTGCCGCACCATGCTTCCTCCTGAGGATAGCACATGCAGTCAAGCCAGCATATGTCGGCTGCGTTTGGGCATGGGATTCCGACTTCGCACTGCTCAGGCGGCTGCAGCACCTTGTCCCCGCAATATGGGCCTGGCTTTCTAAGCTCGCGAAGCGGGCTGACTGCTGGGTTTCTTTCATATGAATTCATCAGAAGAGGGTCAAGCTGTGCTGGGGCTGACCACATTCCTGCCTCAAGGTATGAGTAATATATCTCTCCAGGGGGAATTGTCTGGCCCCACCATACAACAAGGCCAATTGACCTGTCTTTTATGAATACTAGCGACGGCCTGTCATCAGAATCAGAAAGCCCTGATGAGACCAAAGCCTCTGCTGCAGGCGAATTAACGTCAGGCTGGTGGAATATGTCCTTGCCTTTTGCAAATGCGCTGTTTGCCTTTTCAGAAGCAGAGTAATAAACGTCTGGCATTGCTCCGCTTGCAAATTTGCTTGGTGTTGCTCCAAGCTTCACAGAGTAAACAGTGCCAGAGTCAGGGTAAACTGCTGTTGTTTCCTTTTTTGTCTTTGCTGCTGCAATTCCTGTCCTTTGGTCTGTTGGCACATTGTTGTCAACAACAGCTGAGCCTGAGACTGCAACTGCATTTGACCATGCGTTTACTGCATATACTGCTGCATGCGCACCTTTGTTGCTTGTGAAAACAAGGTAATAGCCTCCATCATACTCGCTGTATGTGAGTTCAGGCAGGGAAACTTTTTCCACTTCGCCAATGTCTATCTTTTTTGGCAATGTCCAGTCTTTGCTGCTTACATAATAGGAATAGTAAAGCTCCTTGTTATTTCTCACCCATACTGCAAGTGCGTCTCCTGATGGGCCCACTGCAACTGTTGGGTCAGTGCCAATTGCGCTTTCCTTTATTTTTGCAGGAGGGTACCAGGCGTCATTTTGCCATATTGAATAGTAAATCATGCTCTGGCTGCTGTGCTCTTTTGACCAGACTGCAACCGCTGTCTTAAGATTTGAGGATACGTCAGGGTCATGGTCATTTCCAAAGTCAACTGCAATTGGCTTTGAGGTCTTGCCTGTGCTTGTATACCATGCTTTTGCGTCATGGTCCCAAAGGGAATACCAGATGTCAAATGTCTCATCCTTGTGCTGCCATACTGCTATTGCATCAGGAGACCTATCCTCTGAAACCTGAAGATATGGGCACCCTGACAAAAAAACAAAAGCAAGCACAGCAGAAATTAGAATTATACCCTTGGCATACAAGCAAAACCACCCCGCACGAGATAGATTGAATGACAAAACCTTAAAAAGCCTGTGCTGCATGTAGTTGATTCAGGGTGAGTGCTTGTCATTTGCAAGAGGGGCTGCAATTACCATTGCAGCAATACTGATTGTCCTGATACTAATAGCTGGCTATTTGGGGTTTATACCTGGGCTTTCTGACATAATGGGCTCTGGCCCCCGTGACCTTGGAATTTCCTATAATGAAGGGGATTATTTGAACAGCCTTGCAAAAGTGCCTGGTCACTCTGTGTCAAATGCAGAGCATGCCTGCTTTTCCTGCATATATGCATCAAGCGGAGGAGTTGCAGTTGACAAAGTATTTACCCAGGAGGAAATAACTTCCCAGATAAACAAGCTAAACAAACTAAAAGGGCCAATGCGTGATGTGCAGGTGCTGTTTAACGGGGACGGGACAATTGAGATGTCAGGCAGGATATATGAAGGGATTTTTAGTGCCCCGTTTTATGTAAAGGCAAGGATTGCAGGAGTATCGCAAAGAAAAGTAATGCTTGATGTTGAAGACTCTGAGGCAAGCAAATTTAAAATACCAAGAAAGGATGCACAGCATGCTCTTGAGCATGTGATGGATGACATTTTCACAAAAAACCCAGGATTAGGGGTTGAATCAATTGAAGTTGGCTCTGGCACTGTGCATTTTAAGGGCACTGTGCCAAAGCAGGTTAATGGCGACCCAGGCTCATCAACAGACAGCTTTTCCTGGCTGAAAAATTAGGTGGATAAGATGGCATTTGAGTCAATAACAGCGCAAATAGGGGCAATGGCAGGCGATGCTTATGCAACATGGGAGCTTATACTTGGGCCAACTGCAATGAATGTGCTAGTACTGGCTTTTGGCATTGCCTTTTATGCAATACTTGTCGGCACCTTTTATTCAAAAATATCAAGAAGAGTGCTTTTCAGGCTAAACCTTGAAACACGCTTCAAGGGATTTGCAGGGCATGCAGACCGGTTTTTGCGGGCACTTTCATTCATCTTAAGCTATACTCTTATTTTCCCTGCAATAACTTTTATCTGGTTCTTTTTGCTTGCTATTGTAATTTCATTGCTCACAAAAACTGCTTCCCTTGAAACAGTGCTCTTGACCTCATTGGCAGTTGTTGCCTCAATAAGGATATGCGCTTATTACAAGGAGCCAATAGCAATTGACCTTGCAAAAATCCTTCCTTTGGCAATGCTCGGCGTGTTTATAGTTGACCCAACCATTTTCTCAGGCGAGGTATTGGAAAGCAGGATTAGTGAGTTTGTTGCAACTGCGCCTGAGTTTGCAGGGCTTTTTGCAATAACAATCAGCCTTGAGTGGCTTATGAGGATAATACTGGCAATTAAAGAGAAACTTATGCCAGAAAAGCCTGCAATAATAGAAGTGCACAAAAAAGAGGTTTACAGGAAAAGGAGAAAGAAAAGATTTTAAAGTGAAACGCAGTAGCAAGAGCATGAAACTGATTTTGGCTTTGCTTCTTGCAATGGGCCTGGCTTTTGCAGGAACAGCCTTTCCACAAACAATACCAGGGACAGGGCTTGAGATTATATCAGATGACACTACTGGCGACCTTCAAGGAGGGGAAGCCTATTACAAAACAAGCGACAGCTCCTGGGAAGCGACTGTGGTTGCAGAGCCAATGGGCGCTTCTGACTGGCAAGTTGTAGCAGATGATTATGATTCAGTTTCCCTTCCAAAAGCAACTGCAGGGCAAATAAGCTATTACTACCTTTGCGAGTCAGAGGAAGGCGAAGAGCGCTGCTTTGTTGACATTTATGAACAAGGGATTTACTATACTGTTGATGTTTCTACCTTGGATGCCAATGAGGCGCAGGTCTTGCAGACAGTGGACAGGATTATTGCCAGCCTGTTTGAAGAAGATGTGCCAATAGGCCAGGAGCCTGAAGTTTCTCCGCCCCTCCCCCCTGAGCAGACTGAAGAGACCGGGCAGCCACCAGCAAACCAGACAGAAGAGGATGACAAAGAACCTGACAAGGGCACATGCATCTGCCTTCCTGCGCTTGTGATGCTTTTGGCTGGGGCATTTGCGTTTTCAAAAAGAAATTAGAAGCAAAGTGCAGGGGAGAAAAAATTCTATTCTGACAGGTGATAGATGCTCTGCCTTACTTTTCCCTTTTCCTTAAGCTCCTTCA
>CAZOMB010000005.1:0-53973 GCA_964581105.1 Microcaldota archaeon
AAGGTCAACTCCGTTTGGCATGACTGTTATTTTTTTCTTGGTTTGCTTTCTGAGGATTGGCACACTTGCCTTTGAAACGCTGATTATCCTCTTTGCTGCAAAAAAAATCAAAGGGGCCATAAGGTGCCTGTAAAAGTGGTAAAATAACCTCCTTGGCCCATGTATTTCAGGGTAGCCATGTATTGTCCAGATAAGGGGCTTTCTTTTCAGAAGAGCCAATATGGCTCCGAAAAAAGAGAAGAAGTTCCCATAGCCATGGATGTGGATTATATCACAATCAGTTCGCAGGCCCTGCCAGAATTCAATGATAGGGAACCTCAAAGAAGAAAAAAACGGAAGGCCGCATCCCTTTCCAAATACTATTTTGTGCCCTATGCCTTTTGGCAGGCTTTTTGAAATATTAAGGACATGCACAGATATGCCATTCTTTTCAAGGTAAGTGTGCACAAAATAAAGTACTTTCATGCCGCACCTTTTCTTATTCCAGCATGGCTTGCTCGACAATTTCACAGACCATGTGGATTATCAGTATGTGCATTTCCTGTATTCTTGGGGTCTGGTTGCCCGGTGCCTTGATGCACAGGCCCACAACCTCATCCAGTTTGCATTTTTTTTGGCCAACAATGGCCACAGTGAATGCTCCAATTGATTTTGCTTCACGCAGCGCCTCAATAACATTTGCAGAGTTTCCGCTTGTCGATATTCCAAGCACAACATCTTCCTTTCCTGCCAGGGCATTGACCTGCCTTTTGAAAACGTTCTCAAAACCATAGTCATTCCCAATTGCAGTGACTGATGAGCTGTTTGTTGAAAGCGCAATTGCGGCAAAAGGCTTTCTTTCTTTCAAATACCTTCCTGTGAACTCTGCAGCCATGTGCTGCGCGTCTGCTGCAGAGCCGCCATTGCCTATCACTATGAGCTTTCCCCCGTTTTTCAGGGATTCAGTTATTTTCTGTGCCAAGGACTCAATGCCTGCAAGAAGCTTTTCATCTTCAAGCAGCAGGTTGGCTGCATCAATATGCTCTGTTACCCTTTTTTTCACAAGTTTGTTCTCCATGAAACCATCCCTTCAAAGTCATAGTCAAAGTTAACAAACCTTGCGCCTTTTTTCGCAAGCGCGTTTGATATTTTCTTCCTGTCAGCAATATCGCAGACCACGAACAAAAAGCCGCCTCCTCCTGCCCCGCAGAGCTTTCCCCCATATGCCCCGTTTTGCTTTGCTGTGTCATAAAGCAGGTCTATGTCATTGGATGAAACGCCTGGCAGCTTCTTTTTCTCAAGCCAGCTTAAGTGCAACAGCTCTCCAAGGTTCTTGACATCGCCCCTGACAAGGGAGTTTCTCATGCCATATGCATATTCCTTTATTTTTTTCAGGTATTCAATGCTCTTTCCCCCTTTTTTCACTTCATCATCTTTTTTCCTTTCAACCTCATGGGCAAAAATCTTGCGGGGAAAGGGGGTTTCAAAAAGCATCATTGAGGAATGCCATTCAGAAACAAGGTCTTCCTCAAGCCGCAAAGGGTAGATGTTTATTTCCTTGCCAAACTCAATGAAATTAAAGCCCCCAAAAACAGCTGCATACTGGTCTTGATAGCCTCCTGGCCTTTTGAGCATCTGCCTTTCAATATCATAGGCTGTCTTTGCAAATGTGTCGCGGTTCATCATAGGCTTTCCTGCTATATTGAACATTGCCCCTAAAAGAGAAACAATCAGGGCAGAAGAGCCTGCAAGCCCTGCGTTTTTCGGGCTCATTGAATGAATGACCATCTCATACCCGTCCTTTGGCGAAAGGCTTGCTGATTTCATGACTGCGCGCACCATGTCAACATTGTCCTTTTTGTTCAGCTCAAACTCCAAGCCAAGATCTTCAATGTCCCTTTCAATTTCCCAGTCATGGGATGTTATATGGGTTTTCCCTGTCTCTGTCCTCCACATCTTGGTATATGAGAACAAGTTTATTGCAACGTTAAGCACAGCGCCGCCATAAGAGTCAAAGAAGGACGGCAAGTCGCTTCCTCCCCCGCCTATGCCTATTCTTGAGGGGGCCCTTGCCTTAATGCACAAGTTTTTCATAGTGTCATTTATTTGGGGGGGTTTTTATAGGCTTTTCGCTGAATAAGCTTCAAAGGCAGGTGCTTGTCTATGGAAGATTTTACAAAAGATATTGAAAACAGGCTCAGGAGCATGGCAGGCTCAGACACAAAGGTTCTGATTACTGGCGGCTCTGGCTACTTGGGCTCAATACTCACTGAAATGCTGATAAACAGGGGATTTGATGTCACTGTCGTTGACAACCTGTCATATTCGCAAAACACGCTCTTCAACCTGTTTTACAGCAAAAAGCTCACATTTATCCATGGTGACGTTACAAATGAAAAGTTCATGTCCGAGCTTCTCAAGGACCGGCAATTTGACTATATTTTCCCCCTTGCAGCAATAGTCGGGTTTCCTGTTTCAGAGCAAAAACCTGAAGTTACATGGCTTGTGAACACTGACTCAATAAAAACACTGCTCAAAAGCAGGGGGCCTGGCCAGAAAGTAATATTCCCGACAACAAACAGCGGCTATGGGATCACAGAAGGCCAAACAGAATGCACAGAAAAAAGCCCGTTAAAGCCGATTTCAACATATGGGAAAAGCAAAGTTGAAGCAGAAAAACAGATAATGGAAAGCAAGGATGTAATCTGCTTTAGGCTTGCAACTTTGTTTGGCTTTTCCCCAAGGATGAGGACAGACCTTCTTGTGAATGACTTTGTGCTCAAGGCATGCGTTGACAGGACAATTGTGCTTTTTGAAAGCAAATTCAAGCGCAATTTCCTTCATGTGAGGGATGCGTCAAGGGCATTTTTGTGGGCAATGGCAAACTGGGAGGCCATGAAGGACAATGTTTACAACCTTGGCCACCCAGGCTACAACATCTCAAAAGAGGAGCTTTGCAAAGTCATAAAAAAACAGGTTCCCCAGCTTAATATCTTCAAGGCTGAGATTGGCCATGACCCTGACAAAAGGAACTACATAATCTCAAATGAAAAGATAATCAAAACAGGCTTTGAGTTCAAGTACTCTCTTGAGGACGGCATAAGGGAGCTTATAGCAGGCTACAAGGGCTTCAAGGATTTCAGGTTCAAGAACTATTAGGTGCTAAAATGAAGATTCTTGTCACAGGTGCAACTGGGTTCATAGGCAAAAGCCTTGTTCCAAGGCTTGAGAAAAAAGGGCATAAAGTTACCTTGGTTTCAAGCAAGGACTATGACCTTCTGGAGCAGTCTGAGGCAAGAAAGCTTTTTTCTGACCACTCGCCAGATGCGGTATACCACTTGGCTGCAAAAGTGGGCGGCATTTTTGCGAACAAAACATATCCTGCTGATTTCATTTACAAAAATCTTGCAATGAATACGTGTTTTCTTGAGGAAGCAAGAAAAGCAGGGATAAAGAGGCTCATTTACCCTTTTTGCGGCTGCTCTTTTGCAAAAAACTCCAAAAACCCCATAAAAGAAGAGTATCTTTTTTCAGGCATTCCTGATGAAAATGCAATGTTCTATTCCCTTTCAAAGGCAGCAAACCATTTGCAGGTGGTTGCCTACAGGAGGCAATACAAACTTGACTGGGCATCAGTCATCCCTGGCAATGCATATGGCCCAAATGACAACTTCTCAGAAAAAAACTCGCACGTAATCCCTGGCCTGATAAGGAGGTTTTATTTTGCAAAGCAAGAGGGGAAGAAAGAGATACAGGTATGGGGCACAGGCTCGCCGGTAAGGGACTTTATATATGTTGATGATGTTGCAGATGCCCTTGTTGTTGCCCTTGACAAGCACCATGACGATCTGCCCATAAATATCTCATCAGGCAAGGGAGTCTCAATAAAAGAGCTTGTCCAAATCATTGCAAAAACAGTTGGCTTTGAGGGAGAGATTGTATGGGATAAGACAAAGCCTGATGGCCATGCTGTGAAAATATTTGATGTTACGAGGATGAAAAATATTCTTGGCTTTGAGCCAAAAGTGGGCCTTGAGGACGGAATAAAAATGACCTATTCATGGTTTGTCAAAAACAAGGAAAAGGCCAGGCTATGAATTTTTCTGAAGGGATGGTAAAATGAAAGTTGGGATAATTGGGTACAAGGGATTTGTTGGCTCTGCCTTTTACAAGGTCTTTTCACAGGGCAATGAAGCAGTTGGCATTGACAGGCACAATTACCAGGCAAGTAAAGGGGGCAAATTCGGCCTTCTGATAAATGTGAATGGCAATTCAAGCAAAAGGCTTGCTGATACTGAGCCTGAAAAGGACTTTGAAATGAATGTTGCCTCAACTTTGCGGTTTTTGCATGACTTTGAGTTTGCCCACTATTTGCACATTTCATCAGTAGACGTTTACAATGACCTGTCAAGCACAGGCTCAAGCAATGAAGAAGCCAAAATAGACTCTGCAAAGCTTTCAAACTATGGCCTTTCAAAATATATTGCAGAGCTTGTCACAAAAAAGCACGCAAAAAGCTGGATGATTCTCAGGCTTGGGGGCATGGTTGGGAAAAACATGGCAAAAGGCCCGGCTTACGACATATTAAAGCTTGGCAAGCTTTTCATTTCCCCAAGCTCAAAGTACCAGTTCATAAATACTTTTGAGGTTGCCTCAATAGCAAAAAAGCTTGTTGAAAAGGGAAAATGGGGCCAAATTTACAATATTGTTGGCAAAGGAAACATATCTTTGGAAGAATTTGCCAAAATGGCAAAAGTAAATCTTAGTGAAACCGGAAAACAGGAGCAGGTTTTCAATATAAGCACAGAAAAAATCGAAAAAGAATGCAAAATAAGCAGCACACCTGAAACTGTAAAGCGGTTTTCTGAAAGTTTCAGGAAATAGGTTTTTTTCATGGCAAAAAGAAAAATTCCGAACATGCGCACTATCGTGCACAAATCGCCAGCGAAGCTGGCGACAGTCAGGCTGATTGAAAAAATATCCGACTTGCGGAAAGGAAAGCAGAAGGACACAGTGGTATTTAGCCCTGTTGGGGACAAGGACCAGCTTCTTGGGTTTTACAAGCATGTGAAAAAGCTGGGAATAGAAAAAGAAGTCGATTTTATTTTTCTTTACAGGAAAGGCCTAAAAATAATTGACAAAGGCTTTTCTGCAATACATGGGTTTGAAAAATACCCGCTTGGCACAGCAGGGTGCTTTTTCTCTGGCCAGGACCTTGCATACCGGCTTGGCTATAAGCTGATAATTGTTGCAGACCTTGACGCATTTTTGGACTCAAAAAAGACATTTCATGAAATGGCAAGGCTTGCCCTTGAAACAGGGAAGGTGGTTTCCCCGGTGTCAACCTGCAATGAGAATATGGAAAAATACCTTGCATACAATTTCAACCAGTGGAGCTTTTTCCCAAGAAAGGCATTTGAAAAGGTGGGCTTTTCCATCCCCTACTTGTGGAAAGGCGGAGATGACTATGAGCTAATGCGCAGGTACAAGAGCAAAAAGCAGTCCATTGTTTACAATAAGGGGATAGTTCTGCACCCAATGGTCGGCTATACGGTATTCCACAAGATAGGTCAAAAAGGAAAGCAATATCCGTATGTGGGCGGGCTTCTCAAGTCCTTGCTTTTTGTAAGCACTTATGACGCGCCCGCAATTCTCAAGTATTTGATGTGGTATTCATATTATTCATACATTGCAGATGCATTTGATGCGCATGAACTGAGGAAAATAATATCAGATGCAAATCAGTTCATACTTCATGATGCCAAAGCGCAGGGAAAGCAGTTTTTTTCAGTTGAAAAGGTCCGCGAGTCTGGCAAATATTCAAATGTCTCCCCAAAAAGGGTTTTGCTTCTACCTGCAGCCTTTCTTTGCTTTCTTGCAAAAGGCTATTATGACATTTATATTGACAGGGTCACTCTTAAAATCTCAAAGCTTGAGCTTTTGGCCAGGATTTTGAAAGGAACAGTGCTGATTCCTGTCAGGCTTGTGCAAGGGGTATTAAGCATAGGAAAATGGAAGAAAAGCATGAAAAAAGTGCCCTTTCCAATAACTGCATCAAACCTTGATAATGCTGAAAAAAGGTTTGAAGAGCTTGTGAAAAACAGGAGGATATGAAAAAATGCAATGCAGAGTATGCGACTCAGAAAACCTTGAGCTTGCCATTGACCTTGGCAAGCATCCGTGGGGCAACAATTTCCTGAAAAAGGAGCAGGTTGGAAAAGAGCCGTTTTACCCACTAAGGGTTGTCTTTTGCCATGACTGCAGGACAGCGCAGCTTGACTATACTGTTAAAAAGGAGGTAATGTTCGGGGACCACACTTATTTGTCAGGCCTTACCAGGACGCTTAATGAGCACTTCAGGAAACTGGCACAAGAGGTTGACTCAGAGTTTTTCAGCAGCCAAAAGAAAAAATCTGTTCTTGACATTGGCTCAAATGACGGCACGCAGCTTAAGCACTACAAGGGGCTTGGGTATGAAGTGCTTGGGGTTGAGTCATCAGTAAGGACTGCCGTGATTGCGAATAATTACGGAATACCAACTTTGAACAAGTTCTTCAATTTGGAGGTTGCAAAACAAATGAAAAGGAAATTCAATGTGATAAATGCTTCAGGGATATTTTTCCACCTTGAGGAGCTGCATTCAGTGACTGATGGCATAGCAGAGCTTTTGGATGAGAACGGGGTTTTTGTTGTGCAGTTCATTTACATGAAAAGGGCAATGGAAAATCAGGCATTTGACCAAATATACCATGAGCATCTTCTTTATTACAACCTGGAAACTATTGAAAGGCTTCTTACAAGGCACAAGCTTTCAATGTTTGATGCCTACATATCCCCGATTCATGGGGGTTCAGTGATAGGGTTTGTTACCCATGAGGGCAAAAGGCAAAAAACTGAAAGGCTCAAAAAGCTCATTGAAGAAGAGCAAAAGACTGCAAGCAATGAGTTTTTCACATATCTAAAATTTGCAGAAAAGGTGGAAAAGCTCAAGCAAAAGGAGCTTGAGTTCCTGGGTAATGCAAAAAAGCAGGGAAAGAAAATCTATGGCTTTGCTGCGCCGGTAAAGGGAAATACCCTTCTTAACTATTTTGGGGTTGGAAAGCAGTACCTTGACTGCCTTGTTGAGAAAAACCCTCTAAGAAAAGGGCTGTACTCGCCTGGCATGCACCTGCCAATACTGATGGAGGATGAAATCAAGAACCTGCCAGACATATACTATGTGCTTGCATGGAACTTCAAAAAGGAAATCCTGCAGAACAACCAGGGGCTTATTGAAAAAGGGGTCGAGTTTTACTTTCCGATTTCCCCAAAAGAGGTATGAGCATGAAAATACTGGTTACAGGCGCAAGCGGGTTTTTGGGAACCAACCTGTGCCCAAGGCTCAAATCAAATGGGCATGAAGTAGTGGAGCTTGACTCAAAAAAATGCGACCTTACTTCTCAGGGCTCTTTAAAGTCTTTTCTTGCTGGCAAAGAGAAATCGTTTGATGCAATATTTCATCTTGCTGCATGGACGCAGGCAGGCGACTTTTGCCTTTACCATTCTGGCGAGCAGTGGCTCATAAACCAGAAAATCAATACAAATGTGCTTTCATACTGGCAAGAATTCCAGCCGCAGGCAAAGCTTGTGTCAATGGGGACAAGCTGCTCATATGACCCGTCTTTTGAGCTAAAAGAGGAAAATTACCTCAAGGGAATACCGATTGACAGCCTTTTCACATATGCAATGACAAAAAGGATGCTGTATTCCGGCATGCTGGCGCTTAACAAGCAGCATGGCATGAAGTACATGTGCTTTGTCCCGTCAACCCTTTACGGCCCTGGCTACCATGCAGAAAAAAAGCAGATGCATTTCATTTTTGACCTTATAAGGAAAATAATACTTGGCAAGACCACTGGCAAGCCTGTTGTTTTATGGGGAGACGGCCATCAGAAAAGGGAGCTTGTTTATGTTGATGATTTTGTGGACATAATGCTCAAGGTAAGTGAAAGGCATGAGAATGAGCTTGTGAACATTGGTGCAGGCAAGGAGTTTTCCATCAGGGAATTTGCGAAAATGATATGCGACCAGGTTGGCTATGACTTTGATAAAATAGAATTTGACACTTCCAGGTATGTTGGAGCAAAGTCAAAGTGCCTTGATGTTGAAAAGCTCAAGGGTATGCTGCCAGGATACAAGATGACGCCCCTTAAAGACGGGCTTTCTAAGACAGTTGAATGGTTTTGGTCAAAAAGAGAGAAACTGAAAAGCCAAAGGTAGGGCAAATGAGGTTTTCCAAGCTTGTCAGCTTTATGCGCAAGGTCAAGCCAAGCAATGGCAGGCTTGTTGTGATAATTCCCTGCTTTGATGAGCAAAAGCTTCTTTTGAGGCACCTTTCATTTCTTGCAGCACAGACATTTCAGGAGTTTGACGTGTTAATTGTCCTTGGCAGCAGCTTTCCTCACAAGGAATTGCTCAAAATCCTGAAAAAGAAAAATTACAAATTCGGCCTTGCGGTTGCAAAAAGAAGCAGGGATACTGGCAGTGCAGGCGGATTTTTCACAGGGCAAGTGTATGCTCTTCAAAAGCAATACGATTATATGGTGCTGGCTGATGTTGACTGCTTTCCAAAGGACAAAAGGCTTGTCAAGCGCCTTTATGCTCTCAGAAAGCATGGCTATGTTTCCCCAAAAACAGTGTTCATTGGCCCTAAAGCAAAGACAATCATTCCCCCTGAGAAAACAAGGGCAGCATATACCAGCGTTGCTCAATACACGCTGCTTTCAGCGTCTCTTGTCAAAAAATACGGGCTTTACTATTTCCCTGTTTACATGGGTGCAGATGACGCAGAATATGCAGAAAGGATAAAGGAAAAAAGAACATTCATAAGCAACAGGGTATTTCACCCATTCATAATAGGGCAAAAGGCATATTCCTCCCCTTCTGTTTACTGGGCATATGTCCTGAATACAATTGCAGTCATAAAAAGCCCAAGGCGCTTTTTCCTGAACATTTTCAGGGCAGTTTTTTCATGCCTTGCAATGGTTATCTTCTTTCCAAGCTGCTGGAAGAGGCTTGGCTCAAAAGCCTTTTTTGGGATGCTTTGCCTGTCATTTGGAAAGAGAATGTTCAAAAAGATGAGAACAGACTTTTCAGCCTGCATTTTTCCTTCTCCTTGCTTTTGCGGCAAAAAGCCGTCGCAAATAAAATACAGGCAATATTTTGCGCCAGTCAAAGCAATGTTTTTCCATGCTGCAGCAAAAGCAATTGCCAATTTCAGGAAAAATGCCCTCTTTTTGCCTTCGTGCAATGACATGCTGCCAATTGCTGTTGGCATAATGGCAAAAAAAGCATATTATAGGCAAGGCCCCAAAAAGTTTCTCCTGATATCAGACAACAGCAACATTGCTTTTCATTTGGCAAAACTCATTGCTTATGCGATTTTCCTGCCAATTCTTCTTGCAATTGCCCTGCCAATTGTAATAATAATGAAAATTACAAACCAGCCAAAAACAATGCACTTTGGTTTAAAGCAGTGAAAATCACTCAAACAGCACAGCATCTTTGAGCTTTGGCCATTTTTTGTCTTTTTCAGAAAGAACAGGCTCTTTTACAGGCCAGCTGATTTTCAGGTCAGCATCATCCCAAATTATTCCTGCCTCTTGTTCTGGCTTGTATGAATTGTCTGCCTTGTAAAGCACTTGCGCCCCTTGCGTAAGTGAGACAAAGCCATGTGCAAATCCCCTTGGCACATATAGGCTTTGCATCTTTTCATCAGACAGGACAATTGCAAATGACTTTGAAAAGCTTGGCGAGCTTTTCCGCAGGTCCACAATTGCGTCATAAACCTTTCCTTTTGTGCACCTTACCAGCTTTGCCTGCGCAAATTCGCCTTTCTGGTAATGAAGGCCCCGCAGCACATTTTTTCCAGATACTGACAAATACTCCTCAACAAATGCAGGGGTTTTCAAAACCTCCTCATTGTAAACCTTGTAAAACTTGCCCCTTTCATCCTCAAATTCCAGTGGCTCTATCAAAAATGCGCCGTCAAGCGGGGTTTTCTTCTTTTCAAGATTTTTTATTATCATTTTCAAACCTCTTTAAAGCAGCAAACTGCTCATCAAGGCCGCAAACCTTGCCAGCAACTGCCTTTATTTTCGATGTGTCAAGCAGCAAATGCATTGGCACTCTCAATTTCCTGTCTTTTGCATAAAAAGGCTCTATTTTTGCCTTAATGCCAAACTCCTTGCAAATTTTTATTCCAAACTCATGCCTTGACAAATAATCTGCGCCAACGCAGTTGAAAAACCCTGTTTTTCCCTTTTCAAGAAGCGCACTGACCTGCCTTGCAAGCTCCCCGCCATAGGTCGGCTGTGAAAACTGGTCTTTTGCAAGAAAAACAGGCTTTGCTCCCCTTTCCGAGTCTTTCAGCCTAAGAAAAAGGTTTGTCCGCTTTTCATCATGCCCATAAACTCCCTCTGTCCTTGCAATGATAAAATTGCCTGTTCCTTTAAGCCTGGTCATTTCTTCGCCAAGCATTTTTGTGCGGGAATAGTGATTTTTCGGGCAAGTTGAAGAGGCTTCAGTATAAACGTCATTTTCAATCCCCTCATAAACCCATGCAGTGCTTATGTGCACTATCTTGTACTTGTGCTTTTTTTGAAGAAGGGCAATCCTTTGCGGGAGCACAGCATTAAGCTTAAGGGCTTTCTCTTTTTCCTTTTCCATCTGGTCAGTTGACATCTGTGGCTTAACTGCGTTTATTATTACTTGTGCTCCTGCTTTTTTTATTAATGAGACAAGCTCTTCCTCATTTGCCAGGTCTGCCCGAAAATCAGCAGTTGGAGAGCTTTTTGCTGCTGTGAGCACATTATGCTTTGCAGCAAGCTCATGCTTCATGTGCGTTCCTACCACGCCTGTTGCTCCAAGAATAAGTATTTTTATTAAAATCCCCTTTTTTATTTTATGAATTTTTTATACCATTCAACAGTCTTTTCAAGGCCGCTCTCAAAAGTCCATTTAGGCTTCCAGCCAAGCCTTTTTCTTGCCTTTTCTGCTGACAAATACTGTTCTTGTATCTCATTTGGGGCTTTATTTTCTATTATTGGCTTCAAACCGCTTTTCATTACTTTTGTTATTGACTGCACAACCTCAAGCACGGTTTTTGGCTTTTCAAGGCTGAAGTTGAATGCCTCTCCCTTTTCCTTGTTTTCAAGAAGCTTGTTTGCAAGAAGCAGGTTTGCCCCCGCTATGTCTTCAACATATATGTAGTCCCTTACCATTTTTCCGCTGCTTCTTATTACTGGCCGCTGCTTTTTGAGCAAAGACCTTATTGTGCCAGGGACTATCCTGTTAAAATTCAGGTCCCCTCCCCCGAAAATATTCCCGCACCTTGTTATTCCAACTGCAAGCCCGTAAGTGCTGCAATAGGATGAGGCAAGCATGTCTGCACATGCCTTTGAAACATCATATGGATGGCTTGCGCAAAGCTTGTTTTCCTCCTTGTAAGGGAGCTTTTCAGCCTTTCCATAAACCTTGTCTGTTGATGCCACAACAACTGCCTTTACCAGGCTGCTGTTCCTTGCAGCCTCAAGAATGTTCCAGGTTCCCTTTATATTTGACTCAAATGTTGACAAGGGCGACCTGTTTGCTGTCCTGACTATTGTCTGCGCTCCCAAATGGATGCAAAGCTCAACCTCATACTCATTCATTGTCCTTTCAACAAGGGAATAGTCTTCAATGCTTCCCCTGACAATATTTGCCTTTTTGTCAATCCCATCCATGTAAAAAGAGCAGTTTGGCACACTGTCCCTGACAAGCGCAACAATGTCTGCGCCTTTTTCAGCCAGGCTCTTTGAAACCCAGCCCCCCAAAAGTCCGCTTGCGCCTGTTATCATCACACTTTTTCCGTCCCAGTCCATAAAATTGCCCCCATTTACCATTTTCTCCATGGTGCTTTGTTTTCCTCCCAAAGCTTATTCAAATGCATATAGTCCCTATATGCATCCATTGGCTCCCAAAACCCTTCATGCTTATAGTGGCCAAGCTTCCCCTGCTTTGCAAGGCTTGTAAGAAGCACTGGCTCTATCATGTCATCAGGCTTTATGCCAAGCTTTTCCATATATGGAAATATCTCTTTTGAGAAGACCATGAAACCAATGTTTATGTAATGGTCCAGCCTTGGCTTTTCAGTGAATTTTTCAATTGCATCCCCATTGAATTTGACAACCCCAAACCTGGATATTGGCCTGTAAACGCTGATTACCCCCAGCCTGCCCTTTGAAGAGCTTTTTTCATAGGCGTTTTCAAGGGCATTGATGTCAATGTCTGCAAGGTTGTCCCCATATGCAACCATGAACTTGTCATCATCCACATTGTCCTTTATTTGCATGAGCCTGCTCGCAGTCCCGTTCTTGAAGCCAGTGTTTTTTATTATGGTTTCCCAGTTTTCCATTTTCCTGCTGAAGCTGGCTTTCCCTTTCTCCTGCTTTATCCCTAGCTCTTTTGGATTGCTCTTCCAGTAATTTGTCCAGTATTCGACTACCTTTTCATGCTTGTAGCCTGTTGCTATTACAAATTTTCTTACCCCAAAAACAGACAAGTATTTTATGAGGTGCCAAAGTATCGGCCTGTTGCCTATGTTCACAAGAGGCTTTGGCACTGTTTCTGTTATTGGCATTAGCCTTGTGCCAAGCCCTCCTGCAAAAATTACGCAGGTTTTTATCATGTTTTCACTTAGCTTGTGGAAAGGTTTAAATCCTATTCCTGCTTTTCAGGGAATTTTGCGTAGATTTCGCCAATGTCCTTTAGAATATCTTCGCTTTCCTGGCTTGCCTTTATGCCATTTTCAATTTCCTCAAAAAGCCTGTCTTTTGAGACCCATTCTTGCAGCATGAATGATTTGCTGTTGCATTTTATGTAATTGAAAGACGGATTTCCAAGGCTGCAAAGCCTGTTTGCGCATTTTTTTGCCTCGTCAAGCATCTGCGCATGAAACTCAAATGAAACGTGCTGGATTGGCTTGCTTAGCCCTTCAAGCACTTTTGCTTCAAACCCTTCAGTGTCTATTTTGCAGTATTTTGGGGTTCCATGCTCTGATATGAGGGCATCCATTGTTGTTATAGGGACTTTTATTTTTCCGGTATATTCCCCTTTGTAGCTTGTTTCCTCAAGCCTTTTGAAGTCCTCTGAAAAGGTCGTGGCAGCCATGCCCTCTGAGAGGAAAAGCTCAAGCTCGCCTTGTTCCTGTGCAACCCCTTTTTCAACTATTGCCACATTTTCGTTTCCTGAAAATTTCTTTTTCAGGACCTGGATGCATTTTGGCTGCGGCTCAACTGCAACAACTTTTGCCCCAAGCATAAGAAAAGCCATGGTATATATCCCGATATTTGCGCCTATGTCAAATACCAGGTCCCCTTTTTTTATTATCCTGGAAGACGAGTAAAAGCCATATACCTGTGAAACCTGCTCCTTTACAATGCTGTCCTTTGCCCCTGTTTTCTCATAAACTGACTTCAAAAAGCGCCTTACTGGCATTGGGATAAGCATTCTTGTCTTTTGGTATATTCCAAGCAATGCCTTGAGCAAAAAATCATCCCCTCTCTGCTTTTTTCAGGTAATTCAGGTACATTTTAGCATGATAGCCAATGTTATTGACTGTTATGGGATATTTTGCCTTTTTTGCCTTGAGCACTGCAACAATTATTCTGGCTAAAAATATTGGGCAAAGCAAAACAGAGCCTGCAATGCTTGTGGCTATTCTCCAGCATCCCATGCCTGAAGAATAAACTTTCCCATCAGTGTATTTTATGGGCTTTGCAAGTATCAGGTACTGTATGAAAAACTTGTAGTCATCAAGGAACCTTTTTGACGGGCAAAGGCAGTCTGCTCTTTTTGCAATTGCCCTGAAGAGCATGAAAAGAAGGTATAGCGCAACAAGTGGCTTTGCCTTTTTGATAAGCCAGGCCTTTTTCCTGAACTTAAGGCCTTTTCCTCTTTCAGTTTCAACCAGTACTTGTGTGCATTTTAATTTTCCCTTCAGCTCAATCAGCTTTGTTGCCCTTTTTTTGTAAGGGGTTTTAACATCAAGGGACAGGCCTCCTGATGTTGCTGGCCCCAAAATATCAGGGTAGCTGTAATAAAGCAGCCTGTACTCAAAAAGAGAAAGCATTGCCCTTGCTGCATATGAAATTCCTGAAAGCCACCTTTTCTTTTCAAAGGAATAGCTTGACAAAAATATGCTTGCAATTATGAAGTTCTTTGAGTAATAAATGTACTTGTTTCCCCTCACTTTCATTGCCTCAATATAGTTTGACTCAAGGTTCTTGTGCTCAACAAGTACAGAGTCAGTGCAAAAAAGCAGGTTTTCCATTTTCAGCCTTTTTACCCATGCAACATCTTCTCCTCCCTTGAAGAACCTGAAGTATGCAAACCCCATTTTTTCAAATATTTTGCAAGGGTATATGCTGTAATGGTTTGGTATGTGGTTTTTCCTTGTTTCTCCCTCCTTGTAATTCCTGTCAAATACGCTGATTGGGAACACTGCCTTTTTTTCCTTTGCAGCAAGCTCTTTGAGCTTTTGCACCAGGTTTCTTGACACTGGAAGGCAGTCTATGTCTGAAGTGATTATGTAATCATATCCCATGAAATATGCAAGTGCCTGGCCCAGGCCAAACCCGCCTGAAGAGCCAAGCGAAAAGCGCTCAGTGAAACAAAGCACATTAAGCTTTTTCCCCAGTTTTCCTGGCTTTTTGCCTATAAGAAGAACATCAAAATCCTTTGTTGATTGATTCTGCAAATGCTTTAAGTGCCTGCCAAGAAGCCATGATGGGCCTCCAAAAGGAATTACTATTGCGCAGTTGCTTTTCTTTTTCCCTGAATGATGCTCAAAGAACCCTTGCAGCATCCTGATTTTTCCTGGACTTTTTTCCCCCATCAAAACACTTGCCTGAAAAAGCCTACTGTGTCCTTCCAATTGAGTCAGGGTCAACATGGCCCTGCTTGTTGCCAGTGAAATTAAGCAGCTTGTATATTTTCACGTCACCGTTCTTTGACTTGTACACAAGCTCAAAGCCAGGGATTTTCTCAAGGTAAGCGCCAGCATAAAGGTTTGAAGTGTAAAACCCGGTTTTTGCATCTTCCATGCCGCCCACCAATGTCCCGTTTTGGGGCCATACCAGCAAATCATTGTAAACAAGCTCATATACTCCGACAGAGCCCTGGTCTTCTGTCTGCCTCAAAAAGCCCTTTGAAAGCACAAGGTCGTTATTTTCGTCCTTCCTGTCAATATAATAAGTTGCTGAAATGGTTTCACCATTTCCAAGCATCAGCTCTCCGACGCAGTATACTGGGTTTTGCTGGTCAAGCCCTGTCTTTGTTATTGGGTATGCAACAACGCCTGTCCTTTGCTGGGTTTGGGATATTGTGCATGCTGTTGAGGCGGCCTGCACTTTTGGTATTACCACCCTTTCAGGGCTGTGCTCAAATTCGCAGTCAGAAGTGCCAGGTCCCTGCTTGACAGAAGTCTGGTAATCATGGGCGCATCCAAGGTAATTCAATGCGCCGTATTTTCCACCAAAGCTTCCTGAGCCTATGAGCTCAAGGTCAAAAAGAACATACCTGCTGTCAAAATAATTCATTGAGTCTATAAGGTCCTGCGGGGTTCCGATTATATATGAATATGCAATCCTGCCAATCATGCCCCTTGATGCATGCTCATTTCTCAGCACGGTTTTCCTGTCCCCAAAATAGTTTATCCAGTGCCCATAGTCCCACCATGAGGTGACTCTGTCAGCGTCACCTACATTGTTTTTTATCCATTCCATGCTGTCAACCCAATAGTCTGCAAGCCTGTTGCACCTGTACTGGGCCCCTGCCCTTGCTTCTGCAGCCTTTCTTTGCTGTGCTTCTGATTCCCCTGGCACAAGCTCATCAAAGGTCATCTGCGAAACCCAGCAGACCTTTTGGTTGAACTGCTGGTCTATTGTATCTGCAAATGTCTCATCATACCCTGCAGAGCATATTTCAGGGTCATAGTAATTGACCTGCTGAAGCCCTTCGCACAAATCAGCAAGCTTTGGCATCATTGCAGCCGGGTCATCCTGGTATCTTGGCTCAAATGACTTTGACAGTATGAATATGGGGTATGCTGAAGGGATTGTTGCCTGCGCATATGCAACAAGCACAATCAAAACAACAAAAGAGCCTTTTACATATGCCTTGAATTCCTCCTTTTTCATCTTTGCTGCAAGCCATGCAAAAAAGCGCTCAAGCTCTCCAAGGGCAGCAGCAGCTGCAACAACAACCATTACGCCTGCGAAAATCGTGAACTTGATCTTGTTTACCCCAACATACAGGACAGGCACAATCAAAAGAAGCACTATCACCATTATTGAAGGTATCTCCCTGGCTTCTCCTTTTCTTGAAAAATGCCTGAGCGCAAGTCCCATTATTGATATTACAAGGAAAACAAACAGCAAGGAATCCTGCTTGTTGCTTGTTGAAAGCGAAGTTCCCACCAGAAGGTTGAAGAAAACGTCTATTGCCTGAAGCAATGCATTGCCTATGATTGTGAATGGAACTGAAATAATGTCAAGTGCAGAATAAATTATGTTTGCTGCAACCTCAAGCCCTTCAGGGTCCTGCAAAATCCTGTTTTTTGGCACCATTGCAAGAAAACCGCCCTCTCCCTCAAATGATGTGCCTGCTTCATTTTGCTCTGCAATAGTCCTGTCAAGAGGGAAATTGAATTCAGCAGACCCTATGTAGCCAGTTATCTGGCTCTTTGCAATGTCTCCAACAGGGGTGAAAAGCAAAAGCGCAAGCAATACAAATGCGCCTGCGCCAATAAGGGCTGTCCTTTTGTTCCTGTTAAAGCCAAGCCCTGAAGAGTAATGCATTGCGCCTGCAAATGCTGCGCCTGCAGCCATTATTACAACAGCGCCAGAGGTCATTACCCCTATAAGGGCACCGTTATAAATCCCGTTTAAAATGCTGCCTATAATTGCCCCTGAAAATGCATAAGCGCTTATTTCAAGGAACTGCTTGTTGTCCTTTTCCCTGACAAAGTAATCAAGCGACTGGAGCACAAGAAAGCCTGCAAAAGGCAGGGCAAGGACACTTATGTAATTTGAGCCTGTCACTGTCGCAAAAAAGGCAGCACCTGAGAAAAGCGCAACCCTTTTGTCCTTGTTCACAAGAGCATATGCAAGGCTGCCAACAGAAACAAACAGCATCATCATGCCTACTGGCGCAGCCTCATTTACCCCTGCAGACATCTTAAATATTGAGATTGGTGAAAATGCCATCAAAAAGGCTGCAAGTATGCCATACCTTCTCCCATAAATTGATGCGATTAATAGGTAAGCGCCAAATGCCATAAATGCTGCAGATATTGGCGGAAGCCATGAGGCAATTGCAAAAAGCAGATAATTGTTGTATTCAGCCCCCCCAGTATAAGCAGCAAACCACTGGGCCTCAAGATATGTCTTTATTGCAGTGCTCCTGTGCGATGTCATTATCTCTGGCCACCAGCCAGTGTCATCAGTTGGAGGCACAATTCCTTCCCTTATTATCTGGCCGCTGCCATAAACATAAAAGTAAGGGTCAAGCTCAGAATAAATGGGGCTGAATGTCTGTATCCGAAGCCAGAATGAAAGAAGCACAATTATTATCAGGACAAGCCCTGGCCCATTGGCTTTTGCAAATTCATAGGGCTTTTCCAAAATGCTGTTAAAGTCAATTTCAGGCGGCTTTAATGAGAATGCGCCTGTTTTTACTCCCCAAGCTATCCCTGCTGCGGTTATGAGCACAAAGTTGATGTAAACCAGGGTAAGCGAGAACTTGATGCCAGCCAATCCCTCAACAAGCATCAGTGACGGGCTTATTATAAGGCCCAAAAACAATGAGAGCAAAAACTTCTCGGTTTTTGAAAGCTGCGACTTTTTGAAGAGAGGCCAGCCAACTGCCAGTCCTGGCACTGCTGCAAGAATGAATATCAGGAAAGATAGGTATTGCGGGTTAAATTCAAATGCGACCATTGGCTACACTCCAAACCTTCCAAAAGCGACTAAACCTCTGTTCTTGCAGCCATATATAAAAACCTAACCTGTCCTTGTGTTTTTGCATGGTAGACGTCCATATTGTGGGGGCTGGGCCTGCCGGCTGCTTTGCAGGAATAGCAGCATGCATGCAAGGCAAAACCACTCTCCTGTCAGAGGAGCACAAGTCAATTGGCCAGCCAGAGGCATGCTCTGGCCTGATTTCAAGAAGCGGGCTTGACTCTCTTCTCCCATACATTGATTACAAAAAGGCAATTCTCAATACAATTACTTCTGCAAAAATATTCTGCGGCAAATACGAATTTGTGATTTGCCCAAAGCATGAGTATGCTATGCTTGTCTCAAGAAGCGCTCTTGACAGGCTTGCTGCTGACAGGTTTGTGCAGGAAGGGGGAAAGCTTGAGCTTGGGAAAAAAATAACTTCAGGCTATGCTTCAAAAAACATAATTGCAGCAGACGGGCCAGCATCTTTTACTGCCCAAAAGTTTGGTTTTCCGAAAATAAGCTCATATGTTGCATGCATGCAAGGAACTTTTGACTATAAGTGCGAAAATCCCCACCAGACGCAGGTTTACCTTTCATCAAAGGACTTTCCAGGCTTTTTTGGCTGGGCAATTCCAATCAATGAACACAAGGCAAAAATAGGCCTGGGGGTTAGGTTTCCTTTACACCCGCTCAAGTATTACAAAAGGTTTGTGAAAAAGCTGGGCATAACCTCAAAGCCAGATGCAAAGCTTGCAGCAATAATACCAATTTCCCTAAGGGGCAAAACAGCAATGAGAAAAGCAGGCTATAATATCCTTCTTGCAGGCGATGCAGCAGGCCAAGTAAAGGCAACAACAGGCGGCGGGGTATTTTTTGGCTCCCAATGCGGGCTTTTGGCAGGCAAGAATTCTGGCCAGCCTGAAAAGTATGAGCAGGAGTGGAAAAGCAAGTTTTTGCTTGACCTTTCCCTTCACAGGGGTTTTCGCTCAGCACTCAATCTTAGCGGGGGCCAGCCAAATGAGTTTTTCTTTTGTGCTGCCAAACGCCTGTTTTTCGAGGATTTGCTTTCAGAGCAAGGCAAAATGGACCAATGGGCGCACATGCTAAACCCTTCGCTTTTTGTCTCATATGCCAGCATAGTCTCAAAAAGGCTGTCAGGGGTAAGGGTATGAAAACCCCATTTAAGGCAGATTGCCATGTCCATACTTGCTATTCTCCTGACTCACTTGCAGATATTGAAGGCATTCTTGAGGCTGCAGTAAAAAAAGGCTTGTCAGCAATTGCAATAACTGACCATGACACTATTTCAGGCGCTCTTGAGGCAAAAAAAATTGCGTGCAAGCTTCCCCTTCAAGTAATAATTGGCGAAGAAATAACCACTGGCAAGGGGGACCTTCTTGCTTATTTTGTGAAAAAAAGAATTGTCCCAGGCCCACTTTCTGCTGTTCTTGATGAGGTAAAAAAGCAGGGGGCAGTATGCTGCTGCGCCCACCCCTATGACCAGTTCAGGAAAGGGGTAAGGCCAAATTTAGTGGCAAAAGACCAGCTCAAAAAAATACATGCAATAGAAGTCTTCAATGCAAGGTCATTTAACCAGTCATACAATCAAAAAGCCCTGTCTTTTGCTAAAAAGCACAAAAAAGTGCAGCTTGCAGGAAGCGATGCGCACCATGCATCTGAAGTGGGAAGGGCTTATGTTGAGTTTAAGGGGATAAAAAAGCTTGGCAGAAACTCGCTTATTTCCGCAAAAAGGAAAATCCACGGCACCCTTTCCCCTGCCTATGTCCGCTTTTTCTCAAAATACGCAAAGCTAAGGAAAATGCTTTCCTCTGGGATTAAATAGCTTCACAGCCAAATTTTCATGCTGGGAGGAATTAGATGAAGCCAAAGCACATTGCAATAATACCAGACGGAAACAGGCGCTGGGCAAAAAAGAAAAGAATCTCAGTGAGAAAGGCATATGAAAAGGGGATAGACAACATAGCAAATGTCCTCAAATGGTGCAGAAGGCACAAGGTAAAGACGCTTACAATGTGGGGCTTTTCAACTGAAAATTTCATGAGGGACAGAAAAGAGATAAAAGGGCTTTTCGAGCTTTTCAACAGAAAGCTTTCAGAGGGCTTGAAGCAGGATTACAGAAAATACAAGGTGCAAGTGCGCTTTCTTGGCAGGATTTCCTCATTCCCGAAAAAGGTGCAGGAAAAGATGCGCCAAGCTGAAAAGGAGACAGCAAAAAACGCAAAATACCAGCTAAACCTTCTTTTGGCATATGGGGGCAGGCGGGAAATCATTGACGCAATAAACAAGGCAATCAGCAAAGGGGTTAAGAAAATAAATGAAAAGGACTTTTCTTCTTTGCTTTATACTGCAGGCATTCCTGACCCTGACCTTGTGATACGGACCTCTGGCGAAATAAGGACAAGCGGCTTTTTGCCATGGCAGTCAGCTTACTCAGAATATTATTTTTCAAAAAAGCTGTGGCCTGACTTTGACTCAAAGGAATTTTCAAAGGCATTAAGGCAATATTCGCGCAGGAGGAGGAAGTACGGAAGGTAATAATGGTGGAGGGAAAAACAAAAAGCACTGCCAATCTCCCATTCACAGTCCTGTTGATTTGCATGGTTGTGGCAATTGTCCTATTGGCTGGCTCTGGCACCCCTGACACAGAGCTTTCCAATATTTCAAACGGCAAGTCAGAAAAAATAAGGCTTGAAATTGCTGATGATGACTTTTCACGCATGCGCGGTCTTATGTTCAGGCCAAAAACAGTGCCAATCCTTTTTGTATTTGACTCAGAGGACATACACCCAATCCATTCCAATTTTGTGAAACAGGAGTTTGATGCTGTTTATTTGTCAGAAGGCAAAGGAGTAATGGAAATATTCAGGAAAATACCTCCAAACACAAAGCTTGTCACTCCAACAAAAAAGGCAAGCTTTTTGCTTGAGCTGCCTTGTGAAATGACTGACAGGCTTGGAATAAAAGTTGGGGACAAACTTTCCTGGGAAAAAGGGTGATTGCCTGGCCAGCCTTGGCTGGAAGCTTGGAGCCTGGAAAGCAAAGTACAGGCTTAGCCTGCAAAAGCTTTCTGCTGATGAGCAGGAGCTGGCTGCTCTTGTTGCAAAAAGGCTAAGGCAAGAAACACAGGCAAAAGAAGTCGGGCCACAAGACCAGGCAGAAAAGCTTGTTGAAAAGACACTTGGCCTTGAGTGCGAGGAACAGGGCATTGAGCTTGACTCTGACCAGCATTCTTACCTGTCAAGGGCCATTTTCCTCCAGACATATGGCTTTGGCTTTTTGCAGGAAATGCTCTCAGATGATTCGCTTGAGGAAATAGCAATGGTTGGCCTAAAAAGGCCTGTTTATGTGTATAAGAAAAATTCCGGCTGGAAAAAAACCAATGTTTCAATTGAAAGCCAGGAATACTTTGTTTCACTTGTGAATAGATTAGGGAGAGGGCTTGGCAGGAGGCTGACAGCCCAGCAGCCCAGGCTCAATGCAGTTCTTGAGGAAGGCTCACGCCTCCATGCTTCAATGCCGCCTGTTTCCTCATGCGAGTTTACAATAAGGAAATTTGGCAGGCAGCCAATTTCGCCCTTTGACCTTCTTAGGTTTGGCACATACAATGCAAAGGCAATGGCTTTGCTGTCACTTGCAATACAGGCAGACATGTCTGCTGTTTTTGCAGGAAACACTGCAAGCGGGAAAACATCTACCCTCAATGCCCTTCTTTGCTTTGTGCCTGAGTCAGAAAGAATGCTGCTGATTGAAGAAACCCCTGAAATCCGCATTTCACATTCTCATCAGCTTAGGCTGCTGCCTTTTGAGGAGTCAGGGATTGGCATGGTTGATTTGGTCAGGGATTCTCTTCGCATGAGGCCTGACAGGGTGGTTGTAGGGGAAATAAGAACAGCAAGCGAGGCAAAGGCATTTGTTGAGTCTGCTCTTTCAGGCCAGGCAAAAGGCTGCTATACAACATTCCATGCCCAGTCTTCAAGGGATGCTCTTCTTCGCATGCGCATGATGGGTTGCCTTGAGGCGGATTTGGAGGGAATCGAGCTTTTTGTTGTCCAGCGCAGGGTATCAACCTATGACTCAAAGAAAAGAAAAGTAGGGGAATTGCGCAAGCTTACGCAAATCGCGGTCTCAAACCCAAGGCAAATACTGCAGCCAGCCATTGTTTATGATGGCAAGTCATTTTCCAAAAGCATTGGCACTCTTATTGAAAAAATCTCAGCAGGCACTGGCATGCACAAAAATGAGGTAAAAAAGGAAATTGCAAAAAGGGAAAGATTCCTGCTCTCAAAAAAGAAGGTCCATGGGTTTGACAAGTCATTTTCTGAAATACAAAAATTCCTTTACAGGGGGAAAAGCTGATGGGATTTTCCTCAAGAGCATTTGCTTTTGTGTCAAGATTCCCACTAAAGATTCCAATTTTCTCAAAAAGCTCAGAGCAAAAGCTCTTGTTCCACTTCACTGCAGCAGGAATTGGAAAAATTGATGCAAAAGCCTATCTAACAGGCTCGCTTTTCATATCTTCTGTCCTTTCAATTGCTGCTTTTGCTGTCAGCCTTTTTTTCCTGACATTGTTAGAGTCAACTGCAGGCCTTTTGCTTTGCTTTTCCCTTTTGTTTGCCGCCTTTTTGCTTGCCCCGCAGGCTGCTGCCTCAAGAAGAACAAAGCTTGCAGAATCCCAGCTTCCTTTCCTTTTGCGCGAGCTTGCAGTTTATATTGACATTGGGCTTGCTTTTGAGAAATGCATGGAAAAAATCGCAGAAAAGGACTATGTTCTCTCGAATGAGTTCTTAAGAGCATTCAAGTCAATAAAGTCAGGCTCAACAGTCCAGTCAGCGCTTGCAGATATGTCTTCATCAACAAAGTCGCTTACAATAAAAAGGGCGATTTTGATGCTCTCATCAATCTATGAGACAGGAGCAAAGGCAGAGTCACTCAAAAGGACAGCAGAGGAGCTTTCAGCATCCCAGCTTTCCCAGATGAGGACCCAGTCTTCCCGCTTTTCGCTTCTTGCAATACTTTTTATAGCGGCCTCTGCGCTAATTCCGTCCTTTTTCACGGTATTTGCAGCAGTTTCACCAATGATTTTGTCATCTCCATTTTATGAATGGCAAATCTGGCTTGCATTTCTTTTCATATTCCCTGTTCTTAATTTTGTCACTCTTGGAACAATGTTCCTGCTTTTGCCTCCTGCAAGGGAGCAAGCCCCAAAACACAGCAGAATTTTTGATGAATACTTGAAGGAAAAAGGCTTTTCATATGGCAGGCAGGCGTTTGCCCTGCTGCTAACAGCAGTTTCCCTTAGTTTTGCAGCATTCTTTTTTGCTTCCCAGAATCTTGTGCTTTTTGCCCTTTCACTTTGCATTGCGCCAGCAGCATACTCAGTTGCTTCGTATCTTTCGCACAGGCAAGTACAGCAGGCAGAGCTTTTGCTTCCAGATGCCCTTTACAGCGCAGCCTCAACCCACAAGCTGCTTTCTGCTGAAAAGATGCTCTTGTTCCTTTCAAAAGCAGGGTTTGGCAGGGTTTCTGAGGCTTTTGGCATTGCATTAAGGCGCCAAAAGACAGGGGAAAGTTTTTCAGATTCGCTTAAAGCAGCTTATTTGCACTGCCCTTCCCCTCTTGTAAAGCGCGCATTCTCTCTTCTTGTGGTTTCTTATGAGACAGGCGCAAACATGTATTTTGCGCTCAGGGAGGCAGCACAAGACGTGGTGTCATTTTTTGCACTGGTCAGGGAACGCTCAGCCCTTCTTTCAGTGCAAAGGTACACAATCCTTGCGTCCTCGTCAGTGCTTGTGCCTGCAATACTTGGGGCAGTAGTATTCCTTGCTCCGTCACTTTCAGGGGGCCAAGGCACATTGTTTTCCTCTCTTGTTCCTGCCTGCCAGGCTTATTTGCTCATAAATGCACTTGTTTCCTCCCTTCTTTTGTCATTCGCAGAAACTGACCTGAAAAAGTCTGCCATGTATTTTGCTTTTGTTGCCCCACTTTCTCAGGTCACATTTTTGCTTTCTTCCTCAGGGGCAATTGACCTGTTTTTGGCCTAGCCCCAACGCATGGTTTATAAACAGGTCAGTTCTAACTCATTCAAGGGGATGTATGCTCTACTTGAGGTCGTGGGACTGAAAGGAATGATAACGAGCTTTTTAGTGCGTGTATTCCCATTAAGTAAATAAAATGAAAGAAAGGAGTTGAGTTGAATGGGATTTGGAAGAGGAGGATTTGGCGGAAATGATATGCCAAAACCAGTTAAAGTAGGAGACGAGCTTGACGTCACCATTGAGGCAGTAGCAGCAAAGGGCGACGGAATAGCGAAAAAGGACGGATTTGTCATATTCGTTCCAGGAGCTTCCCAGGGGGACAAGATAAGGATTCGAGTAACCTCTGTAAAGCCAAGCTGCGCAGTCGCAGAAAAAGTTGAAGGCGGCGCGCCAGCAGAGGAAGCACCGGCTGAAGAAGCACCAGCAGAGGAAGCACCGGCTGAGGAAGCACCTGCTGAAGAGAAGAAGGAAGAGTAAGCCTTCTTTTTCTTTTTTTATTTTTCTCTTTTTTTGTTTGAGCAAAGGACTAAAAAGCCGCATTCCTAAAATATATTGATGCAAAAATACCAAACTGATTTCATAGAGCTTGCAGTATTTGCAAAGGCTCTCAAATTCGGCGAATTCACCCTAAAGTCAGGAAGGGTTTCCCCCTACTTTTTCACTTCCGGGGCATTTTGCACAGGCGAGTTCACAAGGGCACTTGCAGCTGTATTTGCACAGAGCATAAGCAGAAAGCTTGAGCCAGGCAAGTTTGACCTGGTATTTGCCCCAGCATACAAGGGAATTCCCCTGGCAGTGTCTGTTTCAATGGCCCTGGCAGCAAAAGGAATTGACAAGCCATGGTGCTTTGACAGAAAAGAGGCAAAAGAGCATGGGGACAAAGGGGCACTTGTAGGTGCCAATGTGTCAGCCGGCCAAAAGGCATTAATCCTTGATGATGTGATTACAACAGGAGCAGCAAAGGACGCGGCAATAGCAAAACTAAAGCAAGCTGCAGACATTTCTATTGCAGGCCTGTTCATCCTGCTAGACAGGCAGGAAAAGGACAAAGACGGGAAAAACGCGATTTTGGAGTTTGAGGAAAAGCACAATACCAAAGTTTATCCAATTGTGTCTGCTGATGAAACATTTAACTACCTTTCAAAGAAAAAAGTGAACGGAAAGCTGCATGTGACAAAGCAAATAATGGAAAATTACAAAAAGTACAAGGAAAAATACGGTGTTTAGATGAATTACCTTGAAATGCTCTCAGAATCTGCGAAGAAAAGGCAGAGCATTGTATGCTTTGGCCTTGACCCAGTGCTTGACAAAATGCCATCATCTCTTCTGCAGCCAAGAGGAGAGAAAATAGTTTACTTTTTCTCAGAAATAATTGACGCAGCTTTGAATGAAAGCCAATCAATTTCAGCGATAAAGCCAAATTATGCTTTTTTTGCGCAGTATGGGTTTGACGGGCTAAACGCACTAAAGGCTTTGATTGACAAGTACAAAGGAAAATTGCCAATAATACTTGATGCAAAAAGAGGGGACATAGGAAAGAGTAGCGCGGCATATGCTGCAGAAGCATTTTCATTCTGGGGCGCAGACGCAGTTACAGTTTCACCTTATATGGGGTATGACAGTGTTTCCCCCTTTTTAGAGCACTGCAAAGCTGGAAAAGGGGTTTACATACTTTGCAGGACCTCAAACACAGGCGCAAAGGACTTTCAATCGCTTGTGCTTGACAACAGCAAGCAGCTGTTTTTGGAAGTAGCAAGGAAAATCACAAAATGGCATTCCCCTGGCATTGGCGCAGTGCTTGGTGCCACTTCACAAGAAGAGCTTGAGGCTGCCTTGTGGGTATTTTATGACTCAAAAAAGCCATTCTGCTTTCTAATACCTGGAGTAGGAACACAAGGAGGCTCTGTTGCAGGGACAGTGAAAGTGCTTCGCACAGTCTGGTCTGACTCAATGCCATATCACAGGATAAATGCCTCTTCATCAATTGCCTATGCATGCAAAAAAGAAGGAACAGACGACTATGTTGGGGCTGCGCTGAAGGAAATAAAGAAACTGAACAAAGAGATCCAGAAAATCTGAGGATTTTCTGTCTCTTCAGCTGAGCTGAAGATTGGGAAGATTTAGCCAGTTACTTTTCCTTTTTTCACAAAGTCAAGTATTTTTCCTGGCAATTCTGGGATTTTCATTCTTATCTGCTTTCCATCATTTCTAAAGCGCAAGGTAACTGTTTCATCTTTTTTTGTGTCATAGTCAACAGTAATGCAATAAGGAACTCCGATTTCATCTGCGCGGGCATAGCGTCTTCCAATGCTTCCTGTTCCCTGGTAATATACAGTTAAGCCAGCCTCTCTGAGAGATTGCTCAACTTGTTTTGCCTTTTCATCAAGCCCATCCTTTTTCATCAAAGGAAATACCCAGGCATGGTAAGGGGCAATTATTGGGGGAAAGTCAAACCATTCCCAGTCTTTCTGTTTTGATTTTTCCCTAAAGCAGTGCTCAAGCATGCACCAGAAAAGCCTGTCAACCCCAATCGCAGGCTCAACAACATGGGGCATTACCCTCTTTTTCTCAGAGTCAACAAATATGCTCAGGTCTTTTCCTGAATGCTTTGAGTGTGATGACAAGTCAAAATCAGTCCTGTAAGCAGTGCCAATTGTCTCTATTGTTCCATATGAGGTTTCAACTTCCATGTCTATGTTTCCTTTTGAGTAATGCGGCGTTTCTTGTTTTGGCATTTTCCGGAAAGATATTTTATCCTCAGGCACTCCTGCTGCAATGTAAAGCATTTTTTCCTTGTAAAGAAAATATGCCATTATCTGGTTTGGTATAATGCCGTCCTTTACTGCCTTTGCAATTTCTATTTCTTCTTTCTTTCCATCCTCAGAAATGAATCTTAGCTTTTCTTTTTTTATGCTCTCAAACTTTTTGTGAGTATCATCTTTTGGGTTGAAAAAATATTCAAGCTCCATTTGCGTGATTTCCCTAAGTCTCACAAGCCCTTGGCGCGGCGAAATCTCGTTCCTGAAGCTTTTTCCCACCTGCCCTATGCCAATTGGAAGGCAATTCCCATGGTTTCTTATCACTCTTGCAAAGTCAAGGAAAATGCCTTGCGCTGTTTCTGGCCTGCAGTAAGCTGTGTTTCCTTCAATAGGCCCAATATTTGTTTTGAACATCATGTTAAACCAGCCCACTTGCGAAAGAGTTGGCTTTTTGCAGTTTGGGCACAAAACTTTGTACTTTTTGACAAGTTCAGTCAGCTTTTTCGGGGAAAGCCCTTCTGCCTTTATCTTGTCTTTTTTTGCTGCAGCATTTTCTTCGATAAGGTGGTCTGCCCGAAACTTGTTCTTGCAAGAGGAACAGGTAACAAGCGGGTCTGCAAAGCTTTGCGTGTGCCCAGATGCCTTTAGCACAGCTTCAGGCACTATTATCGAAGTCTCAATCTCAACAAAGCCTTCTTTTTGTAAAAACTCAAGACGCCACAAATCCTCTATTTTCCTCTTTATTGCGCACCCAACTGCTCCATAGTCATAAAAGCCAGCAGGCGAGCCATATATCTCACTTGAGGGTATGAGAAAAGACCGCCTTATTGCCACATCCATGAGCTTTTCGGTTTTCATGAGTGTTTATTCTTAGTAAAGCTCTTTAAACATTATGAGGCTAATTAGTCGGGAGTTGAGTTTATGCCAAAAAAACGCTCAAGAGAGGATTTTTTCAGAAAAGCAAGGAAAAAGGTAAAACAGGCAATCAGCTCAAGGGACAATCTGCTGATACAGTCAGTAGGGGCAGTTGATGAGCTTAACAAGAGCTCTAACCTTCTTTTTGAGCGCCTCACAGAATGGTATGGCATGTATTTCCCTGAATTTCGGGCAAAAGAGCCAACAAAATATGTGCAAGGCGTATTGCTTATTGACAGGAAAAACCCTGACAGGGCTGCAATTGAAAAGGCATTTGGCCCAAAAACACAGTCAATAATGGACAAGATGTCATCCAGTGTTGGGACCAAGCTTTCTGAGGAAGACCTTGTGCAGGTAAATGCTCTGGCAGTGCAAATACAGCTTCTTTGGAAGTTAAGGGATGAAATAGAAAAGTATGAGGCAAAAATCGCAAAAGAGCTTTGCCCAAACATGTCTTATCTTGCAGGAGAGCTTTTGGCAGCAAAGCTTGTTGCACAGGCAGGGGGGCTGAAAAAAATCTCAACATTCCCTTCAAGCACAATACAGGTTCTTGGGGCAGAAAAAGCGCTTTTCAAGCATCTGAGGTCAGGAAGCAGGCCTCCAAAGCATGGGCTCATATTCCAGCACCCGCTTATCAGCACATCGCCAAAAAAGCTAAGGGGAAAAATAGCCAGAAGCCTGGCTGCAAAGCTTGCAATTGCCTCAAAGGCAGATGCAATATCGCACAATTTCATAGCGGAAAAGCTCAAGTCTTCATTTGAAAAGCATGCAAAACAGGTTCTTGGGCATAAAAAGTGAGAGATATGAAGCTTCTTGCAATTTCTGACCTGCACTCAGATGAATCTTTGCTTGACAGGCTCAGGGCTGCTTCAGCAAAGTCAAAGTATGATGCTGTTCTTTTTTGCGGTGATTTGACAACAAGAGGGCCAGTCTCATACGCAGAAGAGGTAATATCGCTTTTCAAAAAGCCTTATGCAGTTCACGGCAATATGGACCCTCCTGAAGTAATTGACAAGCTAAAGGAAAAAGGAATATTTGTGCATGGGAAAAAAGTAAAGCTTGGCGAATGGAACCTTGTTGGGTTGGGCGGAAGCAACAAAACGCCTTTTGGCACGCCAAGCGAGCTTTCTGAGGAAGAGATAGAATCATCGCTTTCAAACGCAGGCGTTGACGAGTTTTCAATAGTGTTGAGCCACCCCCCTCCATATGGATTTTTTGATGAGGTCGGCTCAATGCATGTGGGCAGCAGGGCAGTGAGAAAAATAGTTGAAAAGAAAAAGCCAATCCTTTTGATTTGCGGGCACATACATGAGCATGAAGGGGAAAAGATACTGGGTGACACTCTTATAGTAAAGCTAAAGTCAGCAGAAAAGGGAAGGGCAGCAGAAATAGACATAAAAGACACAATAGAAGTCAATTTCATTGACCTTTAGGTGGTCGCTTGTTTTCAGTCTCAAAGGCAAGAAAATCAGATATGGAGCAAATAAGGCAGTTGATATGCCTTCTTTTCCCTCGCGCAAATGCCAGGCTCATGAAAAGGGACAGGTTTTTGATAGCAAAAAAGGGCCAACTTCCTGTTGGCTTTTGCCATTACAGGATAAAGAACAAAAAATGCTATATTGCAGGGTTAGGGGTTCTTTCCCATTACAGGGAGCATGGCATAGGCTCCCAGTTAATGTCAGAAGCGCTTTATGATGCTGACAAAAAAGGCGTGCAAGAGTGCCTCATAAAAGTCCAGGCTTTAAACCATGCAGCAAAAATATACCTGAAAATGGGATTTTTCGAAAAAAGGGCAGGAAAAACACTTGTTCTTGTCAGGAAAAGGCCAACGTGAGAGCCAATCACTTGATTTTCCCTTCCAAATGCTGGGCATAGCCCCCCAAGTCAAGCAAGCCATGGCCAGAAAGGTTGAATACAATTGTTTTTTTCTCATTTTTCTTTTTGCATAAAAGGGCAGTGTCAATTGCTGCCTTTATTGCATGGGCTGTTTCAGGGGCAGCAATTATGCCTTCTGTCTTGGCAAATTCCATAGCTGCCCTGAAAACCTCTTTTTGCTCATATGCAACAGGGCTTATGATGCCACTGTCAATGAGCGAAGAAATGGCAGGGGCCATTCCATGGTAGCGAAGCCCCCCTGCATGTATCCTTGGTGGCACAAAGTCTTTGCCCAAAGTATACATCTTAATTAACGGGGTCATGCCTGCTGTGTCGCCAAAGTCATATTTGTACTTGCCCTTTGTTGTGGTTGGGCATACCTTTGGCTCAACAGCAATGAACTTGGCATTGTTCTTCTTTTTTAGCCTGTCATAAATAAGGGGAAATGAAATGCCTGCAAAGTTGCTTCCACCCCCTATGCAGCCTATCACATAATCCGGTGTTTCATCTGCTATTTCAAGCTGCTTTCTTGTTTCCTGGCCTATTACTGTCTGGTGCAGCAGCACATGGTTAAGAACGCTTCCAAGCGAGTACTTTGACTTGTGCTTTGGGTCAGATACAACAGTTTCAATTGCCTCTGAGATTGCAATCCCCAGGCTTCCAGGGTGGTCTGGTTCCTTTTCCAGCATCTTTTTTCCAAACTTGGTTTGCTTGCTTGGAGATGCATGAACTTTGGCCCCATAGGTTTGCATTATTATTTTCCTGTAGGGCTTTTGGTCAAAGCTTACCCTTACCATAAATACTTCACAGCTTAGGCCAAAAAGCATTGTTGCATATGAAAGTGCGGTTCCCCACTGCCCAGCCCCTGTTTCAGTAACAAGGTTTTCAACTCCCTGCTTCATATTGTAATAGGTCTGTGCAATCGCAGTGTTTGGCTTGTGGCTGCCGCAAGGGTTTAACCCCTCATGCTTGAAATAAATTTTTGCAGGTGTTTTAAGATGCTTTTCAAGCCTTTTTGCCCTGAAAAGCGGGGACGGCCTCCCCATTGTAAGCAAAGCCTGCCTTACCTCATCTGGTATTGGTATGAATCTTTCAGAAGAGACCTCTTGCTTAACAACTTCCTTTGGAAATATCGCAAACAAGTCCTCTGGGCTGATTGGCTTTTTTGTTGCAGGGTTAAGGGGCGGCAAAAGAGGGGTTGGCAGGTCTGGCAGTATGTTGTAGTAATTTTTGGGGACATCATCCTCTGTTAGCAGTATTTTTGCGGTTTTTTCCATTTTATCACCAATCCTAGTGGTTTATTGACAAGTTAAGATAGATTCCCTTTTTATACATAAGTGTATAGAAATATACATATCAAGAATAAGCAAATTCAGCCCCACTCTTCCTTGTGTATGTTTTGTTTTGCAACCCCTTCTTTTTCCAGTGAATTTTCTATTTCCCTGACCATTGGCTTTGGGCCGCACAAATAGTATGCCTTCCCCTCTAAAGTTCCAAGGGCTTTTTTGAGCATTTTTATGCATAGTCTTCCCTCAAGGCAGTGCCAGTTTTCAGGCTTTTCATCCCCACTAATGGAGGGGTGGAATGAGAAAAGCTTGTTTTGCTTATCCAGCTTTTGCATTTCATCAAAATAAACAAGCTCTTCAAATGTATGGGCAGAGTGGAACAAATGAGCCCTTATTTTCTCATTTTTCACTGTATGAATCAGCATTGGCCTTAAAGGGGAAATCCCAACCCCTCCGCCAATGAATACCCGCTCTTTGTCTGCTTGCTGCAAGGCAAAGGTCCCATAAGGCCCATCTGCTTCTATTTTGTCGCCTTTTTTGAGGCTCCAGAGCAAATCAGTGAAATCTCCCCTGTGCTTTATGCAAAACCACAGACCTCCTTCTTCCTTTGTAGATGCAACTGAATATGAGCGCTGCAATTTTTTGCCTTGCTTGTTTTCCATTCTTAGCAAAAAGAAGTTTCCTGGCTTGTACTTTGGCATTTCACTGCTTTCTGGCTTTAGCTTAAATGTTTTGATGTCTTTTGACTCATCAACTATGCCTGATACAATAAACTGCCTAAAGTCCATGTTGTGCTTTTGGTAATGAGATTTTTATCTGTTTCCTGAAAATTCAGCAATTATCGCAGATATCTCATCTTCTGTTTTTGCGCTGTTAAGCCTCTTCCTTGCCTTTGTTGCGCCTGCAAAGCCGGTTAAGAACTCCATTGCATGTGCTTTGAGCCTTTTTGGAGTTAAAATGCCTAAGTTTTCTGCGAGCGAGCAATATTCATGGAAGTAGGAGAGTCTTTGCTTAAGTTTTTCTGGTTTTATTCCCTTTTCTTTTAGCAATTGGTTTGCCTGCCTGAATATTCTTGGGTTGCCAAGCGCTCCTGTGCAAATCATTACTGCGTCGCACTTTGTTTCTGATAAGAACTGAACAGCAAGTTCAGGAGTAGTTGCCCCTCCGTTCCCTATTACTGGTATTTCAAGTGCCTGCTTTACTTTTGCAACAGTCTGCCATCCTTTATTTCTCTTTCTTCCTTCTGTTGCAGTTCTCCAATGCACTGTTATTCCTTCTAAACCTGCTTTTTCAAGTGCTTTTGCTGTTTTAACTGCATTGTCTTTTGACCAGCCTGCCCTTATTTTTGCAGTTATAGGAATTTCTGATGCCTTTACACAGGCTTTGACAATTGAGGCGGCCTTTTCTGGCTTTTTAAGAAGGGCAGAGCCTGCCTGCGCCCTTGTCACGCTGTATGACGGGCACCCTAAGTTTATGTCAATGCAACAGGCAAAAAGCTCCCCGTTTTTTACTTTTTCGCTTATCTTTTTGCAGGCAGATGCCATTTGCTTTTCATCAGAGCCAAAAATCTGTATCCCAACCGGCATTTCTTTTTTGCAGGTTTTCATAAGCTCCCAGGTTTTTTCTGAGCCTCGCAGAATTGCAGAGGCATTTGAAAACTCAGTAAAGCACATTGCAGCCCCCTGTTTTCTGCAAAGGAGGCGATAGGCAATGTCAGTATAGCCTGCCATTGGCCCTAGCAAGAATTTCCCAGAGAGATTGGCATTGCCATATTTCATCAAGCCACCAAAACAAGGTTTTTCATAGGGACTAATTGGCATAAGCATGGGCATAAGGTGTGGCATATAACCCAATGTCGGATAGGCTTACCCTTTTTCTCCAAGCCACACCTTATGGGGGAACTGAGATTTGAACTCAGATCGCCAGCTTTTTTGCAAGAGCTACCTCTTGAGGAGGTAGCAGAGCCTTATTACCGGCTCATTTTACATGGCTACCTCTTGAGGAGGTAGCAGGAACCCGCCTTATGAAAAGCGGATGGTTCCTGCCCCAAAGCTGGAAGCATACCAGATTAGCCCATTCCCCCGCTTGTGCTAATTATTCAAAGCTACCTTGTTTATAAAACAGAGCCAAAACTGAAAAGATGTGGTAAAGGATTTAAATGTATAGGGGATTTTTGACAAACTTCTTTAAATGCTGCCCGAGCTTTAAGCCTGTGGGAATATGGCATGCAGCATAGTGGTTGGCCTAAGGCAGGATTTGCCAGACCCAGCAGGCCAAGCCTTGATTGCAAGAATAAGCTCTGAGCTTGGGATAAAAGGGATAAGCAAAATCAGGGTATTAAGGGTGTATTCAATAGATGGGCAGCTTTCTGAGAGCCAGGCTAATGAGCTTGGCAAAAGCCTGTTTTCTGACCCTATAAACCAGTGCTTTTCTGTGGACAGGCCGCTTTTTGCTTGTTCAAAATTCAATTATGCAATCTCTGTTGGCTTTAGGCCAGGGGTAAAGGACAATGCTGGAGATACCTCAAAGCAGGCAATAGAAGAACTTTTGAAAATCAGGCTTAAGGGAAAGGCATATACTTCAAAACAATACCTGATATCAGGCAAAATAGCCAAAGCTGACGCAGAAAAGATAGCAAAAGGGCTTCTTGCAAATGAATTGATTGAAACGTTTTCAGTCCTGTCCTCCAATGAATTTGGCAAAGATGGGTTTGGCCATTTAATCCCAAGGGTTGAGGCAGTGGGCGGAGGGCTTGTAAAGCAGATAAGCCTTTCCCTTCCTGACAGAAAGCTTGCAGAAATGTCAAAAAGAAGGCTTCTTGCACTTTCCCTTGCTGAAATGAAGGCAATAAAGGCCTATTTTGCAGAAAGAGGTGTTGCTGGGGAAAGGAAAAAGATAAGCATGTCAGACTCGCCTACAGACGTTGAGCTTGAGGCTTTGGCACAAACCTGGTCTGAGCACTGCAAGCACAAAATATTCAATGCAAAAATAAAGTTCAAAAAGGGCAAAAAAAAGAAGCTCCTGAACTCTGTTTTCAAGTCAAAAATAAAAGCAGCAACAGAAAAGCTTTCAAAAAAGAGAAAATGGCTTTTGTCTGTTTTTGAGGACAATGCAGGCATATTTGAGTTTGTGCCTGGCTGGAATGTTGCAATGAAAGTGGAAACTCACAATACCCCGTCTGCTCTTGACCCTTTTGGGGGTGCTCTTACAGGCATTTTGGGAGTAAACAGGGATGTTTTAGGGGTTGGATTAGGCTCAAAGCCAATATTCAATACAGACATTTTCTGCTTTGCTGAGCCTGATTACAAAGGCGAAATCCCCCCAAGGCTGCTTCACCCGCGCAGGGTTCTTGAAGGTGTCAGGGCAGGGGTTGAGCATGGGGGCAATGCAAGCGGCATCCCAACAATAAACGGTGCCCTGGTATTTGATGAACGCTACTTAGGAAAGCCTCTTGTTTACTGCGGCACTTGCGGTATAATGCCAGCAAAGGTTGGGGAAAAAGAGACGCACAAAAAGCAAGCAAGGCCAGGCGACAGGATATTTATGGTTGGGGGCAGGATTGGCAAGGACGGGATACATGGGGCAACCTTTTCATCAGTTGAGCTTGATGAGGCCTCTCCAGTTTCTGCAGTCCAGCTTGGAGACCCTTATACTCAGAAAAAGATGACTGACTTTTTGCTTGAGGCGCGGGACAATGGCCTTTACAATGCAATTACAGACAATGGGGCAGGGGGCCTGTCCTCATCTGTTGGGGAAATGGCACAAGGCTCTGCGGGCTGCATGCTGCACCTTGACAGGGCGCCTCTCAAATACTCTGGTCTTGACCCATGGGAAATATTCCTGTCAGAGTCCCAAGAAAGGATGACTGTTGCTGTGCCTCCTGCAAAAGCAGGTGACTTTGTTCAGCTTGCCAATTTAAGGGACGTTGAAGTCTCAGATTTAGGGGAATTCAACTCATCAGGCTTTTTGCATGTGAAATATGGCGCAAAAAGCGTTGCTTATCTTGACATGAAATTCCTGCATAATGGGCTTCCTCAAATGGAGCTTAATGCAGAGCTTAAAAGCAAAAAGCTCTCAGAGCCGTCAATTGACCCATCCTCCAATATTGGTGAAGAGCTTGTTATGCTTCTTCAAAGGCCAAACATATGCTCAAAAGAATATGTGATAAGGCAATATGACCATGAAGTGCAGGGAAGCTCTGTAATAAAGCCCCTTTGCGGCAAAAATTCTTCAGGCCCGTCTGATGCAGGGGTAGTTGCCCCTCTTTTTGACAGGAAAGAAGGTCTGGTTTCAAGCAATGGGATCTGCCCGCGCTATGTTGATTTGGATGCATACCAAATGGCTGCAAATGCAGTTGATGAGGCACTAAGAAACTATATTGCAGTTGGCGGCTCTCTTGAAAGGATTTGCTCTCTTGACAATTTCTGCTGGTCTGACCCGATAAATACCCCTGAAAACCCTGAAGGCGCCCATAGATTGGCACAGCTGGTTTTGGCTTGCCAAGGGCTTTATGACGCATGCATTGCATATGGAATGCCCCTTATTTCTGGAAAAGACAGCATGAAAAACGACTATAAGCACGGCAAATGGAAAATTTCAATCCCCCCAACGCTTTTGGTCACTGCAATTGGCAAAATAAACAATGTTTCTTTGGCAGTGACTTCTGACTTCAAGTCAAACGGGGATTTAATTTACATTATTGGAGAGACCAAAAATGAGCTTGGCGGCTCAGAATACTATTCAATGAAAGGATTGCTTGGGGCAAACGTGCCAAAAGTGAATTTCAAGAAAAACTTTGCAATTTACAAGAAGCTTTCATCAGCAATAAGTAAAGGCCTTGTTGCTTCATGCCATGACTGCTCTGACGGGGGCATTGGGGTTGCAATTGCAGAGTGCTGCATAGGGGGCAATATTGGCGCAGCAATAGACTTTGGCAAATACTCCCGGCTTCCTGGTTTGCAGCTTCTTTTCTCAGAGTCTTCTGGAAGGTTCATAGTGTCAGTGAAAAAGAAAAAAGAAAAAAGCTTTAGGGCAAAGATGCGGGGCATTAAGCTTCAAAAAATAGGAACAGTGTCAAAGTCAGGGGCCCTTTCAATAGACATCAAAAAGCAAAACATTCTCAAGCTTGAGGTTTGCTTGCTTGAAAAGGCATGGAAAAAGACAATGGGCTGGTAAATATGGAAAAAAAGCCAAAATGCATGGTTCTTTCAGGGTTTGGCCTAAATTCAGAAGCAGAGCTCGCCTATGCATTTTCCTTGGCAGGCGCAGAATCACAAATAGTGCATTTTTCAGATGTTTCGTCAGGTGAGAAAAGCCTTGAAGACTTTCACATATTTGCAATTCCTGGTGGCTGGTCTTTTGCAGATGAAATCTCATCTGGCCGGGTACTTGCAAACAAACTGAGCAGCACCTTCAAAAGCCAGTTTGAGAGATTTGTTTCTGATAAAAAGCCGGTTCTTGGCATTTGCAATGGCTTTCAGGTATTGGTAAAGCTTGGAGCTCTTCCAAACATTGGCTTATCTTTTGAGCAGCAGGCAACCCTTGCTTCAAATGAGTCAGCGCGCTTTGAGGACAGGTGGGTTTATCTTAAGCCCCAAAGGTCAGTTTGCAAATATTTTGAGGGAATAAAATTCATACAATGCCCTGTAAGGCATGGCGAGGGCAGGTTTGTGCCAAAAAGCCCTGCAGCACTTTCCCAGCTTTCCAAAAAAAGGCTGATTGCACTAAAATATGTTGATGGAAATATGAAAGAGGCAGATTATCCTGTTAACCCAAACGGCTCTGAGCAAAACATAGCAGGAATTTGCGACCCATCAGGCAAAATATTGGGGCTTATGCCGCATCCAGAGTGCGCTGTAAAAAAAGTCACATTCCCATGCTGGACTTCCGGCGTTTCGCATGAGAAAAACTCAGTCCGCTTGTTCTCAAACATAGTAAAAGAAGGCGCAAAGCACATTTAAGGTGTTATTTGTTTAGGTTTATCTGGTCGGGATTTACCTGATTTAATTATGGTCAAAGATCTAGCGCCGCAGCTTTCGCTTGCAATAACAGTGTCGTGTGGTCCAATATCCTTAACTCCTTCAAAAAACTTTCGATATATGCGAATCTGACCTGCCGTTATGGCTGGTTGTTTAAAGAAACTCATCGCCCCTTTAATCTCGTCATTAGAAACAGTTTTCATAAATTCACCAGTGGCTTCCTCTTCAATTTTGTCTTTGCGTTTCTTCAAGAGTCTGTCCACTCTTTCTATTCTCCTACAATTCTTGTAGCTTACAAATCTATTTACGGAAACACCGCGCTTCTCAAGTGCCTCAAAGTCAATATCCATTATTGGTCTCAATGACTTTGGCACTAACCTGGGCACAAATTTAGGTACTATTATCACTTTATCACTCCTTGCGACTATGGGGTCAAAACATTATATAAATGTTCTCTTTTGACCACATATCATTTGTGCCAATAAGAAAAATAAGTGCTCCCATCGGACGCGGACTTCTGGTGCCAGAGCGGTGCCCCTTTTTGGACCCTCTCAACCGTCGATAAATGGAACATTTGGCATTTATATACATGCGCCCAGTTGGGTGCCGGTGAAGCGAGGATAAAAGATTGGAGCAGTGGATTTCCTAGGAAAACAACTGACAATGCTGACTTATTTCTATACCCTTACATTTCTTCTAAAATACATAAATTTATAAATTTGTAAGGGTAATAACATGCCATGGCTACGATAAAGAAAAAGCTTGTCGGCGGCAAAACCTACTACTACCTCCAGCACACCGTAAGGACCAAAAAAGGGGTGGAAACCCGGGAAAAATACGTCGGCACCAAGCTTCCCGCCAAATTAGAGGAGATGAAACTTCAATTCCTTGCCGAAATTTACCGGGAGCGCTGGTATCCGGTGCTGGACAGGATACGCGGGAATTACGCAAAAGAAGAGAAAAAAATGCCCCCGACCGCGCTGGCAAAGCAAATCCGCACCTTTTCCGTTAAATTCACCTATGACACGAACAGGATAGAGGGCTCAAAGCTCACATACAGGGAAACCGCCGACCTCCTTGAGCGGGGCCTGACGCCGCGCTCCAGGCCGGTTGATGACATCAAGGAGGCAGAGGCGCACGAGAAGCTCTTTTACGAGATGCTGGGTTTCAAGAAGGACATTTCGCTTCAGACCGTGCTTTACTGGCACAAGAAGCTTTTCGAAGCGACGAAACCGGATATTGCCGGGAAAATAAGGGAGCACCAGGTCGGGATATCAGGGAGCAGGTTCATGCCGCCAAGCCCGATTGAAGTCCCAATCCTGCTGGATGAGTTTTTCCGCTGGTACGCGAAGAAAAAGGGCAAGATGCACCCAGTAGAACTTGCAGCCTGCGTGCACCTCAAGTTTGTCACAATCCACCCGTTTGGCGACGGGAACGGGAGGATGAGTAGGCTGCTGATGAACTTCGTGCTGCACAAGCACGGCTTTCCCATGCTGAACATCCCCTATGAGAACAGGGGCAGCTACTACCATGCGCTTGAGCGCTCGCAGGTCAAGAAGGCGGACAGCGTCTTTTCCCAGTGGTTCTTCAAGAGGTATGCGAAGGAGAATAAGGCTTATTCGAAGTAACCGAAGCAGCGGATTTCCTAGGAAAAGATTTTCTCCACTGTCAGGCTTCAATACTCTGAACGTGCGAATCCAATCCCATTATGAAAATAGGTGCCATGCTGCTTGAAATGTGCACGAAGGGGTTCCAGGGGTTGCGGGCGTCAGTCACAACGCGGCTCGGAAGGTTAAGGCAGGTGTATCCTCCAACCCCTTGTAATGCGATTTGCCAGGACAGCGGCGTCTTTCCAAATCTAGTCTGGTCAGATCCGTCCATTCTCCATTCCGAGTATTGGTTCAGGACACTGGTTGTTTCCTCGGGTGAAAGCGAGTAATACATCGCGTTTGCATCCTTTAGTATCTTTTCATCGTTTGCCGGAGAGTCCACGCCAACAGCTATTTCGCAGCTTAATTTGTCAATATTGCTGAGCCTCGATAGCGCCTGAAGAACCTTCAAATCCTGCTCGGGCGTTGCCTTGGCGTTATTTTCGCTTGTTGCCTTGTAGAGGGCGTCGCCCCCCGTATCGACAGCAATTATCGCATCGACATTGCCGACATTCTTCAGGACAGTTTCGATTTTTTTCTCCAAGGACTCGCCAGCCTTGTCAACCACCAGATAAACATCGAATTGGGAGGCTGGAACATTCTCCAAAAAGCGCCCAGATCCGCTGCTCTTCTCGCCGATGGTATATATCCCAGAGGCGATTTTATCCTTTGGATTGTTCACTGTCCTTTTTTCGCCTGTTTTTCCGTCTTTTCCCTGCGAGCCTGTAATTTCAGTTCTGACAGATATCACGGCCGGGCATTCTTTGCCGGCCTCATTGAGAATCTTTCCCAGCATTGCCGCTTGGACAACATCAGATCCGCCCCCGATTCCAATGCAGACTATTCTTTTTCCGGGCAATTGCGAAAGCGAGTCCAAGCGAGGAAATTCATCTAGCCTAATCCCAGATTTTTCGAAGAGCACCACTCTTGCGTTTGCTGAAACTGCTTCAACCTCAAAACCAGCATGCTTGAGGCTTGACGGGTTCTCCTTTGCGCGGTTAGCCACTTGCGCGATATCCACTGTGAAAACTCCTGTGCCGTCCCTTTTCCTGATTGCCACTCTTGCTTCCTGATACAGGCGTGCAAGGGTTTCAAGGCCAAGGTCAAGATTCTGGTCTGGGCTGTCTTTTGAGGCTGCCTGAAGGTTGACCAGCATCGCTGGGGCGTAGTAGAGAAGAATCGCAATGCCGTCATCTACACCGGACGTATTCAGTTCCTTTGTCAATATTTCCTTCACGTTTGCCTGCAGGGGATGATACGCTGATTTTATCCTATCGGCGCCATTGCGGTTGCCAACCCTCATCATGCAGCAGAGCCGCGCTACCGCCCTGTCTTCATCCATTGTAACATCCAAGCCCCATGCAGCTGCCCGTTCAGTCAAGTAAGCGTCATAGACTTCTTTAGCGCCTTTCCCTTCTCCTAGCATGGAAAGGGATTTGGTTCCGACCTCGAAACCAACAAATGTCGGTTCGGTCATGACCAGCGAGCCGCTTTGGCTCACATGACCGGCTGCACCTGCTATGTCGCAGAGGGCATGGAGCAGATAAAAGTCAAGAATTTCGTTTTGGACTCCGACAAGGCCGCCAAGGCTCGCAGGAATATTTTCAGCCTGCACAAATTGCCCCATGTTGAAATCCATCTCAAGACCGCTAAGAATCATGTTCCTGTAAGATTTGCCAAGCCGTTGGAAACTTGGGACGTCCTCTGGGTTGCTTTTAAGCGATTCGCCCAGGACTCGGTCGTGATCAACTTCCACGATGCCGTTCTTTTCGCTTAGGGCGCGGACGAAGTCCTTGACTTTGCCCAAATCATTGATGACCATGCACGTAATCATAGCATCGAGGGCTTCCGAGTCTTTGATTACAGAGGCTGTCAGGTCGCAAAACCTTCCAAAAGCCTCTGGCGAAAGCTTCACTTCGTTTTTCTGGCATTGCGTAAAAGCCTCATAATCCTGAGTCATGGCCCATTTCAGAACAAGGAGACCTGCCGCCGTCCGGTTGAACTCTATGAGCTGATTCTTGTCTGCCTCAAACAAGTCTTCGCCTATTGATTTGCCATCCGTTGCCTTGCCTTCTGGCGTTGCATTTACTTCCCCCGCCAGGAATTTCATTTCTGGGTAGTGCTGGACTATCTGCCGTATGAATTCCAGCGAACTTACGCCTTTATTGAATATTTTTTTCAGAACAAGGTTCCTTGCATCCTGGCCTTCAAGATTCTCATCAAAGCCGTCATGATTATTTCTGGTTGAGATTTTGTTGTTATCAAGCGTAATCTGCTTCATCTACCCACCGTTCTATTTTCTATAACAAATGGTTTATAAATGAATCCTCGCCCAGCCGCGCCCAATTTTTTTCTCGTTAAATCTCCAAAGTAGCGTTCCAAGCAGATTGCCGGATTTGGCATTGAACTCCGCTTTTTCTGCACATTAGTGTCCAATCCTGCGCGCAGAGGTACAACTAGGCATTTTTACGCTCCCATCGGGATTTTCACAAAGCTACCCCAAGGGGAGGTAGTAGGAACCCACCTTATGAAAATATTGTGGTTCCTGCTTTGAACCCGAGTTAACGGATTTCTCCAGAAAACTAATTTTCCGTGAACGCTTTTGCGCCGAAGGCGGAAAAGGGTTCTGAGAGTCCGACGTCCTTGACCGGGCTAGACTATGGGAGCGTAACAGGAAATTTGAATGCAAACGAATAAAAAGCAGGAGTGGGCCCGCGGAGAATCGAACTCCGAATCTTCAGTGTGTGAGACTGACGTCTTAACCATTGTCGAACCAGTTTTGGTTTTTGGTGAAGCTTTTTAGGCAACCCGAAAAAGGTTCTTCGACTACAGGCCCGGCCTGCAGATTATTTCTCCCTAGATAGGTATTAAATCTTCTCTGTCAGAACAGTTTTCATGGACAAGGCAAGCCTAAGGGCGCAGTTCAGCAAAGACTGGAAAAAGCACTATGAGGTAAAAGCCCTTGTTGAAAGGGGCTATTCACGCCAACAGTGCAAAAAATGCTCCCGCTTTTTCTGGGCAACTGAAAACCGGGAAGTATGCTCTGACGCATCATGCATAGGATACCAGTTTATTGGGAAAAAGATGGCAAAAAAGCCCCTTGGCTATGTTGAGACTTGGAAAAAGATAGAGGAGTATTTTGTCAAGAACGGTCATACTTCGCTTGAGGCATACCCAACTGTTGCAAGGTGGAGAGACGACCTTTATTTCACAATTGCATCAATCAATGACTTTCAGCCATACGTTGTTTCAGGGGAGCTTGAGCCACCTGCAAACCCGCTTATTGTGCCCCAGTCATGCATCCGCTTTTCAGACATATCAAATGTTGGCGTGACAGGAAGGCATTATACTAATTTTGTGATGCTTGGCCAGCATGCATTTAATACAAAGAAAACAGGGGACTTTTACTGGAAAGATAAGGCAATTGTGCATGACATTGGCTTTCTTGAGTATTTGGGAATAGATGAAAAGCACCTTGTTTTCCTTGAAGACGTTTGGATGGGCGGAGGCAACTTTGGCCCTTGCATTGAGTACTTTGCAGAAGGCTTGGAGCTTGGAAACTGCGTTTTTATGCAGTATGAGGCATTGCCAAATGGAAAAAGCAGGGAGCTTTCAACAAAAGTCATTGACATGGGGGCTGGCCTTGAGAGAATTGCCTGGATTACGCATGCAAGCCCAATAAGCTATGACATTGTTTTTGGAAAGGCAGTTAATCTCATAGAAAAAAGAGCAGGAATAAAGGTTGATGAAAAGCTTTTCCTGAGTTATGCAAAGCTTTCTGGCTCTTTGGACACAGATGAAGTAAAGGACATTTCAAAAGAAAGGCAAAAAATAGCCTCAAAGCTTGGAATGGATGGGCAACAGCTACTTTCAACATTTGAGCCTTTGCACGCAGTTTATGCATGCGCTGACCATCTGAAGACAATACTTTTCACTTCAACTGACGGCATGCTGCCCTCAAACTCCGGAGGAGGCTATAATTTGCGCATGATTTTAAGAAGGGTATTTGGCTTTGATGAGGAGTATTCAATGGGAATTGATTATGCAAAAGTGCTACAAGCGCATGCAGAGCATCTCAAGCACATGACTCCAAAGCTCAAGGCAGGCCTGCCAAGCGCAATTGCTGTTGTTGAAGAGGAAAAGAAAAAATATGAAGCAGCAAAGAAAAAAGGAAGGCTAAAAGTGGAGTCATTGCTTTCAAGAGGAGCGAAAATAGGCACAAATGAGCTGAAAATGCTCTATGAAAGCAATGGAATACCTGTTGAGCTTGTTGCAGAAATTGCAAAAGACAAAAAAGTAAAAGTGCAAATACCTGAGAACTTCTATTCATTAATGAAAAAAGAGGATGAAAAAGATTCAGCTGGTGAGAAAAAGATAGATGTTAAGGGAACTGAGAAGACAAAAGCAATGTTTTATGATGGGGTTAAGGAGTTTGATGCAACTGTGCTTGCTATAAAAGGAAAATTTGTGATACTTGACTCAACTGCCTTTTACCCAGAAGCAGGAGGACAGATATTTGACACAGGCGAAATCAATGGAAAGAAAGTAAAATCCGTTCAAAAGGAAAAAGGAGTAATTTTGCATGAAGTGGAAGGTGCTGCAGGTTTCAAAGTGGGGCAAAAAGTGCATGCAAAAGTAAACAATGAAAGAAGAAAGCAGATAGCAAGGCATCACACTGCAATCCATTTGATTAATGCATGCGCAAGGCAAGTGCTTGGGCCGCACATATGGCAGGCAGGCTCATACAAGGATGAGAAAAAGGCACACATTGACTTAACCCATTACAAGAAAATCAGCTGGCAAGAGCTTGAGAAAATAGAGCAGCTTGCAAACAAGTATGTTATCCAAAACCTCCCAATCAAGACAGAAGTATTGGGAAGGAATGAAGCTGAGAAAAAGTATGGGTTCAGGTTATACCAGGGAGGTGCTGTGCCTGGAAAAGAGCTTCGCATTGTGTCAATAGGAAAAATTGACCATCAGGCTTGCGGAGGCACGCACAATTACAATAAAAGCACTTCTGAGTTTGGCTTAGTAAAAATAGTCAAGCGCGAAGGAGTGCAGGACGGGGTGGAGAGAGTGGTCATAAAAAGCGGCCCAGAGGCCATAAAGCATGTCCAGGAAAGGGAAAAGCTGCTGCGCGAGGCTGCAGCCGCCCTGTCAGTGCCAGAAGACCAGCTAAAGGCAACTGTTCTGCGCTTTTTCAATGAGTGGAAAGAAAGGGGCAAGGAAATAGAAAAGCTGCAGGCAATACTTTCACAGCAGATTTCAGAGTCAGCAATACAGCAAGCAAAGGAAAACAAGAGCAGTGTTGTTGAGATTTTAAATGCACCTTATACTCCGAAGCTTGCAGAGGAAATATGCGGCAAAATAAGTTCAAACGGGCTTTGCTGCGTTGTCTGCTTGCAGGATGGGTTTATTGTTGCCTCCTGCCCAAAAGGCTCAAAGCACAGCGCTCTTGAGCTTCTGAAAAAGCATAAAGCAAAAGGCGGCGGAAGCACTACATTTGCAAGGGGAAAAGTGCAGAAAAAGTGAATCATGCGGATGAACTCAAGCCTTCTTGCTTCCAATACTCTGTGAAAATCTCAAAAGATAGCCATCAGGGTCCAAAACCAGAAATTCCCTCAATCCAAGAAGTTTATCTCCTTGCCTATACCAGTTTTCCTTTGGTTCCATTTTCAAAGGGTAAACATTCTCCTTCAGTCTTCCAAGCAAAACCTCCAAATTCCCCACTTCAATCTGGAAATTAACACCTCTTCCAAAAGGGTACTCCAGTTTCCCTGTGCTCCATTTTGAATTAGGGTTTTCTTCAAGAGTTATTTGCGAGTCTTCATAAGAGATAAACGCAAATCTCCTTTCATTTCTTTCATACTCTATCTTGAACCCAAGAATGTTTGTATAAAACCAGAGGCTTTTTTCCAGGCTGGAAACACACAATTCAGGTATTAATTTATTGAACTTCATATGAAGGGTTTGTGTTTTTGGATTAATAAAGCTTGCATCAGCTACTGCTTGGTCTGATGAAAATTCAGTAAAACAACTCAGGCTTTTGCAAAAACTCTATGTTCTCGTAGTTTTTGGCAGCCTCAAGAAGGGATTTTCCCTTGAAAGGGGCAAAGCAGCCAAAAGATGAGCAGAATTTTGATGCATCCATTTTCCTTATGTTAAACCCCTCGCCATAATTTGGGTTTTTTATCAGCTTGTCCTTTATTGTTTCATAAAAGCATGCTCCTCTTCTTTGGGCAAACTTTGAGTAGTCTGATGAGAATGTTTCTGATACCAAATTGGCAAGCACAAGCTCTGTTTTCCCAGGGTTTATTGTCACATGCCCATATCCTGGGGGAATCAATAGGCAGTCTCCTTTTTTCCCATCAACAAGAAGTGCATCCTCAACGCCCAGCTGGCTGACCTTTTGCAGCAAAAAATGCGCCTTTCCTTCAAGCACCTCATAAACTTCTGGCCATTTTGCTCCTTTTGGGGACTTTGGGTGCTCATGGCCAAATGTCTTGTTATGCTCTCCGCAAAGGTCAAGAGAGGGGATTCTTGTGATGTCATAGCGTATGTGCCCAAACTTTTCAATTCCCCTGTACATGAAGTAAGTGGGAGCGTCATAAGAAAGATTGCACTCTTTTTCGGGAAATGCAATGACCTGGCGCATTTTTCCAATTATCCTCAAAGCTGGCTTTATTTTCCTTTGTTTGTAAACAAGCAGGTCTTTGCTGAATTTGGGCTTCATCTTTTTCTCCTCTTGCGCTTTTTCCTTGACTTTCTTTTCCTTGTTTTCTTCCTTGAAACTTCGCTTCTTGACTTGAATGAGCTTAATTCCTCTTTTATTGGCACAACACAGCCAATGTCCCCAATCCCCTTGTGCTTTGCCAGCTTTTCCTTTTTGAGCTTTTCAGAAACAAGGTAAAGGAATGTTGAAAACTGGTTCAAGTCAATATCATACTGCCTGGCTATTTTCTCGCAGCGCTGTATGAGCCTTACTATGTCAACAAGGAGCTTTGGGTCTGCCCTGCCGGATTTCATCCCATGTTTTATCCTGTCAAGCAAAAGAAGCCGTGACATCTGAAGCTCTTTGAGCAGCTTTTTCACTTTGCCTCTTTTTTCCTTTATGTCAACCTGGAAATCAACTGACAGCTCTGACACTGTTTCCCAGGAAACCTCGCCAAGGTTATTGCTTACCTGCGATGGAAGCGAATAGCGCGCTGAAAAAGGCAGCGCATCCTTTGCAGCTGTTGCCATTGTTTCTCCTATTGCAAATTCTCAGGCTCTGTTTAAAAAGTTACCATGGGGAAGAAAAGAGTGGGATTTTATGCAGGACAAAGAGCTTGGCACTGTAATTTCAACAATGGAAGGGCCAACGACAATCTCATTTTCTTTTGTGGTATTGAGCAAAAAGGTCAGAAAAGGCCAGTTTGTAAAAGTAAGCTCTGATTCTGGCTTTGTGCTTGGCTCTGTCACTGAAATAACCAGGGCAAACAGGTATTTTGAAAGGGCTGAAAGCGTTTCAGAATATGAGAAGAACATCCCGATTTCCCAGAGCTTTCCAACAGAGGAATGGGAGTATGTTGTTGCAAATGTCAGGGTCCACGGGGTTTTTGAAGGAAAAAATATTGTAAGAAGCACTTTTCCTGTTGCTCCTGGCACAAAAGTCCTTGAGGCAGATGAGAATCTTCTGAGAACATTCCTGAAATTGGATGAAAATGGTCTTAACCTTGGCACATTGCAGCACCATTCGCTTGAAGCAAAGCTGTCAATGGGAAAGCTGCTGCAAAAGCATTTGGCAATACTTGCAATGTCAGGCAGCGGAAAGTCATACCTTATGTGCGTGATGATTGAGGAAATGCTCTCAAGAAGCGCTGACAAAGGCAGGATGGCAGTTGTTGTGATTGACAGCCATGGGGAATACACTGGCTTTAGGCAGACGCAGTTTAACAAGAGCACAAATGTAGTCAGCGCAAGAAAATTCAGGATTGCATTCAGGAAAGTAACTCCTTACATGCTTGCGGAAATGGTTCCTGAAATGTCTGCAACACAGCTTAGGGAGCTTGCGCCAATAATGTCTTCACTTCACAATGAAATGAAAGAAAAGCATGAAAGCTATGTGCTTGATGACTTAATCTCCAGAGTAGAGAAAACAATTGAAAGGGACAATGTGAAAAGGCCTCTTGTTGCATGGCTTTCTGAGCTGAGAAGATTAAGGCTGCTTTCTGCAAAAGACTGGCCAAGGCTTGATGAAGCTGTTGAGCCTGGCAAGCTCACAGTGATTGACCTTTCTGAAATTGACAATGCAAGGAAAAAGCAGATTCTTGTCTCTTATCTTTGCAGAAGGCTGTTTAACCTGAGAAAAAAAGGGAAAATTGCGCCTTTTTTGCTTGTTGTGGAAGAAGCGCACAACTTTGCGCCTGAAAAGGCTGAAAAAAAACATGCATTGGCAAAAGGGCCGATAATAACAATAGCAAGGGAGGGAAGGAAATTTGGTGCCTGCCTTTGCTTAATCTCACAAAGGCCTGTGCAGCTTGCAACAACAGCGCTTTCGCAGTGCAATACAAATATTATTCTAAGGATAACAAACCCGTTTGACATTGACCATGTTGGAGAGTCATGCGAGGGAATTGACAGGCAGATGCTAAGCTCAATAACAACTTTAAGGGTTGGAGAGGCATTAATTGTTGGGGAAGCAGTAGGCTCCCCTGTCTTTGTGAAAATAAGGAGGAAAAAGGCAGAGTTTGCTGTGAAAGGAAAAGACCTTGAGCTGATTGCAAAGCGCTTTGAGGAGGAAAAGCAGAAAAAAAGCCAGGATGTTGAGGCGTTCTTATAGGTGGTAAGATGGCAGAAAAAGGAGAGCTAAAAAGCGAAGTCATAAAGGATGTTCTTGGGAGAAGGGTTGTGCTGACAACTGAAAGGGGAAAAAGGCCTCATGATGCCAAAGCCCCGCAAAGGGCTGAAAAGTCAGTGCCTCCTGAAAAATGCTTTTTCTGCCCTGGAAATGAGCATATGACTCCTCCTGAGATTGACAGGATAGAAAAGGGGGGCAAATGGGAAATACGCTGCTTTCCAAACAAGTTCCCGGCATTTATGCAGACCAGCAAAAAAGCATATGGGAGGCATGAGATAATAGTTGAAACCCCTGACCACAAAAAAACCCTTTCAGAGCTTTCAAATGAAAATATTGCTGACTATTTTATTATGGTGCAAAGGAGGATGGAATCTGCAAAAAAAGACCATTTGCTCAAGTATTCGTGCATGTTCAAGAATGAGGGCGCAGTTGCCGGGGCAAGCCTTGAGCACACGCATTCGCAGTTTGCTGCATTTTCCTTTGTGCCTGCCTTTGTAAAAAAAATTGAAAAAAAGGAGAAGGCTTTTTCAAGGCTTGAAAAGTCCCACAAAAGCACAATATACGCGCAAAACGAAGGATTTTTTGCATTTTGCCCAAAAGCCTCAAGGTTCCATTTTGAAACCTGGATAGTTCCAAAAGAGGGGACATCATCTATACTTGATTTGAAGCAAGACAGGCTTGTTTTGCTTGCTTCAGTGCTTAAGCAGGCTGTTGGGGCAATTGATTCTGCGACTGGCTTTGGCCCTTATAATATCATATTCCATTCTGCTCCCCATGAGGGCAAAACATTCCCATTCCATCTTCAGATATTGCCAAGAATATCTACTTGGGCAGGCTTTGAGCTTGCAACTGACATAGTAATGGTTTCAGCTGTTCCAAGGCACTCTGCAAAACTGCTTGGTTCTTTGTGCAAACAAGGGGATTAATGCACAGTTTTATACATTGTTACATTGTTTTTTATTCCCTTTCTTACATATTCAGCCATTAAGAGGGGGAGATGAAAGTGATAAGTAAAAAATCAATTATCCTGGGTAATATCAGGCAACAAGAAACACAGGCTGATGAGCAGGTCAGCTCAGGAAACAAGTCAAGGATAAACAAGATATTCAAACAGCTTGCTGAAAAGGAGCTAATATCCCGCTTCTTTGAGTATGCTCTGCCTATGAAAGACTCTTTCAAAGGGCTGGTCAGGAAAATCAAGGAAAAATTCTACTATAAGATTGACGGAAAAGACGTCTGCAAAGTAAAATTCGCCTAAGGTGTAAGCATGAACCGCTTTGCAGTTCTCACTACTGAGTTTGAGCACTTAAGTTATCCTCTTGGCAGCACAAATGCAAAAGACAAGCAGCACTTCAGGGAGCAACAGGATGAGTTTATGCTTCACAAGGTTTGCTCGCAAACGCAGGCAGAAATGCTTGTTGGCTCATCTGACTGGCTGTCTGAGCATGCATCTGTACCTGTTGGCTTTGTTTCAAATAAAGAAAACGAGCTTTTCATAGTATGCCAGTCTGGGAAAAGAATTGACCCAGCACAGGCTAGCAGGCAAGAAAGAGTCAGCGCATGCTTAGCAGTAATTTCAAGGCTTTGCAAAATGCATTCCCAGGGCTTTGGATGCGGCGGGCTTTCGCCGGAAGCAATGGAGTTTTCAGGAGAAAGCGCAAAACTCTTGGACCCTTCAAAAATATTTGCCCTTAATGAGAATGACTCGCTTTTTTATGAGGCAGCTGCAACACTGCGTGCGCTTGTCGGAAATGGCTTTGCAAAAGTTTCTGACCTTGACAGCCTTGCATTTGCCTATTTTTCAGCCTCTCCTGTGTGCAGGCATGCTGTTTTGTCGCACATTGATGAAAAGAAGGCCAGGGAAGAGCATTACAAAGTCCTGTCAGAAACTGCGAAAAAATTTTTAGCCTGCTTTTAGCCAGTCTCCACTCTTGTTGATTGGCCAGTGGCTTTGTCCCTTTCCAGCCTAAATACTGCTCCCTTTCTTATTTCGCCAAGCGCAGGGTCATGGGTAATGACAAATATCTGCTCAACTATTGAAGGTATTTTGCTGTTTATTGCCTCTGACAGGGTTGCAACTGCATCTGAGTCAAGGTTGTGCGTTGGCTCATCCAAAATAAGCCAGCCTATGTCTGGCGTAAGCACAGTTGCAAATGCAATGCGAAGAGCAAGGCACAGGCAGGCCCTTTCTCCTCCTGAAGCAACTGCATCAACTTCTTTCCAGCCTTGCTTTTGCATCAAAAGCTTGTAATCTTTTTCATCTGCCTCAAGCTTTACCCCAGAGTAATCTGAATATGGGTAAACTGCAGGCCAAATTTCTGCCAAAGCCTGGTTTATTTCCTCAACCAAAGTGCTCCTTAGCTCTGATTGCGATGCTATGAGGCTGTTTTTGTAAATTGCCATTGCCTGGGATGCTTGTGAATACCTTTTTGCTTTTTTTTGCTTTTTTTCAAGCTCAGCAAGTTCTTTTTGCGCTCCTTGCAAAAGCTCATGCATAAGCTTTAGCTGCTCAAGCTCCCCTTTTGCCTCTGACTCTGCTTTTGCATGCCCAACTTTTGCTTGTTCAGTATCATTTCTCAAGGAATTATATTTTTTCTCATCAAACTCAATCTTTGCAAGCTTTTGTTCAGAGTCTGAAAGCTTTTTTTGCGCAGTTTCAAGGTCAGCAAACAGCTTTTCTGCTCTTTTTGCCTCATCAAGGCTTTCTTTTGCCTTGTCAAGCTCATTTTGCCATCTGTCAAGCTCTTTTTCTGTTTTTTCCCCTTGTTTTTCAATTGCAAAAAGCCCTTCTCTCTTTTTGCCAGCTTTTTCCCTGATTGATTCTGGGGAAGCTTTTTGCTCTTGCAGCCTTTCAATCCCAGAAAACAGGGATTTTGCCTCTGCTATGTCATGTTCAAGCCTGCTTATTTCTGATTTTTTTTGTGCAGCAAGCTTTGCAGCCTTTTTTGCAAGCTCTTGCCTGTTTTTCATTTGTTTTTCTTTTTCATTGGCCAGCTTTTGCGCCCTGCCACCTGTCAGATCAGAGTCGCAAACAGGGCATTTTGCTTTTGCTGACAAAAGATTTTTGGCTGCCATTTCAAGCTCTTTTCTTTGCGCCTGAAGCAAGGACAGCTCTGCTGAGAGCTTTTCCTGCTCTGATTTGAGGGCATCTTTTTCCTTTTCAAGCTCAGTTATTTTTTTTCCTGAAGTTAGCTTGCCAAGCTTTTCATTAAGCTCTTTTTCCTGGTTTTGAGCAAATTTTGCAGCCTTTTCCTGGCTTTCAAGCACTGCAACCTCGCTTTTAAGTGAAGAAACCTCAGACTGGGCTTTTTTTGACTTTTCCTTTGCCCCTTTAAGCCCTTTTTCTGCCTTTTCACAGCCAAGGCAAAGCAAATCAAGCTCTTTTTTTCCTGGCTTTTGCTTTTTTTCTGTTTCTGCTTTCAGCCTTTGTATTGCGCCTTTTTGCAAATCACATTCTGTCTTTTCATTTTCCCACCTTGTTTTGAGCTTTTCAAGTGCAGCAAGGTCTGATGAGAGCTGCTTTAACTTTTCAAGCATCTTTTCCTTGTTTTGCTCAAGCTTTTTGTGGTGCTTTTCCTTTTCCCCAAGGTGCTCTTCATGCTCTTTAATTTTTTCATTCAGATTCAGGGATTTTTCATTGTCTGCATCAGAAAAAAGCCCCCCTGCCTTTTCTGACAGCTTTCTTGCTGCCTCTTGTGCTGCCTCTCTTGCTTTGTCAAACTTACCAAGGCCCAGCAGCCAGTCAATCTCCACTTTTCTTTGCCTTGGGTTTAAGGACAAAAGATAATCTATCCTGTTTTGCTCAGAATAAATTGCCCTTGTAAAAAGCTCATAATCAACCCCAAGTATTGATGTTATGTGCTGTGTTACTGGCTTTGGCCCTTTTTGCACAAGCTTTCCATTTTCCCTTATTTCAGCTTCAGAGAGCTTTTTGCCTATTTTCCTTGTGACTGAATATGCTTTCCCTGATTTTTCAAACTCAAGAATTATCTTTGCAAACTTGCCCTCGCTTGCAATATTCACAAGGTTTTCAACCTTTTGGTCGCGCCTTGACATTTTTGGGAATGTGCCATACAAGGCAAAGCACAGGGCATCCAAAACAGAGCTTTTGCCGCTTCCCATCCTGCCTACAAGTATATTGGTCCCTTCAGTGAACCTAAGCTCACTGACAGAGTGGGATTTGAAGTTCTCAAGGCAAAGGCTGGTTATCATTTTATCCTCCCGCCTCTTTTTGGCAGGCAAACAATAATTAGCTTAGCTGTGAGGCTTTGTGCATGAAGCGGTTTTTTGCAGACGAGATGCTCATGAAGCTTACACGCTGGATAAGAATAATGGGAATTCCTGTAGAGCACTTGAAAGGAATGCATGATTTGAAGCTAATGGCACTTGTGAAAAGCAAAAAAGCAGCTCTTTTAACAAGGGATGAGGAGCTTTTGAAAAGATGCAAAAAAAGAGGAATAAAATGCTTTTTTGTGCCAGAAGCAAAGCCAGAGGTGCAAATTGCTGCAATTGCTTTGCATTTTCACATCAAGCTCCCCAAATTCCCGTCAAATACGCTCTGCCCTGCTTGCGGAAAAAAACTTGAAAAAGTGCCAAAAAAATCTGTAAAAGGGCTTGTCCACAAGCGGGTTTATGAGAGGCGAAGGCTTTTTTGGAAATGCACTGGCTGCAAGAAAATATACTGGAGAGGCACGCACTATGTGAAGCTGAAAAAAGCGCACGCAAAAATATACAGGATGCTAAGCTAAAATATTTCCTCAATGGAACTTGCCCTTGCTTTGTATACTTCAATATATTTTCTGTGGCGCAAAAAGAAGCGGTCTGCCAGAGCTTCTGCAGAGTCTTCCACTATTATTACTGATTTTGTTTTTGTCGGGTAAGTTGAGAGCCTGCTTTTCTTTAAGTCATAGTAAAAGCGGCGCTTGAGGCGGTTGTAATCCTTTATTTTTGTTTTGAGGTCATAGAAATAAATTAACATGATGTAACCATGGTTACAAAAGCAATATAAAAGCGTCTGCCACTCTTTAGGATTTTCCAATCTTCCAGAGAGAATTAAACAAACTGGCATAGCCTTTAGCCATGCCTCTGCTATGTATCAGGACTGCAAACAAGGGCTCTGCCCCATAGGACACCAGCAGCACTTTGTCATTATATACAAAAATGTCAACTGGCGATTGGTATGAGCTGCTAGGAATAAATCTTCCCTTTCCATGATATTCTTTTAGGTACTCTTTCTTGGAACGCACTTTTTCATCCCATATGCACCTTGATTTGATTCCCAACTTTTTCTTTTTTGTCTGGAACTGGTACCAGTGCGGGCCAACCCCTTTTTTCATCATGCCGCTTGCAAAAACGTCATAGTGCCCCCCTTTCCCTATTTCCACCAGCATGTTGTTCAGCAGGGCTTTGTATCCCCCAAGTCCTTGAAAAATAGTTGCACCTTGGTGTGGGGGAGGTTTCCTAAGGGAGCGCAGTGAAGGAAGCAGTTTTCCAACGAATTTTTTCTCTTTTTTCAGTCCTGCTTCCTTTTCCTCCAAGAAAAAGATAATGCTCTGAGGGTCTGTAGCTTGGAATTTTTTCCTGTTTGCCTCAGTAACAAAATTCACAAGACCTTTTTGCACCAATCTTTCAAGCGCCTCATAAACCTTTGACGTGTGTATCCCTGCCTTGTCAATCAGGGGCTTTGTTGTTGTTGGTCCAAGCTCCAACAGTGCTAGATATACCTTTGCCTCATTTTGCGTAAAGCCGACCCTTCTCAATTTTGAAATAATATCTATACGCATGTCTCCATTGTCTACTTTTCTCTATTTAAGCTTTCCTCCCGCGCAGGGGGGAGGATTTATTATATATTGATAAAATACAATTTACCACAGATGATTATGAATAGCCACAAAAAGCAAGAGATAAGCGAACCATTCACATTGCCAGTCGAAACCAGTTGCGGCAGCTTTAACTTCGAGTGCAGAGTTTTTTATCAAGACAAAGAGGAATATATCGCGCTGAAAAAGGACTGGGAAGGCATCCCGCTCATCAGAATAGAATCTTTGTGCAATTTTGGCATCACTCTTGGCTCAGAGCTCTGTAACTGCGGTCCGCAATTTGAGGAAGCAAAGTTCAGGATTGGGACTAAGGGCGGGCTGCTTTTATTGGCAATGCACCAAGATGGTAGGTGTATTAGATTAGTGGAACACGCAAACGCTTATGCATTGCAGAAAAAGGGCTATGACACAGTGAGCTCATACGAAAAACTCGGGCTAAAAGTCGATTCAAGAAGCTATTCATATGCCGCAAAAATCATCAAATTTTACTATGGCGTAGAAAAAGCAAAACTAATGACAAACAATCTCCACAAAGTAAAAGCGCTTGAAGAAAACAGAATAAAAATCATAAGGGTGCCAGCAATTATTCCTGATGAAAAGCTCAATATTTGGCGTGCAAGACAGTTTCTTGCCGCCCATAAAAAAATGGGCCAGCCTCTTCCAAAAAAATTCGTCAAGAAGCTGATAGCGCTAACCAGCTGAAAACCTAAAGCCTGTCCATTCCCTGAACATCTACCTGTCCAACGCCCTTGATTTTCTTGCATTCTTCCTCAAGCTTGTCAGCCCCGCCCTCGC
>CAZOMB010000006.1:0-51242 GCA_964581105.1 Microcaldota archaeon
AAACCCTTCCTATAATACAAGTGCGCAATCCTCTTCTGATAAGCTTGTGCATCTTTATTCATTATGCTGGAATACTCTTGGGAAGTATTCTAAAGTCTGGGACAGATTCCAAAACAGATATAGCAGCACAGTTGACGAACTCTTGACAGAGAACGAATACATTTCAAGCGATGCAATAGCTGTCCAGCTGAGTAGCCTAGAAACACAGAATGACCAACAGAAGCTCTCCTTTGAAGTGGACACCTATTCCTTTGTTGATATTCTTAACATAATGTATGGTATAGAAAATGGGGGGGAATTCATCAACAGTCTCTCAGATGTTGAGACAACTGAAACACTCTCAAGAGTCAATGCAAAGGAGTTTTTTGATGTCATCCACAAAAACTCACAGACATTCGGAGTAATAATGCAAAGTTCAGATAAAATGGATGAAATCTACTTTGGACTTGGACAAGAGTCTGTTGAACACACCAGGCAATTCATGGAGGTCTCAAAAAGGATAGCAGAGCGAACGTATAATATCTTAACAAGGTCAGATTTTGAAAGAGTTGGCAAAAACAGGACAGATATGGCGTATGACTTTATAGATGCCATAATAACAGCCAATGCTCCGGGTTTGAACAACCTCAACAATATGGTTCTTGTAAGAGATGAGCAGGACAAAGTTGTTGGTATAAAAGATCCAACAAACAACCTCTTTGTAGTAACAAGAGAAGGAGTTCAGCAAGTCTGGGACTTAAGACAATTGCGCCACATGAATCTCATAACAAAAGATTCAGATGAGCTAAGCGTTGAGGAATGGAGTGGCAGGCTAAGAGAGTTTCTAACATCAACTCAGAAGTTTATAGGAGATATGCACATATCAGATGTAAGCCCCAACTTAAGGTTTCAGCTTGACTACCGCAACATTCTTACTGAGATAGACCGGGCATATTCTGACATTGCAAGATATGTTGAAGGCTTTGAGCTTTACAGTGGCGATGCAGACTTGAAATATTCATTTGTCAAAATAGATAAGAACCTTCTTGACATGCTTGGAGGAGTTTCACTATACGGTCCAACCGGAGAGTCTGTTGTTTACAATTCTAATGTATTCTCTTCGCAACAATTTGATGAAGATGGAAACCCAATCAAAAGGGACATAGACGAACTCCACGAACTCTTAGTCAATAACCTAAATACAGTGCTCCCAAATTTCACAAACGAGCTAAATGAGCTTGCTGTAAGATACCTCCGCAAGGCAGGTACAGTTGACCTTGTGAGTTTTGATGAAGAGACTCAGACAACAAAAACAGAGGACGGAGAGTATTCTTCAATACAAAAGGATGTTCACCTTCAGAACAAAACAGGTAAGGTATTTGTCTATCTGACTGGGCTCGCTCACACGCATTTGAGTGATGGTGTGGAGACAACAACTGTCGGACAGCCACCAACACTAGAAACTGAAGCAACCAAGCATTTTGATGCAAAGGACTTGCGGGCAGATATAGTGGTTTCTATAGAAGGAAACTATTACAAGGTAGTCTTAAATGAGCAAAAGGAAAAGGACACAGAATTTATGAAAAGTGTTCAAAACCTAATTCAAACCAACTCATCAAAGCTTAATTATGTATTCTCACAGGTTAGGTATGCAGAGTTTTATCACAGTTTCTCACCTAATTTTACTTTAGAGAGTGGTCTAACGCATGGAAGGAGCCAAGAACTAAAATTCGAGAATGAAATCCAGAAGTTTGATGATATCAAGAAGAGGGTAAACGGAATTGGTTTTTTTGTCGGCTCAGAAGTCAGGTTCAAAAAAATTGATTTTTCTACTCTAGATATACAAACTCCTGGTAAGAACTGGGCTGGGACAGTTGAATTTGACTTTTCCAAAAAAGGTAAGGACCCACAGCAGAGCCTGATTTTAGGGGTGTTTGATCTACGCTGGCCAGAGCCTGACATATATGGAAATGAAGTAGAAAAGAACTATGGCTACAATCTGGCATCTGGAACTAGGCTTGGACTTATTTCATACAGAATAATAGACCAACTGAACCTTCTTGGGGCATTTGGGGGCAATAAAGAAACCCTACTAGGAGGCATGAGACTTGATATGCCAAATGTTAGTGGAGGCCTAGTAGTAAGATTGGACAAAAACGAAGATCAAAAATACGAGGTTTCAGATGGAATTCTCACGGGCAAGCTCACAACAGAGAAACTTGACATAGTTGGCTATAGTGAGTTTGAGACAGGGCAAAAATCAGACTATGGGATAAATGCCATCTATAAAATTGCTGATGACGAAAGGATAATGGTCCATCTGTCGGTTCCACAACCATTTAGAGAGCTTGATGAAATATCCGTCAAGAATATAAAAACAACACTTTTGGATCTAGTAGAGGAAATTGACGAGAAAACCCCTAACTGGGAAGAGCTTACCTACCAACAGAAACAGACTCTTGTTGAAAGTTGGAGAAATGGCCTTCAGAATATAAGAAAGAGAATAGTTAGTTTTTCACCAGGCCAAGATCTACCTGCTGTTGACACACACATTTCAGTTTCATATCAGAAAGGAGATTTTATTGCAGGTGTTTCACGCATCGAGGATGAGAAAACAGGAGAGTATATCATTGGGTCGACAAACTTTGATGTTGATAACAACGTGAATGCGTCTGTGATACTGGGGAGAGAAATATCAGGCATGAAACCAAGTGAAGATTTTGGAGGGCTTAAGCTAAAATTTAAGAAAGGGCTGTTTGATAAGGAAAGCGTATTCAGCTTTGGACTTACTGAAAGATCAAAACAATTTACATATGTTCAGCAGTTGACAGGAGACCTATATTTGGCTACAAACCTTAAGGCTATTAATGATCTTTACAAAGGGACAAAAATTGAGATTGGAAAGGAGAATAAATTCGCAGCAAACTTCCAGTATGGCGCTGGAGACAATCTGAAGCTATTTGGAGTAGGGCTCAGCCTGAAGGACATTATAGATCTTGGAGATACAAACCTCTTTAACATAGGATATACAAACACAAAGTCATCAGACGTGACATCAAACAGGATCACAGGGTCTTTTGATGTGCGTACAGGTAGAATTGGATTTAATGTATTTGGTGACCTTAATATCGGAAACTTCAACGGTAAGAACAAAACCCGCCTGGATAATCTAGGTGTAAAATTCTACTTCCTCTTCCCATCAAAGAAGTAATAAGTGGACTCGGGGGGATTTTCACATAGCTACTTCCCAACTAGGGGAGGTAGTAGGAACCCACCTTATGGAAATCTAGTGGTTCCTGCTTTGAACCCCCGGCCTCCTGCTTTTTTGGAACCAATTTTGCATTTTTTTGATGGAACTTTTTTGCGAAGTTCCACGAAGCAAAAAAGGTCCTTTTTGGTGAAGCTTTTTGCGCCAAAGGCGGAAAAAGGTTCCTGCAAAGCAGGCGCGCTACCACTGCGCCACGAGCCCATGCCTTTTCTCTGGTGTAAAGCATTTTTATAGGCTACGTCAAAAACCCCTATTATGGGACTGCTGGAACTTATCTCAAAGGCATTAAAGCCTCGGCCGCTTTCAAAAAGAAAGGCAAAATGCCCAAAATGCAAGGCAGACCTGAACCTTGGCATGGAGCGCTGCCCTAAGTGCGGGACCCATGTGGAGTCAATGTTCAGGTTTGAGTGCCCAAAATGCAAGGCGCCAAATGAGCTGAAAGCAGAAAAGTGCAAAAACTGCGGGTATGACCTTGTCCAGAAAAAGCCCCCAAGCAAAGTGCAGTACCGCTGCCCAATATGTGGCTATGTTGCTGATTATTATATGCTTTCATGCCCTGCGTGCGGCACAAAATTTTCAGCCTAATTTTTCAAAAGCCGAAACTTGTAGCCATAATGAATAAGCCCTTCTGAGTTGTCCTCTGTTATCCTCCTGAAGACCACTTCCACGCTGTCGCCTATTTTCACATCTCTTTCCCCTACTCCTACTACCTGTGCTGTTAGCTTTGGGCCTTCCTCAAGCTCAATTATTGCAAGCACATATGGGGTTTCAAGCTCAAAGCCAGGCGGACCAACAGTTATTTCTGTGAATGAGTATATTTTGCCATTTCCTGAAAAGCGCTTTGGCATAATCTTTCCCTTTCTCCTGCAAACTGGGCATAATTTCCTAGTGGGAAAGTAATTGGTATTACACTTTTCACAGCAGCTTCCCTCAAGCCTGTACCTCTCTGGTATTCTTCTCCAGTTAATTGCTAAGTTTTCCTTTGGCATAATATCAAGCCTTTTTCTTGCCGAGCTTTCGGTATTCATGCATGCAATAGAGTATAAGCAAGGCAATTACAGTCATGTAAAGGGAAGGGGCCCTGCTGAGGAGAAGCAACAAGCCAACCAAAAACAGCAATACTGCGGATGCTGTAAAGAAAGTCTTCATTTTCTTAGTTTTTTCTCCATTTTCCATAGTATCTCCCTCATGCTTTCTTCATCAGCGTGGAGCGTTGCTCCACGTCTGAAAAATTTATCATAATTTTTTCATTATGTGAACAACTGCAGTTGCCCCGCTTCCCCCTACATTGTGCGCAAGCCCTATTTTTGCATCTTTTACCTGCCTTTTGCCTGCCTGTCCGCGAAGCTGCCATACTATTTCTGCTGCCTGCTTTACCCCAGTTGCGCCTACTGGGTGGCCGCAGCCTTTCAGGCCACCAGATGTGTTTACTGATATTTCAGAGTTAAGAGAGGTTTTGCCCTGCTCAGTCGCCTTGCCCCCTTCACCTTTCTTGAAAAAGCCCAAATCCTCAATTGCCATTATCTCTGCAATTGTAAAGCAGTCATGCACTTCTGCCAAATCAATGTCTTTTGGAGAGAGGTTTGCTTCATCAAATGCCTTTTTTGCTGCAACTTGAGTAGCCAGAAGCGAGCTCATGCTTTTTCTTGAGTGCAATGCCAAATGATCGCTTGCCTGAGTTGATGCAAGTATTTCAATTGGTTTTTCGCAAACCTTTTTTGCCTTGTCAAGGGGCATTAAAACAGCAACAGCTGCGCCGTCTGTTATTGGGGAGCAGTCAAAAAGCTTCAAAGGGGTTGCAATAGGCCTTGAGTTAAGCACTGTATCAAGGTTTATTTCATTCTGAAAGTGCGCATACTTGTTTTTTGATGCATTTGCATGGTTTTTCACTGCAACCTGGGCCATCTGCTTTTCAGTTGTGCCATATTCAGCCATATGCCTTGTTGCCATAAGCGCATATAGCCCTGGGAAAGTTGCTCCCATGAAAAGCTCCCATTCCTGGTCTCCTGCCCCTCCAAGCGCAGATGTGACTTCATTGCCAGGAGTGTCAGTCATTTTCTCTACCCCTCCTACTACAACTGTATCATGCACTCCTGAGGCAATTGCCAAATAAGCCTGGCGCAAGGCAGCCCCGCCAGAAGCGCAGGCTGCCTCAATGCGGGTTGCAGGAACAGGCGTTAAGCCCATTGAGTCTGCAACAAGTGCCCCTACATGCTCTTGGCCAACAAGGCTGCCAGGTGCCATTGTGCCAATATAAAGGCTGTCAATTTCACTGCCAGAAAGCTTGGAGTCCTCAAGAGCGTTTCTTCCTGCCTCAATAAGCATGTCCCTAAAGCCCCGTGTCCACTCTTCGCCAAACTTGGACATGCCAACCCCTACTATTGCAACTTTTCTCATAAAATCACAGGCTTTTCAGCTTTCTTCTGTGCTTTACATATACTCCATAGTCAATGTACTCTTTGTCAGCAATATAGTCTGCAAGCGTTTTTCCTTTGTATTTTTTCCTTTTCTCAAGTATGCCATCCTTTACTTCAATTGAAAATGCGTCGCTTCCAGCCCCAGAGCCAAATGAAGTCACAACAATCCTTTGGCCTGGCTTTGCAATGTCAAGCACGCCTGCAAGGCCTATCATTGATGCGCCTGAGTAAGTATTGCCTATTACTGGCGTGAACAAGCCTGGCTTTACTTTTTCAGTGCCAATTCCCATTTTCTTTGCAGCTGAAATAGGGAACTTGCCGTTTGGCTGGTGAAACACAAAGTAATCATAGTCAGATGCCCTTGTGCTGGTCTTTTCAAACAATCCCTGGGTTGCTCCCATTATATGCCTGAAATAAGCAGGAGTTCCTGTAAACCTTCCTCCATGGGATGGAAAGTCTGCGCCCTGCCTTCTCCAAAAGTCAGGCGTGTCTGTTGTAAATGAGTAAGTTGCCTCTATTTCTGCAACAAAGTCCTTGCGGTCCCTTCCAATAAGAAAAGCGCCAGCACCAGCAGAAGCAGTATATTCCAATGCATCACCTGGCCTTCCTTGCGACGTATCTGCGCCTATTGCAAGGCCAAAGCGAATCATATTTGAGCAGACCATGCCCATACACATCTGCATTCCTGCTGTGCCTGCCTTGCAGGCAAACTCCAAGTCAGCTGCAGTAAGCTCAGGGGTTGCTCCCACTGCTTCTGCCACAATTGTTGCAGTAGGCTTTACTGCATAGGGGTGTGACTCAGAGCCAACATAAACTGCTCCAATTGCCTCTGGCTCTATTTTTGCAAAAGCAATTGCATTTCTTGCAGCCTCAACAGAAAGGGTTGCAGAGTCCTCATCAACATCTGGCACAGATTTTTCAAGCACTCCCAAGCCTTTTGTTATCCTTTCCCCTTCTTCCCCCCATACTCTTGCAATTTCAGAGGTTTTTATCCTGTATTTTGGCACGCAAGAGCCATAGCCGATTATTCCTGCTGCTTCTACCATAATAACAGCTCATATCTTGTTCAATGCTTCCTTGATTTTCTTCAAGTCAGTATTTGTTGAAATCACAGGTATTTGCTCTCTTTCTGCTATTTTTACTGCCAATGGGTCAACTTCTTTTATCCCGTGCAGCACAACAACAGAAGGTTTCATTGGGGTTACCCTTATGACAACCATTGGCGAGCGTCCTGTTGACACTTGTGCAAATATGAATGCTCTTTCTGACATGCTTCCATAAAGCTTTGGAAACTGGTTGTATGGCATTTCAAGTATTATCTTCAGGCTTTCCATCATAGTATAGCCATAGAGCTTTTTTACTTTCATAAGCTCCTCATTTGCAACCACTTTGCCCCCAATAAGCTTCTGAAAATCAAGTGCAGATATGCTGGTTGCAAACTCATGAACTTCAAAGTATTGCTCTGTTTTTTCAACGCCTTGCTGGAGCTTTGAAAGTATTGGGTTTCCCCGTTCATTGTCTATTTTTACCAAAGCATCTACAAATCTTTTTATTACGCCTGAGCCTGGGGACTTTCTCCTGTTTCCCTCATAGTCGCTTATTGTTGAAGGCGAGATTTTCAGCAGCTCAGCCAATTCTGCCTGTGTTATTGCAAATATTTCCCTCCACTTTTTCATTGTAGAGCCAGGCGTTTGGCTAAGGGTTATTTCCCCAGCTATCTCGTTCTTTATTTTTTCCATAATTACCGGAAAAATTAGCTTCAAAACAGCTTTTAAAACTATCGAACATGCATTTGACATCTGACGAATAGCCCCATAGCTCTTTTTATGATTTCACCCCGTTTCTCTTTTCATGGTGCTCTCAGACAAGGACATCAAAAGCTATATCAAAAAAGGAAAGCTGGCATTTGAGCCTGCAATTTCTGACTCGCAAATAGGCGCAGCCTCAGTTGACTTGACTTTAGCAGGCCGCTTTTGGCTGTTCAAGCAAAGGTTTATTGGCAAAAATCCAGTAGATTTGTCAAAAGTCCCATTCTCAAAAGCAATACAGGAAAAAAAGCTAAAATCAATAATCATCCCCCCAGGGGGCATGGTATTGGGAATTACAAGAGAGAAAATTTCCTTGCCACTTGATTTAATGGGAACATTGGAAGGAAGAAGCAGATTCGCAAGAATGGGCCTGGCAGTTCATGTGACTTCCGCAATGGTCCAGCCAGGCTCGCAAAACCATCAGGTACTAGAGATAGTTAACTTTGCGCCTTTTCCAGTGAAAATAAGGGAAGGGATGAGAATAAGCCAAATAGTGTTCGAGAGACTGGAAACAAAGACCAGCAAGCCATACTCAAAATTCGGCAAAATCGCAAAAAAACAGTAATCAAATCAGGCTTTTGTCAGTAATTGAAAGTATTTCTTCAAGAGCAGCCTTTCCGTCCTCCCCAAGCTCTTCTGAGCATGAGGAGAGAAGCTCATCAGCCTCTTTTCTTGTTATATAAGTGAAAAGATAGTCATTTTCTATGAATGTTTTTCCGCAAATGGCCCCTTCAACAGAAATTGCAAGCTCTTCATTGTGCTTTGCCTCTTGCACAGGTTTTCCGTCTTTTTGTATTTCCCTTACCTGGCCTATTATTTTGCCTTTCTTATCCATGAGCCTTATTCCTTTTTTCAGCCTTCCTCCTGCAACCTGCACTCCAAATATTGCTGGCTTGCTTTCCCTGAATGTGCAGCTAGGAAGCACAAGCAGCTTTGCAGGGGATGGAAGCCTTTCAATTGCAGCGCCTGATGCAATTTTTTTCTGCTCTTCAACCCATGCAGCATAATCTTCGCAAAGGGAGTAAATCACATCTGAGGAAAACAGCTTGACGCACTTTTTTGCTGCCTCTGCATTTGCGTCTTCTGCAACCCCAACATTGAATGCAAGTACAACGCCTAGGTAAGGTTCTGTTGCCCTTACAACAGAGGCATCGACAATGTCCTTTTTCACAACATTGCCAACCCCTGCCCTTTTTACCTGCACCTTCTGGGCTGTCAAAAGCTTTCGTACTGCCTCAATAGAGCCAATGGTATCTGCCTTTACAATTATCCCCATTGACTCAGACTCAGAAAGAATGCCTTTTATCAGGTCATTTATCTCTTTCAGCTGGTCTGTTTTTGGGTTCTTGTCATCAACAACTATTGGCGAGCCTGGCAAAGCAGCCTCAAGGCCAGGAGCATAAAGTTTCACTCCAGCCGCAGCATGCACCTTGTCAACATACTCAAATTTGTCTCCATCTGCTTTTGGCTTTAGCTTAGGCTTTAATACTCCCCTTATTTTTGCCTTTGCAGAGCCATTTATTGTCCCAAAAAATATTGTGTCATTCTTTTTCAAAGTGCCCTCATAAATTATGACATCCATGGTTGTGCCAAGCCCTTTTTCCTCTTTTACTTCCAATACACTGCCCTTGCCAATTCCTCCAACCTCTGTTTTAAGCTCTTTTTCAAGGAATTTTTGCGACAAGCCGGCAACTGAAAGCAAAAGCTCGGCAAGCCCTTCTCTTCTTGTGGCAGAAACAGGGATTATTGCAACCTGCTTTGTAAAGTCAGTGATTCTGTCAAACCTCTCGCTTTCAATCCCGCGCTCATGGAGCTTTCCAACAAGCCCATAAAGCATTTCATCAACCCTGGTCTGAACATCTTCCCTTTGCAAGCCTATTGCCTCTACAATGCCGCACTTGCCAGATGATTTCCAGCCAGAGACCAAATCCAGTTTATTTGCAGCAACAACAAAAGGGGTTTTGAATTCTTTGAGTATTTTTATGCTCTCAACAGTTTGCGGCTGAAACCCCTGTGTAATGTCAACAACAAGAACTGCAATGTCTGCTATGCTGCCTCCTCTTTCCCTTAAGTGGGTAAATGACTCATGCCCAGGAGTATCTATGAAAAGGAGCCCAGGTATTGTAAAATCAGGAAGCCTGCTGCCAACTGTGCTGCTGCAGGCCTGCTTTATGTCTGCAAGGGATATTTCAGATGCTCCTATGTGCTGGGTGATTGCCCCTGCCTCTTTTTTTGCAACATTTGTTTTTCTTATGGCGTCAAGTATGCTGGTTTTTCCATGGTCAACATGGCCCATTACTGCAACAATTGGCTGGCGTAAAACCATTTTAAACACCTATTTATTTTCCCCTTTGTACTTTCCATCATATGCTTTTTGCGCTTTTTGCTCAAGCTTTGCAAATACAAGCTGGAGCACTCTTGCATTCTTGTGAAGTGTTATTCCATTCTTATTATGAACAACAAGCAAAGACTCACTTCTCCCATGGTAGCCAGAATCCCATACAGCACACCTTATGTCTGCCCCGCAGCGAAGAAGGGATGAGCGTGGAAAACCAAATGCAGCACAGTCAAGGGGGACAGAAACATATTCATTGTAAATTATCTTGTAAGGGCCAGCCGCAAGATGGAGCTTCCCCTCTTTCCAATCCAGTTTCTTGGTGCTGCTTATTCTCCTTTTGGAGTTGTCAAAGTCAATTTCCCCAGCATCCTCTAATTCATGTACCTCCTTTAGCGTTAAGTCCACTCCGCAAGGCTGCAGCTGTTCATCCCCTATTAGCTCTTTTACCATGTTCTCTTTTGCTATTTTTTCCCCTGAGACTATCATTTTCCTCCCCCGACAGTTTAGCAAGAAGCAGTATTAAAACCCATTACAGGCTGTGCACAAGCTTTTTAAGCAGTATTTGCCAAAAACTGACACATGGGGGGCACAATGTTTACAGCCAAAAAGCCAGTAAATAGAGTTGGTGCTGTTGTTTTTGTACTATCTTTTCTGGCTGCAGCAACATTTTCATTGGGCCAGCTTTCCAAGATAAGACAAAACGGTCTTGGCTGGAACAGTGTTGAGAAGCTAAAATATGAGAGCACAATGCAATTGAAAGAGAAACAAATGAAGCCTTTAACAACAGGGGCACTCTCCGGCAAAATAAAGGTAATGCATGAGACAATTACAAAAGAGGCAAAAGCCATAATGTGATTATTTGCAGGTGGTAAAATGAGATTGGTGAGAAAAAACAAAGACTCAGGCTCTGGAGGCGGAGGCCCAGTAACTGAAAAAGGAAATGGCGATAAAACTAGTGATAACAAGAACAATAAGATTTCATCAAAAGATCTTAAGGAAAAGACAGAAGAAATTGATAAGAGCAAAAATACTCGCGAAAAAGAACAAACAAAGGAAGAGAACAGGGTTGATAAAAAAGAAAAAAGTGAAAGCAGGTCTATACAAGGAAAATGGTCGGGTGAAGAACCACTTGAGCCAATGGAGGATTCAACTGGGGAGAATGAATCTAATAGCCACACAGGTTTTGACGATGTATTAGAGGAAAAAAAAGATGACAACAAAACAACTGATTCTAAAAAATTGGAAACTGACGTTGACGACTATTTAGAAAAAGGAGAGAAGAAGGACAACGCTGAAGAGGTGAAAGAGCCAAACGACATTTCAAAGATAGGTGAGGGCATATGGACAACTCTAAACACAACAGTACATCTTAGTGTTAGCTTCATCATTTTCGTAACCTTATGGGCTGCAGGGGCAGTTAAGCTTGGCCCGCCGGACTTCACACAAAAAATACAAAAGAAACCAGTTATTGAAGAAGTTGGCAAACAAAAACAAACGAAAAAGGAATGGTCAAACCTTACGGAGCTTGCAGCCTTTTGCAATATGACTGACAAGCAAATGGCATGGATGACTAAAACAAAGGAAAGGCTTTTGCATGGTGAATTATTCAAAGGAAAGCTTACAGAACAAGATGTCATCCATTATCTAAGGAAGAGCGGAATATTGGTAACATCAGGCGTTAGCATTCAGACAGCAGAGGAATCACTTTTCAATCAAAGGGCAGCTGCAAAAACCGGGCAAGAGAAAGAGGAGATTGACAAGCAAATACAGGTTCTCCGTGCCTTTAAGAAGGAGTGCGGCTCGCCTGATGAGGTATGGGCTTGGCATGGCAAATATGATTCTCCCCCCGGCTTAGTGCAGGTAAAATAACTAAACCAGCCTAAAGCCTATCACGCAAACTACAGCAATCACAAGGTTATCATCTACTCTTGATTCCAAACTCTCAGCTAGTGCTGCTGCCCCTGCTACAGCAAGAGCCCACCAGCCTGCAAAATAAACAGCAGGAATGCAAGCAAGGAAAAACGCAGCTGTGCCCCCAATGGTTTTGTTCCTGCTGTAAAAGAGCTTCTTCTTGCTTCTCCTGCCAAAATATGAGCTTGCTGCATCTCCAAATCCAAGTATTATGAGTGATGCCATGATATAGTTTATGTCAACAAGCAAGGTAAGGATTGCCAAAGTTGCTGCAGCTATTGTCATGGCCCCATAGCCAGGCGTTACCCCTGGCCTTTCAAATGCATTGATAAGCCTTTCAAGAGGCCCAAGCATTACATTTGAAAGCTTGAGATGAACAAGCACCAAGCCAAGACAAAGTATAATGCCAACAGTATAAGTTGCTATTGTTATGCCGAAAAACAGGACAAGGAACATGCTTGCAAGACCAAGAAAAACATGAAATATCTGCCTATTGTCCTCATTCATCAAAGCACCTACTTGTGCAAGCTGCCAATGTCATGCCTTATGCATACTTCACGAGGCATTTCCCATCCTGCGAATTTCCAGAGTATTTCAGCAAGAACGCATGCAAAAAACGCAAGAGCAAAGCCTGCTGCAACCTCTGGTATTGTGTGCACCCCCAAGTATACCCTTGAAAATGCAATGAAAAGAGCATATAAGAAGAAAATTGCAAAAGAGCGGTTTCCTATTGCGCCTATTGCAATAGTAAAGCCAAGCAAAGAATGCAAAGAAGGAAGTGAAAAGCCTTCAGGACAGGGTATTTTGCCAGGAATTTGCTCGCATGGCCTCTGCTCTTGTATGAATGACTTAAAGGAAAGGCCCAAAAAAAGCCCGATAATGACTGTCATGAGCAAAAGGGGCAGCTTTTTCTGCTCTTTGAAAACAAAAGAGGTTCCAATTACAAGCGCTGCTGTGAATATGACTATGAAAGTCACATCCCCAAGCAGCATTGAGGCTTGTATGACCGGCTCCCTGACAATGCCAAATAATTGAACTACAAGCTGCCAAGCGTCCATTAACAATTCACCAGCTCCAGCATTTTTATATTGTGCCTTCGATATGCTGGAAGTTGATTCAATGGCAGAGAGAACAAAGGCTAAATACCATCAGGCAAGCCTTTCAGAGGCTTTTGAGCAAAAGCCTGACAATATTGACAAGTTGGTTGCACAGGCATTTGATTCTGACCCAAAGGTAAGGGAAAAGGTCGCTTCAGATCTTGGCAAGATAGAAGACCCCAGGGCAATATTTGCATTGATTGAGCTTTCTGCTGACAAGGAGGAAAAAGTAAAAGAGGCAGCGCAAAGGTCATTGGGAAAGTTCAAGGAAGAGGAAGATGCAATAGTTTCCCTTGAAAAACTGCTTGCAGCAAGGAAAAAGAGGATTGAAGAGCCTGAAACAGCGCCGAAAGTGAATGGAAAGAAAATGCTGCCAACCATTGAAAAGCTGTTTGAGCACTATGAGCCAAAAAAGAGGGAAAGAGTGAAAAGAAAGCTCTTCCCCTCGCTTTTGAAGCAGTTTGGCTTTAAGCCCCAAGAGCTTGGAGACCCTCTTAAAGAGCTTGAAAATATTTATCATAAGCCAGCAAGGCAAGAAACCCCTGTACCCGCTCCAAAGCCAGAGTCGCAAGACGCAGACAATTTCCCATTTGGGGAAAACCCTGCTCCTACTCGCAAAAATGACCTTATTGAAGTTGAGGAGCATGACAGGGAAATTGCCCCATACGCTGAGTTTGAGGGGGCTGATGAGCTTGCAGCTGAGAGCAAGTACTTTAAGCTTGCATATGAGCTTGCCACAACCCCTGGCATGGGAAAGGCAGCATTAAAAAAAGAGGAAAAAAGGATAGTCTCAAACTTCAAAAAAGAGGTTAATACTGCATTCAAGCTGGCAGCTGCAAAGGCAAAAGAAGAAGGGTTTGCAAAGCTTACGAACCTTAAGCCAGGAATGAGGGGATTATCCTTTTCAGAGCTTCCAATTGCATCAATAACTGAAATAGACTATGGGGCAAGGAAAAAGCCATACATGAAAATCTCGCTTTGGGATGGGAAAAGGGAAGTGCCTGTTTTAGTGCCAAAAGAAAGGGCAAAAGGAATACTTGTCTCAGACAGAATTGAGCTCAAAAAAGTGTCAGTTGACTTTCTTGTTGAGTCAAAGGAAATTGTGCTTGTTGCCTCAAGGGCAAGCAAAATACTTGTTGTAAAGTAGCTAATTTTTCCCCATGAGCTTCAAATACGGCAAAATCCATTCATAAAACTCTTTTGAAAGAACTGCAACTTTCCCTTTTTGCTTTCTTGCCCTAAAGCCAAGCCTAAGAAGCACTATCTCATCTACATGGTCCCCGAAAAAATAGGCAATCCCTGTGCTGGAAAACCCTCCCCTCGCATCAAATGCACCTGCAAAATAAGAGGCTGCAAACTCATTTTTGTATTTCAGCCTCTGTTCTCTCTTTTTAATTTCCTCATCAAGCCATGCCCTTACAGCTGAATTGTAAAAATAGCATTTTGTCTGCTCTTCAGGCTTTTTTGCCTCTTCAAACTTCACTTTGTCAGGTTTTGCCAGCTTTTCAGATAGGCACAAAGTCAAAAAAGCCTCGCAAAGCTCTTTTCTCCCCTGTACTCCGACTCCTTGCTTTGTCCTTCTTGCTTTCCAAAGCCCAAGCAAATACGCTCGTGCAGGGCTCATCTTGTGCTTCATAGGAGAATAAAAGAAGGAAGGGAATTAAAAAAGCAATCAGTAGTCTGGGAGCCTGTAAAGCACTACACCATCGGTCTTTTCTTCTGCAATAGCTCGCGCAAGCCCACCAATCTCAAGCTGGTTCTTTGCCTCATTCAAAAACCCTTTGAAAACAACTCCCCCTACAGCTGCAACCTCTATGATGGCAAGCTTTGCATTGAGGTTGTTGTGCTCTGTTTCAGAATCCTCGCTGGAAGTTTTTTCATATGCGCTCTTGAGAAATTTTACTGCCTTTTTAGGGTTCTTTTTCTCGTGGGCAAAGTAAATTGCAATTGCCCCAGCGGCAAGTCCATAATACCTGTCTTGGCCAGAATAACCGGCACTTCTGCTAAGCGAGTTGTTTTCAAGCTCACCAAGCGTCTTTAAAGCCATCTCTTCATCTTTCTTTGCAAGATAATTTCTGGCAGCCCAGTACTTGCCGCATGCATATGCATTACGGTCTTTATTGTTTGTAATGGCATTTGGATTGATTTCAAATGCAATGGTCTTGCCTTTAGTCCTCGGTATGTTCTTGAGCAATAGTGGCGGTCTCCCCATGCTTGCACCTTTGGCTTTTCTGGGCATAAGTGCTTAAAAACCCATATAGCTTGCGCTAGCTTTTGTAAAAATACACGCTTCATGGAAAAATTCAAGAGAATTTTTCCAGCAGTGGAGCGAAAGCTCCACTCCAAAGAATTAACAAAGAGAGAAATAAGAGTCCATCACCTTGCGACACTTTCAAGTAGCTCCAATCTATCCCAGATAGATTAATGGAGGTGATCTATCCGCAGGTTCCCCTACGGATACCTTGTTACGACTTAGCCCCCCTCACGAACTTCTGGTTCGACAGCGCCAAGAAGCGCAGCCTCACCAAAAACACGCTTGGGTGACTTGACGGGCGGTGTGTGCAAGGAGCGGGGACGTATTCACCGCTCGAGTCCACTCACCAATATGTTAGATATCGATGATTGATGACAAGCGATTACTAGGGATTCCAGCTTCATGAGGGCGGGTTTCAGCCCTCAATCCGAACTCGGGGCAAGTTTGACGGATTCGCTTCTCCTTTCGGAGTCGCAGCCTATTGTCTTGCCCATTGTATGCCACGTAAGGCCCCACGAAGTTAACTTTCTCGGATGAGTGAACCCAACGACAGTCATATACCTTTCAGTGTTCTTATAACCAGTGATCGCAAAACCATGCATGTTTCCGGAGTTCCATTTGGAAAACCGTATCCCAAAGCCTTCCAATATGCTGCAAAGCTCGTCTCGAATGAAGGCATTTGCAACATGCATGGAAATCTTCGGGTAAATGTAATCTTTTTTCTTGCGCTTAAGAAGCAGCCTAGTTACGCAGCCCTCTGCATCCATCCAGCCCCGCACATATGATTTGCGAGTCTGTTTATCACCCTCCAATATCCAAGCTGGTGTTTTCATTGAAAACGTTTTCTTTCCCGCTGGGATTCCAAGGTTGACTAAGTTTTCTGCTATTTTCTTTGAGCGCAAGCGTGTTCTGTAAGTTATTCTCTTTAGGTGAGTTTTCATAGGTGCAACCGTCGGCTTGGCTTTAAGGCATTCCTCAAAAAGCGGCACAATTACGGTTTGGTGAAATTCCAGGCAGTCATCAACGATGTGCACAGAATATTCGCACCTCTTGCTCATGTAAATACAGCCGTCTCCTCCTATCAGGCCAACTAAGTAAGCTAGCTTGCTATTCATAGAAGAACGTCTAATCTATGGTTTAAGAACGTTTCTAAGGTATCATGCCGGTGGTTCTTGTTAACTACGCGGTGTAGCCCGTGAGATTCAGACCATACTGACCTACCGTCGCCCTCTCCTTCCTCCCACTTAACGCGGGCAGTCCACACAGGGTGCATCTCCCCCGGAGGGAAAATTAGCAACTGTGCGTAAGGGTCTCGCTCGTTACTCGACTTAACGAGACAGTTTGTGCATCGCAGAAGCGACTCTAGGAAAGCCAAGCTTTCCACGATATCGCACCACGAGCTGACGATGGCCATGCAGTACCTCTCGGCTCGTCAGGCAAGATCTTTGAACCAAGGTTTCAAGCACGTACCTAAAAACCCTTGAAACCTTGTTTAGTCTGGCCTTCATCCTGCCGTCGCCCACGGTAATGTTCCTGGCGTTGTATCCAATTGAACCGCAGCATCCACCCCTTGTGGTGCTCCCCCGCCAATTCAGGGAACAGAGGCAATCAAACGTATTAATCTACAATACTTTCCTTGATGAAAAGAATGTAATTTCCCGGCAAACCTCTTGACATCTGCTTTCCGTGTAAGGCGGAATTGCCAGACGCCACCAGTATAAGTCAAGTTCGTTGGTCTAAACCCTTCTTCAATGAGAAAGTTTCTTATAAATTCCAACGAGTCTCGATTTTTCTGGTCAAATGAAATATACTTTCGTGTTGCAGTTTCAGGATTTAAGGGAAGACCTCCCTCAGAGTCCCAAAAGCCGCTCACATACCACCACGTTTCCTCTGTTGAGCATTTTCTCAGGTACGAGGGTGTTCCCCAAAACTTCTGGGGGTTCCTATATTCAGAAATCAACAAGAGTTCCTCAATAATTTTCTTGTTGTTTATCCGAAGCAAATTCCCAGTAATTTTTGGCTTTATTCTGAAATTCCTGTGAAATAGTTCAGAAACACTCACAAGCCATCTTTTGTTGTCCTGATAAATCCTCAACTCGTAGTTTTTGCCTAGTCTGACATCGAAGTTTCCGTCTCTCAATGCACCAAGCAGGTAGCAGGTTTCGCTTTTCATAACTGGCATTCTGTGTCTGCGTATTTAAACGCTCACACAGTAGGGTGCCGGTGTAAAACGATTGCCTCCGCTCATTCCTTTAAGTTTCAACCTTGCGGCCGTACTCCCCAGGTGGCAGACTTAACACCTACGCTACAGCACTGCAACAGCCCGAAGCTGCTGCAACACCACAGTCTGCATAATTTACTGCTAGGGCTACTCGGGTATCTAATCCGATTCGTTCTCCTAGCCTTCGACCCTCACTGTCAGACGCGTTTTGGTCAGGCGCCTTCGCCACTGGTAGTCCTTACAGGATCAACAGATTTTACTCTTACCCCGTAAGTACTCCTGACCTCCCCCGCTCTCAAGCCTGCCAGTATCCACTGCACGCCTTGAGGTTGAGCCCCAAGATTTCACAGTGGACTTAACAGACCAGCTACGGTCTCTTTAGACCCAATATTCGTGGACACCACTCGTTCTGCCAGTATTACCGCGTACCGTGAAGCCTTGTGCGCAAGGCACATGGCGGCTGGCACTGGTCTTACCCAGAACTTATTCTGCAAACGATTTAGGTTTGCCAAAAGACAGTCGACATTAGCCGGCTGCCACTCAGAGTTCCCCTGTCACACTTTTACACCGAGTGAAGCGAGGTGTAAATTGTGAAGTTCGCTTCACATGTTCGTGCATTGCAGAGGTTTCGCGCCTGCTGCATCCCGTAGGACTAGGGCCCTTGTCTCAGTGCCCTTCTCGGGGCTCCAACTCCCATTGCCCCTACTGATTATCGGCTTGGTGAGCCGTTACCTCACCAACAACCTAATCAGGAGCAGTCTCATCCTCAGGCGCAACGGCTACATTTTGCCGCGCGTTTTCCACACCAAGCATTCCAGCATAGGTGAGGGATCGGGAATTAACCCCAGTTTCCCGGGGTTGTGCCCGTCCTGAGGGCAGATTGACTACTTGTTACTGAGCCGTATACCGTCCGGCGAAGCCGCCGGGCAGATTTGCATGGCTTAGTCGTACTCTGATAGCAGTGCCCTCCAGCAGGATCAACTGGAGTCATGAAAGATATGTCCGCATTGCTGATAATTAAATCAGCGGTAAGCACTCTATTCGCTCTCTTTTTAGTTTCTTGAAGCGTGCGACGAACACGAAAATATCGCATTCCTTTTGCGATGACCTCAATTAAGGCCAAACTGTTTCGGTGTGCGCAAAAGGGCGCATCGACAACGAGCAGATTCGTCTGCGTATTGCCAGCAGACTAAAATTCGCAGCTTTACTATATTGATACGGGTTTAAATACTTAACGTCGTTTTGCTGGCGTTTCTTCTCGGCAGGTAGGATTAAATACTGTCTGCTGCAGAGAATGTGCTGCAGGTGTGGGGCATGGCTGAAAAGAACAGCTCTTTGCAAGCTGAAGGGCAGCAGGCTTTACAAGCAATCAACCAGTATAAAAAAAATAAAAATAAAAGCAATGAAAGGCCTGTTTCCTCATTTATCACAAAAAATTACAAAGAAAACGGGGAAGCGACCGGGGCAAAGCTTCTGGTAATTAAAAAATGCAAAGAGGCAGGCTGGGTCGGGCCACTGGAAACAGTGTTCAAAGGGCAAATCCAAACAATTGACTCCATCATTAATGGGAAAGTTTCACTTGAGGAGATTCTGTGCAGAACATGGCTGAAACAGTGCGAAAATGATCCGACTAACTTGGCAGGTATCACTGAGTTCATGTTTGGGGAGAGCAAAAGAGGGGGAATGTTCAAGGGGAATTCCAAGGTTCGTACGCTTCTCCCAAAGGATATCATTAGTCCAGTGGCAGATACCATCAAAGAAGTCTATGTTATTAAAAAGAAAAATTTAAGCAACGGTAAAAGCGGTAAGGGAAAAGCAGAAGTGAAAAAGCCCCCCAAAAAGAAAGCAATTAATGGAAACAGGGCGCTACATAGTAAATTAAGGGATGCTTTTCCTGTAAGACATGAGGAGAAAGGGGCAGCAAGGGGCATTGGGAAAAGGGCAAAGACGATGGTGGACTGTGTTGATGCTAATGCATTTGCTTAATGGCTTGCAAAAAGGCGAAACAAATGTCAAATGAACAGATACTGGTTATGAACAACAAAAGGCAAAAAGGAGTAAGCAAAAGGAAGCTTGATGAGATAAAGCGAACAAGAGAAAAAGCCTTGGAAAAAATAGCCAGGCAAAAAGAGATAAACAGCGCATTTGATATATCTGATGTTGTATTGAAAAACCCTCGTCCTTCAAACAGACATTCGGCTTACAGGAAAGGTCAGCAGTGAAATTCGCTTATTTTGTAGCTTCGCCTATTGCCGAAAAAATGAAAAGAAGCTTTAAAACCATGTATAGCAACAAATCCCCAAAGCATTTGAGGTTATTTGTATGATTGAGGTTAGAGCCAAAGTTGCTTATGCTATACTAAAGGGCTATTATGGACACCCAGACAAAAAAGGAAAGGAGATAAGCGCATCAGCCCTTTGTCTGATTCGAGATGAAAAACTTCCATCTACTTACAAGCATAGGGGGATACCGACTAAAAACAGGCACGTCATTTCTCGAGAGCCAAGCAAGATTCTTAAGGCAAACGTTTGTGGGCAGCTTCTGCAGGTTCGTATTAAGGCTTCCATTGCTGATGAATTCGGCGCACCAATTACTGATTTTTTCAATGGGGAAAAAGAATTATCAAACAATGGGCACCTCCACATTTTTAAAAACGGGATTGTTACAACGTGTATTGATGAGCAGCTTATGTATGCAAAGTTTTTTTCTGCAGTATTCGGCAAAGGGGAAAAGATTATTGCAAAAAGCGATGAAAAAGGGCTGCCAATATTTGTGGCAACAAACAGGTCAGTGTTTGCCATTTTAGAAGACAGGATTTACAGGCATGAGGTTCAGGCCTCTCCCAATAGTGCAAGATTTGACAATGCTGGTGCCCACTGCTTCTTATATTATGGAGAGGGCCCAGAATCAAAATCACTTGTTTTTGAAAGCGGGAAAGGCACGCCAGTCAAGGCTTGAGGGTGTTTTGATGAGCAAAACAATCAATTTCATTGTATTTCCTTTGACTGAAACGAATAATGCGAAAAATAATGACGGTGCAAGGAGAGCAAATTTCTACCAATTCAAGGGACACACACTTAAGGTTTACAAAAATGGAAATTTGCTTACAGCGAACACAAGAAAGTTTTTTGGGATGCTTGACAACCCAAGGGTCCCTAAAAAGGCATTTCCTCTTTCAAATGGCAGCAGTATTGAACATCTCAGATTAGACGTGTCTCCTCCTTTTAATGTATCCATAGATGGAAAGAAAAAAGTAGCAGTAATATCTTTGGAAAAAACTGACTAAGGCCTGGCTTTCTCTTAAGCAAAATGGAGAGTTTTCGATATCTTTAAAAGCAGTTTGTGGCAGAAAATGCGCCAGAGAGGTGAAAGCATGGGGATGAGCGACAGAGAATTAGGTGCTATTCTTGTTGAAATGCAGGAATCAAGGCCACATATATTGGAGGAAAAGTTCGATCACTACAAGGACATTGCAATCAAGCATGAAGAAGCAGAGATTCTACTTGAAATCTTCAGAAACAACTCTGGTAACCAATTTACCTTTTATCACAGTGAAACTCTTGATGAAATGGCTAATTCGGCTATGGGGGAGCTTTTGGGAAGGATCCTCAACTATGAAAAGCTTAGCTTTGAGCAATATTGCAAATGGCTAGATATTTCAGATTATAGCTACTTTGATGGCTCTGTCAACCAAATGCTCGGCCAGGTGCTAGAAAAGCAGATAGATGGTAAGGCCGGGTCAATTTCAGTTGAAAAGATTCGCGATTTAATTCAAAAGATTAGGTTTGATGTAAATAAGCACTTTCAATTCTGTAAGGACGCTGCAATTGAGCACCAAAGCCCGCAAATCCTTCTTGATATTGCCAATAAGAATACCCGTCTTGTTTGGGATGGCAGGGAGGAAGTTAAACGTCCAATAAACATCGACACCACAGTCAAGGTCAATCGAGCAATGGAAGAGCTTCTGGAAGCTGCATACTGGTCAAAAACTCTTAGCCCTGAGGAGTTTTCCCAATGGAAGGCAGTTAAGAGAGATGCTGAGCTTTTCTCAGAAGAAATAGCAAACAAGCTTTCAGCCATGCTGGAAAAGCACACAAGCACACAAGGGGGCTCACATTTAGATGGTGCGTACAATGAGTGTTTGCGTCGTTCAAGCAGTTCTTGGGAACCTCTGCAGGTGTGCTCAGAGAAATGTGTTGAATATCTGAAGTCTGGTTTTCAAACTCCTATGCCAACCCCAAAAGAATGGCACAATGCAATAACATTCTGGAAGGCAGAAAGGTTTGATGACATTCTTGAAAATATGGCTGATTCAAGTGAAATTCCAAAACAAGCGAGAAAAGAGTCAAGAAGGGCGCTTACTGATTTGCATACAAAAGACACTATGGAAATAATAAAATACTGCGATAAAAAGTTCATCAACGGCAGAAAACTCAACGTTTTTACAACTCCTGATGCAAAAATGAAAAAGCTTGCATGGGATGTTAATAGGGCCCGCAGGTTCAGGCAGAAAATTGTCTGAGGCTTTTTACGGCTTTACCCTTACCCTGTCGCGCGGGAAAAGCACAGCCTCTCTTATGTTGTGCAAGCCGCACACTTTCATTGCCAGCCTGTCCAACCCTATTGACCAGCCTGCGTGGGGAGGCGCACCTACCCTAAAGGCATTTACATAAAAGTCAAAGTCAGCTGGCGAAAGACCTCTCATTTTCAGCTGCTTTATCAGTATTTCTGGCTTGTGAACCCGCTGTGCGCCTGAGGCGATTTCCAAGGACTCATAATTCAGGTCATAAGCATGGCAAAGCTTGTCATCCTTTTCATGGGGCATTGAGTAAAACGCCCTTATCTTGTTTGGCCAGTCAGTCACAAAATAAGTGGAATGGCCAAGAAGCTTGCAAATTTTTTCCTCTGTTTCGCGCGAAAAGTCCTCTCCCCAGCTGAATTTCTCGCCTTTTGAGTTTAATTTGTCAACAAGCTCTGTATATGTATGCCTTGGGATTTTTGAGGGAACTGAAAAATCACGCCCAAGTGTTTTGAGCTCTGCTGCACAGTGCTTTTTCACATGAGTTAAGCAATGCAAAGTAAACTGCTCAAGCAGGTCAATTGCCTGCTTTGGGGTTGCAAAGCCAATTTCAATGTCCATTTGATAAGCCTCATTCAAATGCGTCAAAGTATTGTGCTTTTCTGCCCTAAATACTGGTACTGTCATGAAAACCTTGTCCATTCCCCCAATTACTGCCAATTGCTTGTAAAGCTGGGGCGACTGCACCAGATAGGCATCCTTTTCAAAATACTGGACTTTGAATACATCTGCTCCTCCTTCTGTTGCAGCCTCAACAAGAGTAGGCGGATGTGCCTCAACAAAACCCAAAGAGCGGGCCTTTTCCCTGAATGCAAATGAAAGCTCTGAGCGTATTTTGAAAATTGCTGCAGTGTTTTTCTGCCTCAGGTCCACATACCTGAAATCAAGCCTTGTATCAAGCTCTGCAGGCACTTTTCCTGTGATTTCAAAAGGCACTTTTTTTGTAATTTCATTAAGAACAAGAAATTTTGATGGGATTAATTCACAGCCAGCCTCAGCTATTTTGCTCTTTACAATTTCCCCTTCCACTGACACAACTGTTTCTTTTGGCTGGCTCATTGAGGAGAGAACTGCTGGGGCAGTGCTTTGCTTTTTTGCAGTCACTTGAAGTATGCCTGTCCTGTCCCTTACCTGCACAAACTTTAGCTTGCCAAGGTCCCGTACCTCATGTACCCAGCCTGCTATCAATACCTTTTTTCCAGCCTGCTTTTTTGCCTCAGCAATGTAATGGGTCCTGTACAAATAAACACCTGCTGCAATATCCATGCAATTGCTTTTATAATTATTCGAACGACAGCTTGATTTGCTCTTCAAGCAGTGACTTTAAGACCTTTTCAAGGGAGTCCACATCCATGGGAAGGTGCTGCAAATCCCTTTTGTCCATCCTTACTTTCAAAACCTCCTGTCCCTCGCTGAATACCTTGTTTATCCCCAAAAGCTTTACAGGCATTATTATGTCTGCTATTGAGCTTTTTGTGTCTCCTTTCATTTTTGCTATCCTGACCTTTTTTCCAAGGGCAGAGGAAAGCTCTGACACTATTTTTCCCTGCTTTCCTATCAAAAGACCGACTTCCCCCTTTGTGAGTATGAGAACAACTCTCCCTAAATCCAGTGCCTTGTAAAAGCTGGCATTTGATATGTTGTACCTTTCATTTATCTTGCACAGGATTTGAGCCACTTCAAAGTCAAGTTTTGTGATTTTCCCTTGTGCCAGTTTTTTCCTGCAAGACGGGCAAAGCTCACCATTTTGTATGTCAGAGTCGCAAACAGGGGTTTTCATCCTAATACCGTCCTGTGGCAGGGCAAGGAGGGAAGAAAACCTATTTTGTAAGCTTTATTTCAATTGCAGATACCTTTGACTTGCTGCCATCCTCAGAATCCATTTCCTCTGTCTTTATTGCTATGTTATCAACCTTTGCTTCAGGCAAAAAGCGGTTGTGCACTATTTCTGCAACATCAACTGCACGGGAAATGACTTTTCCCCTTGCTTTTATGTAAACTTCAGTTGCGCCGTTGTTGAACTGGGTCACAACAGCCAGCACATATCCCATCACGCTTTTCTTGCCTATGTATACGACGTTGTTGTCCTTCCTTTCTGGTACTTGCTTATTGCTTGTTTCATCCATTGTTCCACCTCTTGTTTTTTGCGCTTATTTCTTTCCCTCCCTGTACTCTGCCACCAGTTCTTCAAGGTCAAATTTAGGCTCAAACCTATTTAAATTATCCTCCTTTTTTTTCTTTTTTCCCTTTTTTCCTGTTCCGAGCCTTTCAAGGCTTTTTTTGAGCCTGAAGCGGAGTTTTCTAAGCTCTGAGTCTTTCAGGACGCTTTTCCTGACCCCATTCTCAAGAAGCCTTGTCCTCTTTTCAAGAAGCGCCTTTTCCTGTTCAAGCCTGTTCAGCATTATCTTCAGGTTTGCATTTTCCCTTGCAAGCCTTGCAACCCTTGCCTCAAGCGTGCTTTGCGAGATTCTCTGCGCAGAAATTGGCTTTTTTGAAAGGGGCGGCTTTTTTTCCTTTTGCGGCGTTTTTAGCTCAAGAAATGCATCGTGCAATCTATAGCCTTTGAGTGTCATGTGCTTGAGCTTGTTTTTTTCTTCTTTTCCAAGCCCATCCAACGAGTCAATCTGGCGCAGCTTGTTTGCATATTCCCTAAAGCCCAAAAGGGCAGCGCAATAAGCGTCCCTTTCATGGGAGTTTTTTGTTCCTGCCCCTTTTGCAATGGCTCTTTTTTCATTTTCCCTGATAACCTTTCTCGGGCAATACAGTTTGCATGAGAAAAAGGAAGAAATCCTCCTTGCCATTCCAGGGGCAGGCGAAACATCACACGCAACAAGTGAAACAGTGCCATGCCTTTCAATTGTGCTAACAGCAGCGCCCAGGCCTCCAGATATGCTAATAAGCGCTATTTTCCTCCCTGACAAATCAAGTATTGCAATGCCTGTTGCTGTGCCAGGGTCAATTCCTGCAATTATATAGCGTGACAATGAGCCACCATTCATTCAAGCTTTTTCTTGTCAACCTGTTGCTGAAGCATCAGATGGGTTTTGCTCTCAATATTTTCCCTGACAACAACCCCTGCGTCTATCCAGCACGAGTCGCCTATCATTTTGCCAGGCATTACAGAGCAGTGGACTCCCATTTTCACATTGTCCCCTATTATTGCGCCAAGCTTGTTCCTCTTGGTGTCAATAACAACATCATTTACCTTTGCTTTTATGCTTCCTGCGTCAAACCGGTAGTTTGCAATCTGTGTTGCTGCCCCAAAATTGCAGCCAGAGCCAACTATTGAGTCTCCTATGTATGTCAAGTGCTTTGCATTTACATGGTCAAATATTATGCTGTTCTTAAGAGTAGTAGAGTCCCCTATCCCGCAGTTCCTGCCAATTGAGGTGGTTCCCCTGACATATGCATGGGGCCCAATTGTTGTCCCTTTGCCAATGTATATGTTGCCCTCAAGGTATGAGTCATAAACTTCTGAGCCTTTTTCCATTATCACTTTTCCTTTTACTGTGCAGTTTTCAATTTTTTCTTTTTTTTCTGGCAATTTGGAGAGCAAAAACTCGTTTGCAGCAAAAAGCTGCCAAGGCATTCCCATGTCAAGCCAATAGTCCTTTATTTCAACTGCTGTTGCGCCAGACAAAAGGCCAATGATTTCATATTCTCCTCTTGTTGACTTTTTCAATTCCTTCATTTTCCCAAATACAGAGGGCTCAAATACATACAAAGAGCAGTTTGCAAGCTTGCTTTTTGGGTTTTGCACTTTTTCCTCAAATGCCTGTATTTTCCCCTGCTTTACTACTGCTGTTCCATATTCCCTTGCATCATCAACCTGCCTAAGGGCTGCACTAACTTCTCCTTGTGCCTGCTTTGCAAGGGTTTGAAGGGCACTGGGCTCTGTTATAATGTCCCCTGCAACCCCGAAAAATGGCTCATCAACTTTTCCCTGTGCACAGCCAAGGGCAGCTGCAGTTCCATATTTTTCCCCTTGCTCAATAAAGCTAAGCTTCATGCCTTTAACTGGGTTTTTTGAAAAGTAATCAGTTATTGCCCCTTTTTTGTACTTGACAATTACAAAAGACTCATTCACTCCTGCTTTGGCAAGGTTCTCAAGCACAAGCTGCAAAATCGGCTTTCCAGCCAGCTGTATCATGCACTTTGGCCTGGTATATGTCAAGGGGCGGAGCCTTTTGCCCTCTCCTGCAGCTAAAACTACTGCCTTTTTGACTGCCATACCTTGAATTGAGGCAGACCATTTTATTAACTTTTTACTGCTCTTTTGCCCTGACACAGTACATTGTAAATGTCAACGTCAAGAAAGCCCTGCTTTTCAAGCGCCTGAATTATCCATTGCTTGAGCATTTGCTTTGCCTTAAGGTACTTTTCCCTGCCCACTTGCACATTGCCTATTGCGTATTGCTTATTCTTAATATTGAAGCAGAACATGCAGTTTTGCAGGTTCTCTACATTGTGGCAAAAATAGCAGTCAGTGCAGGTTTTTGCCCCATCCATCTCAAAGCATCTGTTTGAGTGGTAGGTATTGTAGCAATGTATCAGGAAATTGCACTGCAGTATCCTGTAGCAGCCAAACAGGCCTTCAGAGTCCATTGTTGAAAAGGTGTAGGCAGAATTCTTTGTTGTGAACGGGTCAAACGCCTCTCTTACATTAATGCAATCTATGCAAACTGCGGTATTCTCCACATTAAGGTTCCTGCCTTCCATGAATGTTGGCACAAAGTAGGCAAATTTCCTAAGCTCGCCTGAAATTGCTGCAAGGCTGGCATGCCCAGTGCCCAGCCCCATTTTCATGTTTGCTGCTGAATCAAGGTTCTCAAAAGAAACAATCCTGTTTTTGGGAAGTTTCTTGAAAAACCCATAGTCTGGCAAATAACAGGTCCCTTTGCCTATTGATGAGGGCACGCTTTTTCCTGGGTGAACCCTGTTTTGCAGCCAGCCTGCATATTTTTCAATAGGGCCAAGCGGCTTTCCAAACAGCAGTTTGGTTGTCAGTAAAAATGATTCCTCAAGCTTGTCAGGCATCAGCAACACCCCCTTGCGCCACCTCAAACAGAGATGGGAAACTCTTTTTTTCCTTCAGCATTTGGGCGATCTCGCCTTTGAGCTTGTCCTTTAGCCCAACATATTTGTCTGCCGGCAGTTCAATGTTCCCAATTGCCTTTTTCTTTGAGTGCTGGTTAAAGCAGAACATAACGTCTGCGCAGTTTCTGCAGTTAAAGCTGCAATAAGCGTCTGAGCATTTCTCAGACATGTATGTCTCAAAGCAGCGCTGTGAGTAAAATACTATTTGGCATCTCAGGCAGAACGAGACTTCGCCTCCAAGCATGCAACCAAACACATATTCAGATTTTCGGATGCCATTGGAAAATGCCACGTTTTTTGAGTTCATGACATTGTAAGTGCAAAGAAGGTTCACACTGTCGTTGCACATGTCGCTTTCCTCCAGATTCTGCGAGACCCCCAAATTCTTGTTGCCGCAGTAGTAAAGCTCCTCACTCATGGCTGCAACAAGCGAGTCAATGTCCTTGATTTCGTTTATGCTGATTGCGCCGGGATTTTTCATTTCTACAGCATCAACAAACCTTGCCTGTTTGCAGTAATAAGGCCTTGACAGGTAAACCGGCTTCCCTGAAAGCGCTGACTTTGCCTTCATAGGAGAGTCAACAATCTCAAGAAGATAAGGCCCAAATTCATCAAGTCTGCCTATTTCGCTTCCAAGCAATATTTTGCAGGTTGACTTGAAATACTGGTTCAGGTCCATAATCATCAATCCCCTTTAACTCCTCTTTTGAACACATTTTAACTTAAGGATATATAAAAGTTTATTAAGTTTTTTTTACCAAACAGCTAATAATAAAGAAAAAAACAGCAAAAAGTGAAAATATGCTGAAAATCGACAAAAAGGACAGGCAGATTCTCTATGAGCTTGACAAGGACTGCAGGCAGCCAAACTCAAGAATTGCAAAAAAGGTGCGCCTCAGCAAAGAGGTGGTCGGTTACAGGGTTGCGAGGATGGAGCGCAATGGAGTGATAAAAGGCTATTATGTGCTTGTTGACATGACAAAGATGGGCTTTTATAATTGCAGGATATTTTTCAAGTTCAAGGGAATTGTGCCGAATGAAGAAAAAGAATTCCACGAATATTTTAACCACAACAGCAGCGCATGGTGGGTAAACAGCATCTCAGGCTCTTTCACTGACTCAGGTGTTGCTTTCTGGGTACGCGATATTCAAGGGTTTCATTTGCTCAAGGAGGAAATATTCAGAAAATACCGAAGCAAAATAGAGTTTTTCAAAGACTCATTCTATTCCAATATACATGTCTGGAGGAGGAGCTACCTTTCCAGAACAGATGAAAAAGTGCCAAAGTACAATCGCATTCCAGGAAACAGCAAGGCAATCAAATTCGATGGGCAGGATGTTAAGCTTCTTGGAGCTCTTACAAAAAACGCCAGAATGCCGCTTGTAGAGCTTGCAAAGCAATGCTCAATGAGCCTTGGTGCAGCAAGGCACAGGCTGCAAAAGTTAGTGCAGAAAGGTGTCATACTGGGTTTTAGGCCAAAAATAAGCCTTGAGAAAATCGGCTATTACTGGTACAAGGTCGAGTTCCAGCTGGATGGTTACGGGGTAAAAAAAGGCCTGCTTGCCTACTTTGCTTCGCATCCAAACATAATCTATGCATATGAGAGCATAGGTGGAGGAACAGATATTGAGATGGAAATGGAAGTTGAAAGCCACCAGAAATTCAGGGAAGTTGTGGATGGCATCCGCTCAAAATTCAAAGAAGCTATCCGCTCATACAACTATTACCTATGGTCGTCTGAGTATAAGATTGTGTTCTTCCCACCAGAAGAATTCTTTAAATTAGGCAATAAGAAACCTGTTTATTAAGATTGCTTTCCCATTTAGTGCCAATGGTAAAAGTAGATGTAATAAAAGCCATATTTGACTCATACATGCTTATCAAAAAGCACTACAAAGGGGTACTGATTCCCCTGCTTGTTGTGCTTGTTTTGAATACTATGTGGAATTTTGGGGGCTCAAGCTCATATAATATGGATGAGTCTGACTTTGCATTCCTTGAGGGGGACGGTGGCCTTCTTTCAAACTCCATGACTGGGCTTGGTGCCCTTGTTGCAGGCCTTGGTACGCTCATCATTGCAGGCATAGTGCTCCTTATCATTATAGCAGTTGCAATTTCAATTCTTCAGGAGGCAGTCTGGTACTATATTTATGATTACTTTTATTCACTTCTTGGGAAGAAAAAGGCAAAGGGAAACTGGAAGGCAAAGATAAAGAAATTTGCAATAAAGGCGCTTAAGCTGATGTTCTTTTACCTTGGCCTTTTTGTTATTTTAGCAGGGCTGTTTGCAATCCTGTTTTTGCTCTCTTCTATTTCCTTTGCCCTTGCAGTCACAGGCTTTGCCCTGCTGGTTGTTGCTTCCCTTGTTGTGATGTTCCTCCTTCTCCCCCTGTGGGTTTATTATGTAATGGACAATCTTGCTCTTAGAAAGTCAATTTCAAAATCTGTCTGGCTTGTCAAAAGCAGCCCAGGGGCTTTCATAATATTCATAATTATTTTTATTATCATTTGGGTTGGCAGCGCATTTGCTTCTCTTTTGACATGCTGCTTTTTCCCAATAACCATGTCAATAATCGCAGTTTTCATACAGCTTCTTTCAGGGGTAACCTTGATGAACATAAAGCTGCAAATTGAAAAGAAAACTAGAGTATTTCCTTAAGAAGCACTTTTTCGGCATTTTTCATTTGCTCTTGCAGCCTTTCCCTTGTCCTAAATTCGCAAGTCAGCCTTATTGCAGGCTCAGTGCCAGACGGGCGGATAAGCAGCCAGCCGTCATCAAAGTCATAGCGAAGCCCGTCTGCATTTGAAAGCTTTGCTTCAAGCTTAAGCTTGGCTTTGATATTTTGCATGATTTCCCCCTTCTTTGCTTGAACGCACTTGTATTTTCTCCTTTCCATTGGGTAGGATTTAATTTTTCCTGCCAAAGAAGAAAGATTTCCTTTTTCACAGAATATCTCAGCAACAGTTAAGGCAGCCAATAAGCCATCTGCGCAAGGAGTTCCCTTTGGAAAAACATATTCTCCGCACGGCTCCCCGCCAAATGCTGCAGACTGCTTTTTTACCTCTTGGGAAACAGTAAGGCTCCCTACTGGAGTCACAAAAAGCTTGCCTTCACAAGCCTCAACAGCTTCGCGCACGCAAAGGGAGGCCTCAACTGTGGTTACTATTTTTCTGTTTTGTGCCTTTTCCATCATATGTTTGCAGAAAATGGCAAGCTGCACATCAAGGCCAAGCACTTTGCCCTTTTCATCAATTGCAATTGCCCTGTCCCCGTCCCCGTCAAAGGCAATCCCAAAGTCGCACTTTTCCTTTACAACCTTTTCTGCTGCTGAAAACAATGTTGAAGGGTTTGGCTCTAAATTTCTCTCAAACTTTCCAGGCGAGTCGCAATAAAGCTTAATCACCTTGCAGCCAGCTTTCTCAAAAAGCGCTGGAGCAAGCTGAAAAGCAGCTGCATTGCCTGCGTCAATGAGAACTTTTGGGGCTTTTTTCCTTATTGCGGCAGCATCAACCTTTGAGAGAAGAAATGAAACATATTCTTTTGCAATGTCTTCCTCTTGTTTTTGGCCTGCCTTGTCCCATTCAGCTTTATTTTGTGCTTTTGCAACAGCCTTTTTCACAAGCTCCTCCTGGCCCCTTGAAAACTCCATTCCATTGCAAAACAGCTTTATGCCATTATACTCGGGCGGGTTATGTGAGGCAGTTACCATTGCGCCATTGCACTTGTGCTTATTGGTTGCATATGCCAAAAGAGGGGTAGGGCAAATGCCAATGTCTATTACATTGCTTCCTGCAAGCATTGCGCCTGCTGCCAAACAGTCCGCAAGAATTGGGGAAGTATTGCGCGTATCTTTTGCAAGAATAATATTGCTGCCTTTGCTGCCTATTGCATTGCCAATCTGGTCTGCAAGAGCCGCAGTAACCTCTTTCCCATATATGCCTCTTATGCCTGAAGTTCCGAACATGGCACTATTCTGAGAAAGTACCTTTTTAAACTCTTGATTTCCTATCTGGGGCTATGAGCGTTGACAGGATATCAGTAGCAGGCCCGCAGTCATCTGCAGGCATACTTGGCATCTCGGCAAATACCAATTTAGGGGGATGGAAATTCAACCCAAGAGGGGTTGTCATGTTTGCAGCGCTGTTCATAATAGTCATAAAAGTGCTTGGCCTTATCCTGCAATAAGCTATTTGAAAAGCCTTTTTGCCTCGTCCGATACTTTTGCAACATTCTTTTCCTCGCAAATGACAAGCGCCTCAAGCCTGCTTTTGTGCATTTTCTGCAATGAGGCAACAAGCTCAGAGGCGTTTGTTAGCCCTGTTCTTTTCCCGTCAATTTCAACAGGGGTCCTGGTTTCTGTTGAAAGGCTTGGCACATGCACAAGCACAGGGCATGAGCACTTTTTGCAAAGCTCTTCCTCTGCCTCTTCTTTTTTCATTGCGAGTTTTTCAAGAGAAAGGGAGTAAGCCCTTTTGTAAAGCCTTCTTTGCCTTAGCCTGGAAGCATACTCCTTTGCCTTTTGTGATGAGCAAAGAAGGGAAAGCATTTCAGAGTCTGTCATTTTTGTTGCATTTTTTGCGTCAAGGTCTTTGCCCTCAAGCGCAAGAACTATTGCCTGCTGCAGCATGCGGGAGGCAATCCTTACAGTCTTGTGAAGGTAAACAGTTGAAAACATTGTAAAGCGCGCAACAAGAAGGCTTTCTGCTGCCTCAAGCCCCCCCTCCTGAAGAACAATGCCTTTTTCTGAAAAGCCTAAAGAGGAGCAAAGCCTGTCAGAGTCAATTACCCCATAAGCAACCCCTGTGTAGTGGGAGTCGCGCAGCAAATAATCCATCCTGTCTGCGCCAATGTCAGAAGTTATTATTTCTCCAAGAGGGGTATTGCAAATTTCTGAAATCTCTTTTGCGTCAAACTGCTGTGATATTATGTCCTTCAACTCCCCTGAAACAATCATTTTCCTGCCAATCTCCTCATGAGTGCCAATCCTTGCTTTGAGAACCTCTTCTGCCTCATGTGAAAAAGCACTGTGCCCTATGTCATGAAGCAAAGCAGCAAGCCTGACCTTTTGCCTTTTTTCTTCATTTAGCCCAAGCTCTTTGCAGATAGACTCAGCAAGAGACAAAGTCCCTATTGAGTGCTCAAACCTGGTATGGTTTGCGCCTGGGTAAACCAAATAAGCCATTGCAAGCTGCCTTATTCCCCTGAGCCTTTGCATTGGCAGCGAGTCAATTGCCTTTTCCTCAAGCTTGGAAACCTGGACTGTTCCATGCAATGGGTCGCGTATCCTTACCATAATCTCAAGCCCGTGCAAAAGTGCCTTTCCTCTTTTCTATTGCCTCCCCATTCTCGCACATGTGCATTAAAAGAGCAAGGCAGCCTTCCCTCCCAATTCCTGTTTCTTTTGCTATCTGTTCAGTGCTTTTTGCTGACTTTGAGAGACAAGACAGCGTTTTGCCTTCCCATTTTTCAGCAAAAGTCTTCTTTACAAAGTAATATTTCATGTCAAATGCCCGTGTCCCCATGACTTTGCCTGACTTTATCTTTTCTGGGAATGAGTTTGCAAAATTCCTTGCTTCTGGTTCGCTTTCAAGGACCATCCAGCCAAACTTCTCAAGGTGCTCAGATGAGCCTGTGCTTGGCTTTTGCCCAGCAGATTCCCTTGCCTGGCTGAATGCAAAGTCAGATATGCTGTAAACCCCTGTTTTCCTGTACTTTTTCCCATGGAATATTTTTACAACTCTTTTTTTCATAAGCCCTGCCAGAACCTGCTTTTGCTTTTGAGAGAGCATCCTGTCAACATCTTTTGGTATTCTCCTTTCAAAGCGCACTGCAAGAAGCTTTCTAACCAGGTCTTTTTCCTCTTCTGACAAAATTACCATTTTCTGCTCTTGTGCTTGCTCTACAAAGCCCTTTGCTGTAACCAGGTATGCGCCGTCTTTCAAAGGGAAAATCTCAAGCTCTTTTGAGTTTGCAATCTCGTCAGGCAGATTGCCAATTAGCAGGATGCCGTCTTTTTGTTTTGATACTTTTACCTCCAGAAAATCACCTTATGAGCCTTTTTAGCTCCACTTTTCCTTCAGGCTTTTGCTCTGAGAAAACCTGTGCCTCAAACCTGCTTATTTTAACAGAAGGGGAGAGCCACATTTCCCTTGGAAGGCCTGCTTTTATGCATGCCTGGCACAAAAACTCTCTTTCATCCCAGTTCCACTCAATAGGCACCTGGGGCAAAAGAAGGCCAGATGAATAACCATAATGCACGATCAGCCCGTCCCTGCCTACCTTTATCTTTTTTGGGAAGTCTTTCGGGCTTTTTACCTTTATCTCTTCAGGCACAGAAAGAACGCTCACCTCTATTACAATATTTTCAAGCTCTTCTTTTGAAAGAGGGGAAAACCTTGGGTCTTCAAATGAGGCAGAAAGGGCACTGTCAACAACTGACAAGGCAAGCTCTTTTACAGGCATCGGGTAGCCAATGCAGCCTCTAAGCTCTTTTGCAGGGTATGTCTGAAGCGTTACAAACACGCCTCTTTTCTCGGAAAATACTCCTTGGGATTTATCCGGCATAATCCTCTTGTTGCTCTTAAAATGCTCTTTTATTGCCCTTCTTGCAAGAGAGACCAAATATGCTCCCTGTTCTTGTGTCAAGCCTGCCATTTCCCACACCAAGCATGATTTTGTAGCTTGGTTTTAAAATTACCAGCACACTGCACATTGGATAAGCAATTATACTTTAGCAGCAAATAGGTATGCATGGAATTCATTGATGAAGTGCTGCGCGTCAGAAAGCCAGGTCAAAGTCTGGTTGAGTCGCTTGCAGAGCAGTACTCTACAATAGCATTCAAGTTTGGCTATTTGGAGGCACAAAGCCCTTGCTGGCTTTATTTCATGAGAAAAGACGGGCAGGCAGCAGCATTTGAGCTGCAGTTTGGCAATGTCAGTGAATTCAAGGCATCATTTGACAAGCTTAACAAGTCAGGGGCGCAGATATGCTTTTTTGTTACAAGCTCTCTTGCACACACAATGAGGCTTGAGGCTGCAAGGGGCCTTCTCCTAAAAAACTTCCAGATAAAAGAGCAGAAATTCATACTCATTGACATTGAAACAGCAAGAAGCCTTAAGGTGAATTTTGAGTGGGATGAGTTTGAGAGAAAAATGGCTTCTTCGAAAAAAGAGCCTGGCAGGCAAAAAAAGCCGCTTTTCAGAAAGCCAAGGCACAAGAAAATATATGGGAGAAGAGGCCAGCACAAGGAACAGGATTAAGGTTGTCGATAGGGGGTGAACCATTAGGGGGAAGCAAGGGTTGCATGGTGCCCCCTAGGGAGCACAAGGAACAGGATTAAACGAACTTTTAAAAGGTTTCCAAGTGAAATCTATAGCGGTGATGATAATGGCAGACATGTTAGTAATGAGCACTCCTATTCCTGACGGGTACAGAATATCCAAGATTTTCGGGCTGGTGACTGGGCTTACCGCAAGAACCAGGGGAATTGGAGGCAAGTTCATCGCAGGCATTCAGAGCATGGCAGGCGGCGAGGTGTCTGCCTTCACTTCTGAAATGGAAAAGGCGCGGTTCGAGGCAATAGAGCGCATGAAGGAAAAGGCGAAAAAGCTCGGCGCAAATGCAGTGGTGGGAGTGGACATTGAAACTTCAGAGGTTTACCAGGGCATAGTACTTGTTTCCGCAACAGGAAGCGCAATAGTTGTGGAAAAGAAATAATAGGTTGTGCCATGGTGCTCAATTCTTTTTTCTGCATCCTGCTCCCGATTGTTATCATAGTGCTTGCCATCTATTTCTACTGGAAAAGCAGGGAAAAGGAAAAGCTACTTTCCAAGCGCATGAAGCGACCCCCGAAGGACAATGTGTGAGAAAGGGGGCCTCTTCAGTAGTAGTCTGCAGGCTTTGTGAAGTCAAAGTCACTAAGGTAGGTGTCAGATTTGGTGCCCCTCAACTTGCCAAGAAACTCGGAATACGCCTTCCCATAGTAATAGTCGCTGTTTCCTAATGCCATGTTCAGTTTCCATACTTACCCACAAAATACAAACATTTATATACTGTTCGAGCCAGAAGTATAGTGTCTTGAGGGGGGTATATATGAAAATAGCAGCATTTGGGTTTATAGCACTCTTGTTATTCTCAGTTTTTGCGGCAACAACCTATACTGCTGAATATATTGCAGACAACTGGCTAAAGGTAACTAGATATGTTCTTGTACAAGACTCTTCAGAATGCATAAGTGGGGGAGTAAGCGATGTATGCGCAAATACAGGCGCAATTCAAACAGGGGGGCACTTTGGTGTTTTGACCCAGGTCAGCCTTACAGCTCAAAACATTGGGCCTATTGACAGGAGTGCAATAGAGATAAGCGAAAGCCTTTCTTCTATCCCAAGCGGCGCACAGCTTGAGTTTGACCCCGCACCGTCAATTTATGACACAAGCACAGCAGCCTGGGCAATCGGAGACCTTTCCCCAGGCGAGGCAAAATCAGTTTCATATTCATTTTCTGCAAGGATGTCAGAAGGGGCAGCACAAAGGATTCCAGATGTTTCAGTTAAAGCATCACCTGCAAGCCTTGTTCTTTCAACCCCTGACTCAGCAACTGTTGGAGACAAGGTGCAAATCTCTCTCAAGTCAAAGCAAGGAATTCCCATACCTAACACAGTTGTTTATGTCAATTACCCTGACGGCACAAGCCAGGCAGTTACAACAGACTCAGCAGGAGTTGCCACGCTTCTTGCAGGAAAAGAGGGGCATTATACTTATTCAGTTGAAGGGTATCTCCTCTCAGGAGTAGCATCTACACAAGCAAGCCCAGAAATAGAAATTCCTGATATTGCAGCAACTGCAGCAGATGAGTCAATTGTTTCTGCAATAGTCGGCGCGCTTCCAATTTTTGTCGCAGTATTTGCAGTTGCAGTGGTTGCCCTTCTGGTATATGGCTTTTTCACCTCAAGAAAAGATGAAGAGGAATATGAGCCAGAGCCAGAGGAACCCCAGCAAACATCTGCGCCTATTTACACTCAAAAATTCTCTTTTTCAGAAGAGAAGAAAAAGGACGAAAAAGTAAGGGAAGCAACAAGGGGAATAATTGAAACCAGGAAAAAGCACATGCAAGAGGAAAAAGAGCCAGAGCCTGAAAAAGAGCCTGTGCAAGAGCCAGTGCCTGCAAAAAAGCCAGAATCATATGAAACAACCAAAGCAGAGGAAGACATGGAAAAAGAGATTGCAAAGCTTGAGCAAGAGGCAAGAGACTCTGGAGAGGTTGCAGAAGAAGAGCCAGACATAGAAAAAACAATTGCAGAGCTTGAGGAAATAAGGGAAAAGATAAAGCAAAGAAGGCAGCAAGCAGAAATAGAAGAGCCCGCCGTTTTTCAGGAAAAGCCAAAAAAGGTAAAGCCAAAAGTCAGGCCAAGGCCTGTCAAGCCCCAGAAGAGGGCAAAGCCAAAAAAGGGGAAGAAAACGAGGTTTGGCTCACACGGCACAAAAAAGAAAAAGTAAGGTGAAAAAGATGAAGATTAAGCAGCATCTTCCTTCTTTTAATGCAAAAAAAGATATCAACCATAAAAGCACATATGTTCACTCTGAAAAAAACAAAAAGACAGTGATTTGGTCATTGGAGGATGGCGGAGCTTTCACAGGCCTTGAGAATTCAGTAAAGCTTGCAGATGTGATTAGGGAATTTAGGACCAATGATGCTCTTTTGGCAAAGGCCTATGCAAAAGAAAATGGGCTAATGCTATATTTTGTCAAGGAAGAAAAATGGGCTGATGAGAGGGATGCACGTAAATTCGGCCTAGACTGGGATGTTTCTTTTATCCATGCAGTTAAGCCTCTTGTTCAATACAAGGGGTTTTTCTCGCAGCCAGATGAAATAAAAAACCCAAACCAGTTTGCAAAAAAGAAGCTGGTTTAGGAGTTAACTGCAGGTTGGGCAGGATGAGCCTCCTGCTGCAAGGCATTTTCCAAACCCTGTTCCGCAGTCATTGCATGTTGAATACCCGAATTTGCACCCATCTAATGAGCAGCCTATCTTTTCCCCTGGAACGCATATTTTCTCAGGCAATATGCAGGCTCCATAAATGCCATTAAAGCACTCCTGAACCCCTGGGCAATTGCCAGAAGTACAGTTTTGCCTCTCACCCTTTTCACACTCTTTTTCAAGCGCCTTAAACTCAATCATTGCAGAGCATTTGCTGTTTTTTGCCTCAAGTATATGGGTCCCTTGCAAAGCTTCTATAATTGCCTCCACTCTTGTCTGGCCCTCGCCTATTTTTGAGCCGTCAAGAAAAAGCGAGAAATTGCCGCATGATGAAAATGCCTTTGCAGTTATTTTCTGGCCAGCAAAAATTGGGTAGCTGGCCTCAAGAAAAGCCTCTATTTTCTCTTCTGGCTCCTGTATTAGGGGCTTTGGGGCAAAATAAAAAACAATAAGCACAGCTGCAACAATAAGGAAAATTGCAATAAGGGTCAAACATGTCTTACAGGGCTTTTTCTTCGCCATTTTATCACTGGTAAAGAATGCGCGGGCCTGTTGCGCTTCTCATCAGAAATTCCAAAGCATCTGCTGAAAGGGACAACAGGCCTTTTTGCCCGCTTGTGGTTGAAAGCTCGCACATTTTTGGCTCTTCAGCTTCAATTCCTGCAACCTGGGCAGCCTTTTGAATTGCATCCTTTTTGCTGCCAAGCTCATCGACAAGGCCTATTTTTTTTGCCTGCCTTCCTGATAGTATTCTTGCGTCAAGCGCCTGCTCAAAAAGCTCTGCGTCCAGCTTTCCTTCCCTGTTCTTTTCAACAGCATCCCTGAATTCAATGAAAATCTCGTTTACTATGCTTTCAATCACTTCAAGCTCTTCAGGAGTCATTGGCCTTGATGGGCTTCCAATATCTTTCATTTCACCTGACTTTACTACTGTTTCATTAAGACCTATTTTTTCAAAAAGCCCGCTCATTTCTGCAAAAGTTGCCCGAGCACCAATGCTTCCTGTTATTGAGTCAGGGTTTGCCACTATGTAATCTGTTGCTGCTGCAGCATAATACCCGCCTGAAGCAGCATGCTCATGTATATATGAAACAGAGGGCTTTTCCAGTGCATAAAGCGCATTGTAAATCTCCCTGCTTGCAACAACAGAGCCGCCTGGCGAGTCAATAAGCACAAGCACTGACTTTACTTCCTCATTTTTGTCAGCATTCTCTATTTGCTTTGCAATTGTTTCAGAGCCTATTATCTCGTCTGTAAATACTGTTGGGGCTATATCCTGTGCTACTATGGGGCCAGATATTTCAATAACCCCTATGCAGCCCTCAATAGGGATAATCACAGAATAGGCAACCAGTATTATGATTGCTATCAAGAAAAGCGTGCCAAGCCCAAAATAAAGGTAATTCCTTTTTCTTCTCATTTTCCCCCTCCTTTCTTGCCTTTTGTTTGAAAGTTAATAAAGTTCACGTTCTGAAAAAACACCAATGGACCTTTTACTCGTGGCCATCAGGGCAATCCTGTTCATACTTCCCTCTTATTTTGCAAACTCAATCCCAGTTGTCCTAGGAGGCGGCAAACCCCTTGATTTTGGCAGAAAAATGAAAGATGGAAGAAGATTGTTTGGCGATGGGAAAACAATGCGCGGATTTTTTGCAGGAATTTTTGCAGGAACGCTGGTAGGAGCAGTACAGGGAATGCTTTTGCCAGGGACTTCTTTTGACATATATGGAAGCGCTCAAACATATGCAATTGCAGGCTTTTTGCTTGGGACCGGCACAATGCTTGGGGACCTTGTTGGCAGCTTCATAAAAAGAAGGCAGGGAATAAAGCAGGGAAAGCCATCCTGGGTAATGGACCAGCTCATGTTCCTTTTGTTTGCCTTTGTATTTGCATATCCAGTTGCCTCCCATCTGCTTACCCTTGAGGCAGTCATATTTTTGGCAGTGCTCACTTATTTTGTACATATTGCAGCCAATATGCTGGCACACAGATTTGGCCTGAAAAAAGTCCCCTGGTAGACAACTCTTTTAAAAGTGTGTTCTCAGATAAACTTACGTGGGAGTATGCCAATCAACAAAAGCAAGGAAAAACCTCGCAAGAGCTACAGCTTGGTCAACCGCAAAGTTTTCGAGTTTCCAAAAGAATACGATAACCAAAAGTTTAAGGAACATTATTACAATGGGACTGAACTTCTTAAGGAAGGGAACTATGGAGCTGCTAAGAACAAATTCGTAGAGGCTTTCAATTCTTCCTATGCTTTTTATCATGACTATGACTGGCCTAAAATTTATTGTAGATTTGCACTGGCTAAGTGCGCTTTGCTTGAGGGCGATTTACTTCTTAAGAGTGGAAAGAATCAATATGCTGAGAAGAGATTTTTTGATGCTAGTAATCTACTTAGAGACTTAGAGGAAGAGGTCGGCGGTGAGAAGAAAAGCCAAGTTCTATACTATCATTCAATTGCAGATTTTCAGTCCCTTTCTTTATGCCAAGGCTACAAATGGCGTGATTTCACAACAGTCGCACTGAAAATAAACGAAGCAATAAGACTGCTTGACCCTCTAGCCAATAAATCAGGGCTTCACTATTTTGCCTCAGAAGCAAGAAAAAATGTGTTTTCTGATGGGGAGGGCGATTCCTTTCTGTACTTTTACTTCACTGATAAGCAGTATGAAAAATTTGGAAGAGATTACTCTGCTATGATGATTATGCTCTGGAACATGGAAACAGGACTCAAAAATGAGGAGTTCATTTCAGACCTCAAAAACATGGTGACTTCCTTTTTTGAAAAAGCAGTGCCAGAAAGTTTTAGGAATGCTGTGAGATATGAGCTGAACGCTCTTGGGTTTCTTGAATATATTGAAGAAAAGGCAGGCATAGACCTTAGCAAGGCAAAAGGGTTATTTTCTTCTGATTAGTTTTCAAGCTTTGACAATTCCTTTGTCAGCATCAACTGTTACCAGCACCTCGTCTTTCAGCACAGAATAGGGGTCTTTTTCTAATTTATCAATCATTGGTATCTCAGATATTATTGCTCCAACTGCTATTATTGGCTCTGCCTCAATGTTGATTATTGCCACAGGCGCTTTGCCATTCTTTTTCAGCTGGAGCATTATGTATGAGCCAACAGTTGAGCCTTTTCCCCTGGGAAATACCAGCACTGTTCCTGCTATGCATTTTCCTTCAAGTGCATGTCCTTTTTCCTGTACAATGCCGGTTTTTGGGTCAACTCCACCGAAAAACGAAATCTCATCTTTTGAGAGAAGTACTGGGCCTTTTGCAATTCCCTTTGATATGCTTCTTCCAGAAATTTCCATTTAATCACTTGAATACCAGGTCCTCAATATTTCCATAGACAACTTTTTGCTTGCATGCGCTTGCAAGGTATTTTGCTGCTTTTCCAGAATTGCAGCCAGTTATTTTGTAGCCCATTTCCTCTAACGGGCAGACAACCATGCAAGTGTCTGCTACGACTTTTCCTCCAGCCTCTTCAATTATTGAGACAAAGCCTGCCTGTTTTGCCTTTTCCTTTGTTTTTTTTGCAGTGCACACCCAAAGCTTGCAACCAAGCTTTTTTCCTTTTACCAGGTTTGCAACTTCTTCTATTTCCTCAAAAGAGGCATGCGGGCATCCTATTGTAACCAATTCAGGCTTTTCCTTGACACCCATTTTTTCCTTCATTTCTTCTAACTCGTTTTTCTCAACAGTTATTTGCTCTGCAGAATCTGAAACAATGTACTCTGGGGTAATTCCTTTTACATAATAAAGTGCAACAGAGCCCCAGGCTGCCATTGCAGCTCCCAATCCTTTTAGCTGGTCTTGTTTTGCGTTTTTTATGCCAATAAATGACGGGTGCCTGTGCTTTGCCTGGTTTCCGACAAATGCCCCTAATGCACCAAAGCCAGCAGAGGTTTTTACTTCTGTTTCCACTTTTACTGTGACTTCAGATGCCCTGTTCTCATCCAAATGCAGCCCATAGTTTGGCGTAACGCCGCAAATTGCTGCTGCAAGTGCTGATGGCCCGCCTTCCCTGTTTGTCCTTGCTCCAAGCACTGAATTTGCAAATGACACTGCTGAGCTTTCTGCCCATGCAATGTGCTCCCCAACTTTTGGCTGAATTCCGATCAAGTAAGGAGTACATGTGCATGTCATTGCAATTCCCATTTTCTGGTAGCAATCAAGTGCTTCAAAAGACCGTTTTGCAAATTTTTCAGGGAATTTCATCTGCTTCCATTGGTCCCTGTCAAGCCCTGCAGGGTTTAGAAATGTTTTTACTTGTACTTTTGCCCCTCCTTTGACCATTTCTTCAAGGTATTCAATGCCAGCATCCCCAAGTGTTTTGTAGGAAACTGCTGCAACCTGTACAGAGGAAACCCGGATCATCTTGTCTGCCCCATAAATCTTTCCTAAGGCAACAAGTATTTGCATTGCCTTCTGTGTTGCTTGCCCTTTTTCCCCGTTAAGAAGTTCCTGCTCCTGGTTTGTAAGCTCCATTCTTAAACCTCATCTGTAGCTTTGGGCATTCACTTTTTTCCATTGTGCTTTGTCAAATGCCCCTGATTTTCCTAGTGGCTTTGTTGCATCAAGCCCTAGTTTGGTTGTTTTGTATGTATGGGGGTCTGCAGAAGGGTCTAATGACGAGCCCTTTACCCCTTTTTTCAAAACCATGCATTTATCTGCCTGGAAGCGGGTTGCAAGAGCCCATTCAACAGAATCAGGGTCATAAATGTCAATGTCATTATCAACAACTATTACTCTTTTAAGGGACTTGTGGCCAGCAAAAGCAGCTTCAATTGCCTTTTTTCCATCATCTTGCTTTTGTTTTTTTATTCCAACAACTGCATGCAGCCATGAGCAGCCCCCAGAAGTAATGTTTACCCCTGTGCATTTTGCTACTTTGTTCACTTCTCTGTAAATGGTTGGCTCGCGCGGCATTCCCATGAGCATTTTGTGCTCAAGCCCCCCTGGCACAAGCAAATGCCATATCGGGTTTTTTCTGTGATGCACTTTTGTTATTTTCATTACTCTTTGCTTTCTTTTAATGTCATAAGTGCCTGTCAAGTCAACAAATGGGCCCTCATCAGCCTGTTCATTTGTTATTATCCCCTCAAATGAATATTCAGCATCTGCAGGTACCTCTATTCCATTGCCAAGCTTTACTGTATTAAGGGGCATTAAGGAATTTGCTATTTGAAGCTCATCCTTGCCAATCTCAATTGAGGTTGCTCCTGCCAAAAGGACATTTGCAGAAACCCCGACTACAACTGCAACAGGCAAATCTCCTCCTGCCCTTTTTATGTACTCATCCAAATGCCTGTGCAAAATCCTCATAGACACTTTATCCTTGCCAATGACCATCATCCTGTGAAATGAGCAGTTTCTCCCAAATTCCTTGTCATTTGCAATTACAACTGCTGATGACAAATATTCGCCCCCGTCTTTTGGCGCATGAAAAGGGATTGGAAGCTTGCTTAAGTCTACTTCTTTTTCAGTCACTTCAAGAACAGGGGCATTGTGCGCTTTTTTCGGGGCTGTTGGATTTTGTATTGCGTCAATAAGCTTTGGCACAAGCTCATTTCTCTTTATTCCAAAATACCCACATATCAATTCCCTTGTGCAAAATACATTAGCAGCAACCCTGGTGCCTGGCAATTCCTTTATCTTGCTGGTTTGGATAGCATTTCCATCAAGCTCTTTTGCAACTGAGGCAAGCTCAAGCTGAAGCGAGGCTTGTTTTTGGAGCTCAATCAGCATATTTTTTGCCTTAAGCTCAACAAGAAAATCACGAAATGACTTCATTGCTTCCACCTCTTGAACAATTTGTGCTGTATTTCCAGCTGGTCAAGCACTTTTCCAACAACAAAATCCATTAAATCCTCAACTTTTTTTGGCTTATGATAAAAACCAGGGCAAGCAGGCATTATAACTCCCCCTGCAAGCGTAACAAGCCGCATATTTTCAATTGCTATTAAGGAAAAAGGAGTCTCCCTGACAACTAGCACAAGCTTTCTCCTCTCCTTTAAAGCAACTTCTGCAGCCCTGCTAATCAAAGTATTGCCAACCCCATTTGCTATTTCCCCTAAAGTTTTCAGGGAGCAGGGGCAAATTACCATTGCATCAAATTTATGCGAGCCAGAAGCAAAAGGAGCAGCCAAATTGTTTTCCTCAAAATCAGGCTTTGGAAGAGTTGCCTTTTCCTCTTTGGCAACCAGAAAAGCCCCCTTGCTTATTACTGTATATGTTTCTTGCTTTGTCTTTTTGAGAGACTTTACAAGCCTTGTGCCATAACCTATTCCTGAGGCTCCTGTTATTGCAACCAAAATCCGCATGGGAAAAATTCTCATCTATGGTTTTAAATAGGCTTTGCTATTTCTGCTTTTTTCCAGTCTTCTCAGGGACTATATCGTAATAGTTGTCAATATATTTGCTTGTTGCAGATTCCTCTATCAAGTAAACTGAATGATTTGGGGAATCACCAGTTCCTTTCATGCCGCGCTTGCAATATATTGGGGTAAGGCCTGCCTCCACAGCACCATTAACGATAAACAGGACTTTCTCCAAATAGCCATCATTCTTCCAAAGGTTGAAGAGCGGAATGACCATATGGATGGTTCCTATTTTTTCTCCACGTTCAGTTCTGGCCCCATCTGCTCTCTTAATTATATTTACAGTTCCGCCAACATCTCCAAGCATCCACTTGCCTTTGTCTGGAATGCACATGCCCTTCAGCAGATTCAAAAGCTGGCGTGGGGTCTTGTTTTTTGAAACATTGCGTTGTCCATACATAATCTCATCTCTTCCATAAGTTGCATTTTCTGTGCCAAAGTGCTTTTAAACAGCATGGCACAGGTTCGGCTGGCGACAAAGGCAAGAGTTTTAATTCGGCTAGGGCAAAGTGAGGGCATGCAGATAATAAAACTCGGCGGAAGTGCCATAACAAAAAAGTCTGGCTGGAAAAATGCGAATAGCAAAGCAATAGCTTCGCTTGCACAGGCAGTTGCATGCGCATGGAAAAAGGGAAAGCGCGACCTTGTAATAGTCCATGGGGCAGGCTCCTTTGGCCATGCGCTGGTTCTCAAGTACAAGATAGGAAAAGGGGCAAAAAACAAGAGGGAAAAGTCTGCTGCCCTGAAAACGCATGCTGCCTGCAAAAAGCTCTCATCGCTTGTGGTAAAACAGCTTAAGAAAAAAGGGGTAAAAGCAATTTCCCTTTCACCAAACAGGCTTGTTTCCTCTTCAATGAAAAGGATAAAAAAATTCAATACTAAGCCGATTTTTTCTTCACTTAAAAAAGGAGTATTGCCTGTTTTGCACGGTGACATGGTGCCAGATGAAAAATTGGGCTTTTCAGTGTGCTCAGGCGACCAAATAGTTTCCTACTTAGGGAAAAAGGCAAAAAGAATAATTCTTGCAACAAACGTTGACGGCATTCTTGTGAAAGGAAAGCTTGTGAAAAAGATAACAAAGACAAACTTTGCAAAGATAAAAAGGCACATAAAAGGCGCAGGCTCTCCTGATGTTACTGGCGGCATGGCAGGAAAAATAAGGGAAATTATCAAGGCAAAGGTGCCTGCCTATATTGTGAATGCAAAAAAGCCAAAAAGGCTGCTAGCGCTTTTATTGGGGAAAAAAGCATTATGCACAAAAATAAAATTCTGAATTACCTTATGTAAGAAAGGTCCCTTTTTGGGGGCTCGCCGCCAAGCTTTCCTGCAGCTATTGCCTCTTTTTCCATCTTTTTTGCGAAAATTTCTGATTCTTTTGCCCTTTTGTCAAGCTTTTTCACATCAACTTTAATTCCAATGATTTGACAAAGGACCTCCAATATGCTTTGCGCTGATTTTGGGTCGACAAACCCGCCATGCGTTTCTCCCATAATGCAAAGCCCTGGCATTTTCCTTATCTTTCCCATTCCAATAAGAAGCCCGGCTGCGCCTATTATTGACCCGCGGCTTTCGCCGAACCTTATGCCATATTTCTTGTATTTTTCTGCCATTGGCTTGTTGCTTACTATGCCAAATACTCTGGGCTTTGCATGCACCTTTCCTGTGCCATAGCCTCCAAGTGTTATTATGAGCTTTACTCCCTTTTTCTGGCAATAGTCCAGCATTTTTCCTGTTACCTCATACTGGGCCTCAGAGGTCACTGCCTGCACATCTCCAACAAGAATAAGAAGGTCATTCTTTTTCCCTTTAACATGGTAAAACCTGTTTTTTATCATCCTCATTACTCCATTCTTTTGCATGAGCACCTGGTGGGGAAAATGGGGCGAATAAAGGTCTGCCACTTTTTTTGCAGAAAGCTCGCCAATAAGGTGCATTGCAGCAATCTTGCCAACAAGGCCTATTCCTGGCAGGCCCTCAATGAGAATAGGGCTTTTCATCCTTGTCTTTTCAATTTCAATTATCTGGGTCTCTCTCATAATCAATTCTCCTGTATTTTGCATATTTGTCCTGTATTGAGAATTTTGGGGGGTGAGGGCTTTTTGTCTCTTTTCCGCAGTGCTGCCTGTCAAGCGTATACTTGTTGCACACAGCACAATACCTCATTGCTCTCATCACAAAGCCTCAGTTCTCAATTTTTGAAAATTCTGCGTCTGCCTTGAGCTTTTTTGCTGACTCAAGCATTGCTTCAGCTGTTTCATCAAGCGCCTTTTCAGCTGTTTTAAAGTCATCAGCAATAACCCTTACCTGGTATTTTGGTGCCCCAAGGTAAAGGATGTCCATTTTTGCCTTTTGCCTGGTTTTTGCAGATGATACAATTTTCTGTATTGCTCCTACACCGTCTGCAGAATATGAGGTAAGGCTGATTATCCCATTGACCTCTGCCTTTGTTTTTTTGATATTTTTTGCTGCAACCTCCAAAAGCGCCTTTCCCAACCCCTTTTCAATCTTAATGCCTTCCAAAGCCTGCTCTCCCTTTTCAGAAAGCGCCTCAATCGCGTCAATCAGGCTGCCATATTTTTCAGTTAGCACTGCCCTTGCCTCAAGCTGCTCGTTTTTTGTTGATTTTGCTATTTTTAATGAAACCTCAAACAGCTTTTCAGCCCTTCTTTCCCTTCTGCTGTCCTCTATTTTGAGCTTTTTTTCGCTTTCAGTTACCCTTTTTAATGAAAGGTCTATCTGGTTTTTTTCAGGTATAAGGTTATGGACTTTTGCGACCAGCTTTTGCCCCTCATGCAAAAACTCGTGTATGTTCTTTATCCAGCGGGGGGCAACCTCTGATATATGTATGAATGCTTCCCTGCCCTGATATTCGTCAAGAGTGCAGAATGCACCATAAGGCATTATTTTCCTTACAGTTGCAAGGACAAGCTCGTCCCTCTCAGGCATTTGTATCATTACAATACCCGTATCACTTTTGCTCCTTGGGCCACATTTACCCTTGAGCCTGTGGAGTTTGCTATGACTGCGCCGCAAACAAGGCACTTTATTTCCTTGGCAGCATTTCCAAATACGTTCTGCTCATTTCCACATGCACATTTTACCCTTAGGAACTTGCTCATATCAAAACCTCTTAAGCTGAAAACTCCAGCCTCTTCTTTGTCCTTGAGCCAACAACCCTTTCATGCTTTTTCTTGCAGACAGAGCATGTAAGCATAATCTTTTGGCGCTGGCCCTGCTTTCTGACAGGAACTTTGCCAGCCCTTTTTCCCCCATGGCCCATCAGCTTTCTGTTGTGCCTCCTGTTGCCAAGTGCCATTGAGCGCGCCTTTCCCTTTGAAGCAAGCTTTGCCTTGTGGCTGGTGTGCTTTCTGCACTTTGGGCAGTAAGCGTTGATGTTCTTTGGGTGTTTCATATCAAAATCACCATTGAGCATTATTCAAGGGGTTGGGCAAGCTTTCCCTTTAAAAGCCAGTCTGCCTCGCTTGTTGGCAGTTTGTGCTCCTGGCCTGGCTTAAAGGGCCCAAATACCTCATCATTCACTCCCTTGTAAGCAGGGACGTCTTTTACAAATCTCACCTTTTTAAGCCTGCTGTGCTCCTGCTTTGCAGTTGTTTTCTCCACAACAGCTTCATTCTTTTCCAGGTTTTTCCTTGAAGCCTCAAAGTTTGAAAGCATTGACTCAAGCTTTTCTGTCTCCTCATCTATGATGCTGCAGAACCTGTCATAAACCCTGTGCTCCTCCCTTGTCATGTCATCAGTTTTTCCATGCACTCCGCTGCTTCTTATTGCCCTGAACAGGATTTTTTGCTGCCTTATGAGGGCAAGCTCCTTTATTGTTGCAGCTGCATTCTCAAATTCCCTCATCTGGAGAACAGAGCGGTTTGACTGCATTTCAGAGAATTTTGAGGAAAGGAATTTTCCTGCATTTTCATAAAAGTCTTCAGGAAGCTGCGCCAGGCTAGGCTGGGACTTTTCCTCCCTTGACAAATCGCGCAGGCGCTTGTAAGTAAGCTCTTCAGCCATTTTCCTCCCCCTTTCTTTCCACTTCTAAAGGTATAAAAAACCCAATCAAGCCAGGACAGCGGCCTTTTTGCAAAGCAAGTATACTGCAGAGTGCATTGGAAGCAAAATTACAGTGCCTTTGTCAAGAGGCCCGAATGAAAAGTCCTTTATGCACAAGCAAGGGACTTGCTCAGTTGCCTTTACTTTCACTTCCTCCTCCCCAAATGCAGTTGCATGCTTCATTGGCTCAAACCTTCCAAGCCTGTCTATTTTTTTTGCTGCAAAACCGCTTCCCCCATGCAAAGTATTGGGCATCCTGATAAGCTTGCTAGTATCAGCAGTGACATTTGCATCTATCCTCCCTGCCATTGTAAGCCTCATTGACTCAAATTTTTCCTCAAGCTTTCTTTCCCTTGCAGCAATCCCAATATTGTCCCAATTGCCGTTTTTTATTGCCAAAACAAGCCTTTTCCTTTCTTCTGGCTTTTTGAGCTTTCTTGAGATGGATATGGCAAACTCATCATCCTCAAGAAGCGCAACAAATGCCCTGGCAAACTTTCCTCCAAACCCGCCTTGTGATGGGGACGGGCCAAAAAGCTTTTTCCCATCTTTCCAAAAAAGCCTGCCAAAAACAAGGCCTGTGCCTGTAACATAGTCAGCTATCTCCCTTCTTGCTTCCCTTCCAAGCTGCATGACAGAGCCTGACTTCACATGAACATGATATCCCCTGCTTCCTGAGAAGTTTATTGATATTTCATTTTTTGAAAGCCCAAAGTCAGAAAGCAAAAAGTCCTCAATAAGCTTTATTGCGTCATCCTTTACCTTTTCAAGGCATGCTTCGCACGTGAACTTTTTGCATGAATGTGCTTCAGCATCAAGGTCAAATACCAGGTCTGCGCCCTGCCAGTTTTTCCTGAGCATTGGCCTTGCTGCAGGAAACTCATAATAGGCAACAGAATGCGAGATATACAAAGGCGCCTCATTGACAAGCTTTGCCCTAAGCTCTGCCTCATCCCTTATCCCTATGTGCCTGAATTCTATTTTCTTTTCCCAGCCGCCAAACCCAACTTCCCTTTTTCCAATGTCTGCGGCAGAAACCTTGCAGTCCTTGTAGTAATCTGAGAACTTTTTTCTCAGGAATTTTTCCTCATTTCCTGCCAGCCTCATAGTTACACCTAATGCTTTTTGCCTGCCTCAAGCCTTCTCAGCCTTGCGCCATGCACAGAATCCCTGAAGCGCAAAGGGGTATTGCACCTGCACTCAGCAACGCATATGCCATAGCTGTCCATTGTTGAGCATGATGCCATCCTGTACTTTTTCTTTGTTATGTGCTCAACCTGGTACCTTGTAGTTTTCTCAGAAAAGTCAGGGGCAGCCCTAAAATAGTCCACAATCCTTTCAGGGGGCGCGCCTGCATTCACAAGATAAATTGCAAGAGCAACCCTTGCAGTGTGGGGCACATTGACATTCATTGCCAAATCCTCAATCAGCCTCTTTATGCATGGCGGGTAATTTTCCTGCCCTACTTTTAGTGTTGCAAGCTCAAGCTTTGGAAGAAGCATCAGCGCCCGTTTTCCTGCTGCCTTTATTTCTTTTGGGAATTCAGCCCTTATTGGGAGGCTTTTTTCAATGCTTTTTTTCACTGCTTCCTCCAGCATCCTGGTTCTTTCATGCTTTGTGACTTTCACTTTTCCCTTGGAAACTTCCCTGTTTGTCAATTTATAGTCCATTGAGCGCGGGGTATACTCCAAGTATTTGGCAAGTGCCACCAGGTAATTTTTTCCCTGCTTTTCAAATTCAAGGGAAAACTCAGAGGCAACCTCATCAATATACCCCGGGTTTATTGCATTGTCGCTTGAAAGGTATTCGCCAGCCCTTTTTGCCTCTGCAACAGCATACCTGTTTATCAAATAACGGTTGTCTGCGCATGAAACAACCATCCTTGCGCAGGCATATGAGGCAAGCTCGTCCTTTCTTGCTGAGTCAAGGTCAGCCACTTTTTTTATCCTGCCCTTTAAAATGGCGTCCTTTACCCTGTTTTCCGCCTTTTCAATCAGCTCTGAGGATATCCCTATTCCGCTTTTTTTCACAAATTGCTTTGCAGCTTTTGAAAAAGGGTAATGAGAGCAAAAGACAAGGTCAACCATGGAAGCAAATTTTCTGCTGAGGGGTTTATATACTCTTCACAAGCTTGGTGCCAGTGCTCCTGTTCTGGCTCATGACACAGGCAAGCAAAGGGAAGGTGATTGTTGCATCCCCTTCAACAAAAGCAGAGTTTGACTCTTTTTTCAGCTTGTTCCAGCTCACTGCCTCTTTTGGCCTTGCCCCTGACAATGAGCCGTCATACTCAGTGCCTGTTGAAAGGTAAACAGCAAAATCAAGCCCGTTTCTTAGGATTGCTGCTCCAATCAAATGGTGCTTTGCAATCCCCCCTCCAAGTATTATCCCGCCAGTCCTGTCAGCTCCAAGCATTATCTCGTAAAAGTCGCCGATTTCCCTTGCAGCGTCAATTGCAAAAGGCTGCTTGTAATGCTGCTTGTTGAAAAAGTAAAAGTGGTCTCCCATTGCCCCGTCAAGAGGGCCTGGCAAAAACACTGGTATGTTGTTTTTTGAGCACCAGTAAACAAAAGATTTTTTGTCATTTATTGTTCTGCCAAGCTCTTTTACATACTGGCTCATGCACATTATTCCCTTGTGCTTGTGGTACATTTTTTCCATGAATGAGAGGTGGAACTTTTCAAATGCTGCATATGTTTCATCCTTTACCAGCACATTTCCAATCCTGTTCATCCCATTCTTTTTCAGCTCAACATCATCTGCTGAAAAGCTTCCCAATGAAAAGCTTGATGAGCATTTCATAATGTCCTCCTCAATTGACCCAGTTGAGGTAACTATGCAGTCAACCAGCTTTTTTTCGCAAAGCTGGGCAATTATTTCCCTTAAGCCTGATGAAACCATGTTCGAGGTAAAGGAAAGGAAAATGGCTGCCCCAGACTTTTGCATCCTTTGAACAACCCTTGCGGCGTGGCCCAAATGGCTTGCCTGAAAGCCAATAGAAGAATAAGCCTCTACCAGCTGGCTTGCAGTCATTTTCGGGCTTATCCTAAAGCCCTTTATTCTGCCAAGCTCTGCCTCCCTTACAGAAGTAGAGTGGATTTTCCTTTTGAATGAAGGGTTTTTTGCCATAGAACCAGTATTATTGCAAAAAAGGATAAAAAGCAAAAGCCTAGCGCTTCATTGCCCTAAGCAAAGCAACCCTAATTGTCTTTGGGTTTATCCTAAGAGAGCGAAGCTTTCTTACCACCTTGTTTTCCTTCAACATTTTCAGCCAAGGGCCAAAATGGGCTCCTTTTGCATGGAACAAGACTGAGTCAAGGGGTGCTGTTTTTATCAAATTAGCAAGGTCTCTGAGGCTCTTTGCCTTTCCAACAATCCTTCCGTCTGGCATCTTGAATACAAATTCCTTTCCTGGAGTGCATATCTTCATGCTCCTCACCTCTGAAACATGCTTCTCTTTTGTGCTTTTTAATTGTTTGCAATGATGCCCCACAACAGTTTATTCTCCAGCACAGGCTCCCACAATGCCTTTCAAACACACGCCTGCAAATCCTTTATATACTTTGCCTGAGCCGTTTTTCAGAGGTGTGGGTTAAGTGAGAATTTACCTATTATTTGCAATATTACTGCTTCTTTTTCCCTCTGCAACAGGCCCACCCATATGCAATGAAAACTCCACAAACTGCACACCTTTTGATGCCAACCTTTCCCTGAACACAACGCAGAACTTTTCCCTGAACACAACAAATCTCACAAACCTGACAAACCAAACATCAAACACATCCACAAACCAATCCCAGAACCTCTCAAACCAAACAGCTAACACAACTAACTCAACAAACCTCTCAA
>CAZOMB010000007.1:0-49484 GCA_964581105.1 Microcaldota archaeon
CTGGAACAGGCTCAGTTACAGCACAGGGAAACGACGTTAGCGGAGAAGTATTCTCTTGCTCTTCTCCAGTTGAAGTGACCTCACAGCCTCTTCAAAACTATTCAATGCACTGCGAGCTTTCACCATCATCCCTTACAATAGCAATAAACCAACAGCACACATTTGAGGCAACATGCTTTGACTCTTCAGGCGAAGTGTCTGAATGCCCTGAAATGGATTGGTCTTCAACAATTGGCAGCATACAGTCCCAATCACCATCAACAGCTTTGTTTTCCTCAGGACCAAGCACTGGAACAGGCTCAGTTACAGCACAGGGAAACGACGTTAGCGGAGAAGTATTCTCATGCACAGCACCAGTAACAGTTACAGGGGCAGTTGGCCAAATTGCAGAAGTTGAGCTTGACCCAGCATCTGCTTTGCTTTATACAGGGCAAACACAGCAGTTTGTTGCAAAAGCATATGATGAAAACGGCAATTTCATCAGGAATTTGGAAAACTCAGAGGTTGAATGGTCAGTAAGCAATACTGTTGGCACAATTGACGAAAACGGGCTTTTCACAGCAGTAGGAGTTGGAACAACAACAGTCACTGGCACATACATTGGCGGAGTTGCAGAGATTTCTGGCACTGCACAAGTATCGGTTTCAAGCTCTCCATCACCTCCAAACGGTGGAGGCAGCAGGGGAAGCGGCTCAAACAATGGGGGCGGCTCTTTCAGGACATCCACAACAGCATCAGTCACATGCGCAGGTGAGCCGGGGACTGTTTCAGTAACATATTATGAATCATCTGCACCAAGCGCAACAGTTGAAATATATTATATTAATGGAATAAACAAGCAGGTTTTCTCAGAAACAATAGACACAACAACAACCCTTTCTTTCACTCCAGAAGACCAAGGGGAGTATGAAATAAGGGTTTCGCTCGGAGTTGACCAGACAAATGCATATTTCTATGTTCCTCTTTGCACACCTGAGACACTTAACATTACCCAAAACGTGACAATAAGGCTTGAGCCTGTCAAAGAGCTTGTGCTCTCAAAAACAGTTGATTACCTTGGCGGGTTTACCAGGAAATTCACAGTATATAAAATCACTGACGGGCTTGTTGAAGACTATGAAAGCAATGTTAAGCTCTTTTACAAGCACAAAGGCAACTTGCTTGACCAGGGAACAATTGTTGATGGAATTCCAAGCTCAGTTGTAAGCAAAAGCAACATGATATCATTTGAGGACAGCCCAGCAAAAGTTTACTCTGAGCCAGAAGTAGGGTTTGAATGGGGCATCAAGTCCATCAAAACAGGGGATGAAATTGAATTTGCATACAGCTTTGCAAGGCCATTGACTGAGCAGATGATTGAAAGCTTCAGGGCTCCAAAAATTGCTTCAGCAGGCCAGGAGCAGGAGCAAGGCTCAGACCTTGTTGCATCATTGTTTGGGCTTATGGGGCTTGACCTGTCATTCTCGCTCCTGTTAATAGTGCTCTTTGGGATAGTGCTTGCCTTCCTGATATACACTTTCATATTTGCAAAGAAAAAGGAAGAATAGCCCTCTTTTTTTCTTTTTTCCCTTCTTAGCAGGGAGTATTATAAACCAGGTCCAGGCAAAAAACAATCAGGTGGTTTTATGAAAGGCTTTTTGACCTTGTTTGCTATAATTGCTTTTTTTTCTGCCTGCTTTGCAGCAGATGCATGCATGATTTCTCCAAGCTCTGTTTCTGTTGCAGTTGGCGGAACCCAGCAGCTTGAAGTGTCATGCTCAAGCGCAGGTGAACTAGTTGACTGCCCGCAAATTGACTGGACTTCAACAATTGGCAGCATAACGCCAAACCCAGACCCAACAGTTTCAACAGTTGTATTTTCATCTGGTCCAGAGCCAGGAACAGGGGTAATAACAGCAGAGCCGCAAGACCCAGCAGGAAACATATATTCATGCGCTGTGCCTGTTGAGGTTATTGAAACCGCAGGAACAGGAGCTGCAATAGATTGCGAGCTTTCGCCACCTTCACTCACAATAGGTACAAACCAGCAAGAGACATTTGAAGCAAGTTGCTCAGATGCCTCAGGCGAGGTAGTTGACTGCCCAGCAATGTCCTGGTCTTCAACAATAGGAAGCATAACACCAAACCCAGACCCAACAGTCTCATCAGCTTTGTTTTCCTCAGGCTCTGAACCAGGAACAGGCTCAGTTACAGCACAAGGAGAAACAATCAGCGGAAACCTTGTCTCTTGCTCTTCTCCAGTTGAAGTGACCTCACAGCCTCTTCAAAACTATTCAATGCACTGCGAGCTTTCACCATCATCCCTTACAATAGCAATAAACCAACAGCACACATTTGAGGCAACATGCTTTGACTCAGCAGGCGAAGTGTCTGAATGCCCTGAAATGGATTGGTCTTCAACAATAGGAACAATTACTCCAGACCCAACAGCTAACTCAGCAATATTTTCTTCTGGCTCTGAACCAGGAACAGGGGTAATAACAGCACAGGGAAATGACGTTAGCGGAGAAGTATTCTCTTGCTCTTCATCAGTAATAGTTATGTCAGAGCCACAAACAAGCACAATGTCCTGCAGCCTTGACCCAAAATCTCTTACAATAGAGGTGAACCAACAGCACACATTTGAGGCAACCTGCCTTGATTCTTCAGGCGAGGAAGTTGAATGCCCTGAAATGGAATGGTCAACATCAATTGGCACGATTACTCCAGACCCAACAGTTTCATCAGCTTTGTTTTCCTCAGGCCCAGATACAGGAACAGGAGTAATAATTGCACAAGGAAACGACCCAGAGGGAGAAGCGTTCTCATGCTCAGCTCCTGTTACAGTAACTTCCTCTGGAGGCGGGGGCGGCGGCGGAGGCTCAGGCGGTGACGGCACAAGCTCAGGAGGCGGCTCAAACAGCGGAGGCGCATCATTTGCTTCTTCCTCAACCTTGAGCTTTACTTGCGCAGGCCAGCCAGGCACAATTGCAATAACCATATTTGAGGCAGGTGCAACAGTTCTTGCAGAAGTCTATTACACAGACATTACTCCTTCTGAAAAAGTATTGTCAGAGGAGGCAACAAGCAACCAAGAGCTGAGCTTTACCCCCGACAAGGCAGGCGACTATGAGCTGCGGGCAACTGTTGGCACTGACCAGCAAACAGCCCCATTCAGTGTTCCTGCATGCACTCCAGCAACCTTGAATGTAACCAAGAACATTACAATAGAGCTTGCTGAAATCCTGCCACAAGAGGAGTTAGAGGCAGAGCCAGTGCAAGAGGTTCCTGAAGTACAAGAAGAAGAGGAAAAGCAGGAGCCAATAGTTGTTGCTGAGCAAGAGGACCAAGGCCTTCCCTGGTACTTGTATGTGGTTGCATTCCTGATAGTGGTGATAATCGCATACTTTATTGCCTCGAGCAGGAAAAAGGAGGAATAACTTCTTTTTTTCTTTTTATTTTTCCCTTTTGTAAGAGAAAATCTCATCAGCCTTGAAAAACCGATCTATCTCCTTTTCAGCGGTTTCACCAGAATCAGAAGCATGTATTATGTTGCTTTGCACTGACTTTCCAAAATCTCCCCTTATTGTTCCTTTCCCTGCCTTTGTTGAATCAGTAATGCCGCACAGCTTTCTTACTTTTTCAACAGCATTCTCCCCTTCAAGTATAGCCATTATTACTGGAGAGGACATCATAAACTCAACAAGCGATGGGAAAAAAGGCTTTTGCTTAAGATGAGAATAATGCTCATCAAGTATTTCTGGGGTGAGCTTAACCATTTTTGCAGCCACAATTGTCAGCCCAGCATTTTCAAGCCTTTGCAAAACAGTGCCGCACAACCCATTTTTCATGCAGTCAGGCTTTAGGATTATCAGGGTCCTTTGCACAAAATCACTTCTTCTTTCCTGTGCTGCCTTTTGCAGCAGCCTTTGCAGCAAGCTTTTCCTCTATCTCCTTTGCAAGTGCAGACTCTTTTTTCTCAGGTGCCTTCTTTTCAGTTGAAAGCACCTCTTCCTTGCTTGTCCACTTGTGCAGCCTGCCCTCTCTTTTTAGCTTTACTCGGTTTGACTTGCATTTTGAAGAGCAGAAGTTCAGTGCAGTCCCGTCTTTGAGCACATAGGTTTCTCCTGTTCCTTTGAGAATTTCCTTGTTGCAAAAAGAACAAAACATAGCTTCACCTTACTTTGCCTTTATCTCCTTTGCTTCCCTCTCAGTCTCAAGGAGCATCATTATGTCTCCTTTTTTGACAGGGCCTTTTGCATTTCGCCTTATTACCCTTCCTTTGTCTTTTCCGTCAAGCACTTTGCACATTATCTGGTATACTTCGCCATGGATGCCAGTTTTCACAATCACTTCCACGACTTGCACAGGTATTGGGTCCCTTATAGCCATTTAAGCACCTACTTCTTTGTTTCGTCAGGCTTTGCCTCTTCTTTTGGCTTGTTACCTTTCTTTTCAGCGGGTTTTTTTGCATGGGCCTTTTTTCCCTTTTTTGCGCGAGGCTTTCTCTCCTTTTTTGGCTTTTTCTTTTTCTCAGGCTCCTTTTTTTCTTCCTTTTTCTCAACAGGGGCTTCCTCTTTTTTGACCTCAGGCTTTGGAACAAGCTTTCCTACCTTTTCTGCAATGCTCTTTACGATTTCAGCAGCATTACCCGGCTTTTCAATTGCAATTGCTGCGCATGGAACCCCAAGGCCTGCAGATGCACCAAGCTCCTTTTTTGTGCCAACATAACAATATGGGATATTTTTCTCAGTGCAAATCATTGGAAGGTGCAAAACCACTTCTTCAGGGTCAACATCCTCTGCAATTACAACCAATGCTGCATTGCCAGACTCAATGGCCTTTGTGGTCTCATTTGAACCCTTTCTTATCCTGCCAGTGTCAGTTGCAACAGTTATTGCCTCCAAGGCTTTTGACCTGACATCTTTCGGAGTCTCAAACTTCACATAGCTTTTTGCCATTATCATCACCTCGCCCTTTCGGGCTCATCGGCTCTTGTAAAAAGAGCAAGACAGGTTTAGTGGCATTGTATTTATAAGGCTAATCTTGGGGCTTGCCTAAAGTATTTCAGTTGCCCTTTCTTTTTCCGGCCTTTTTGGAAGCCCCATTTGCTCTCCTGAGAGGTACTTTTTCTCAAGCTCCAAAATTCCGAGCCTTAAAGCTTCAGTTTTGGTTGCAACTACTCCTTTTTCCACCAGCTTGTTTATCACATCTGCGACGTGCCCACTAAATTTTATAGTCAAATTCATGGTAAAACACCATTATTAATATGGTAAAAAACTATAAAAAGCATGGTGGTTGATAAAAAACAGCCGACGGCAACCATTATATACCACTTGGAACAGGAGAATAGCGGGGTAGGAGAAATGAAAGTTTACAAACCTAGGCCCGAAGTGGGTGTCTATTGTTCTGGAAAGTTAGCATTCAATGAGCGAAAAACAGGTGAAAGATCAGCAGACTTTATTTTCAAAGAAACGTTTTCATTGGACAAACCTCTAGTGGATTCCTTTTCCAAGAAAATAAAAAGTGGTGGGCACAGAGATCTTCAGAAAAAACTATTCAACAAGCTCATTAACCTCCCTCATTTTGATGAAAATTCAAAGAACCTAACGTTTGAAGAAGTAAAAAAACAAGACAGCTCATCAACATGCCAATTTTTTTTCTATTTAGGGATTTCAAGCGAGGGAGAAGATCTTTCCAAGAGCCACACGTTTCACTATGTTCCAGGCTATTCTGAAACTTTCCATGAGAAGACCGGCAAGGCAGGGCAGTTTTATTCCATGTATAGTAAAAAACCTAACCAAGGAGTCGGGGAGATCTTTTTAGAAATACGGAATTACATAAGCAACGTTCTCAATAAGGATCAGTAGGTGGCAGTAGTTTTCTAGTTAACATTCCACAACCCTTATAAACTCCTTCCTGCGTATATAAGCCCGCACGGGCCATGCTAATTATAGGTGCATGGGCAGAGGCCGTGATGTTAAGAAAGGTAATTCGCTCGCGTCAGAGGGCGACATTAGCAGGAAGCGCTGCTTGCCTGCGATGAATTCAGGAAACTTTTCAACCTCTAAACACCTCCACCGCTGTTTTATCGGCGAGCGAGGAAGACCATTTAGGTCGCTATTTCTCTGCGCTTGGTTGGAAAAGAAATTTCATTTCATGCTCATAAGTTCATTATGAGGCGTGTTCTCCTATTTGGGGAAGCGCAGGCTTTCTGATGTTAGAAGGCCAAACTTGCGTATGTGCGTTGAGAACGTTGGATTCATCCATGAAGACGTTGGAGCGCTTACGGATTTCACGAGTACGAAGAGAGCGACTGATACTCAAAGAGTTCAAATAAGTATATGCATGTTATACCATTCAGTGGATGGCTTGGCTCAAGTATCACAAGGCCCCGCGGCAAGCAGCGAAATTCTCCGGGTAGGCGCAGGCATCCTTTGATCCGGAGGTAGGGCGGTGTATTGAGATTTGCAACGCGCAAGCGTTGCAAAATTGTGCAACGCAAGTTGCACAAATGATACAAACACCCCGAGAATTAAAACATTCTAGTAACGGGTGGAAAAGAGACCAACTGGGATTCGGTTAGTAAGGGCGACTGAAAGCCGAAAAGAGCGTACTGAATCTTTGGCAGCAATGCCCAAGAGATGTGGGACGGAATATCTGTTTTCAGATTCGAGGTCGGCTGGAAAGCCGCGCCATAGAGGGTGAAAGCCCCGTAGTTAAATGAAAGCAGAGTGAGGTCAGAAGAGTAGTGCTCATTGAATATTGGGCATGAATATGGCAGAACTAACTGCCAACTCTAAATATAACTTGAGACCGATAGCGAAGTAGTAACGCGAGTGAAAGCTGAAAAGGACCCCGAAAGGGGAGTTCAAAGAGCCTCAAATTGAATGGTTACAGTATGGCGCAGTGTGAAAGGATACAGCTGCAGAAGCGACTTTCCGAAAGGGGAGGAGCGATGCGGAAATACCAGCATTGCGCTGTTCTTCTCTAAGCAAGAGCCAGGGAGTTGATGTTGTGTGGCAAGGCGAGAGCCAAAGCGAAAGCAAGAGTGCGCATCGCAAGAAAGGCACGTCGTGCGAAAGCGCGATCAGTCACACTCATCAGACTCGAAGCCGATGTGATCTAAGCGAGCGCAGGGCGAAGCCAGCCTGACGGCTGGTGGAGGCCCTCAACCGGTGCTAGTCTATTCTGCTCGGGTGACGTTCGCTTAGGGGTGATAGTCCAATCGAACTCGGCAATAGCGAGTTCCCTCCGAAATGTCTCTCAGGACAGCCTCAATGGAGATTGTCTGCGGGGTAGAGCACTGATTATGGGGATTGGTCTCGAAAGGGATCGCCTCGTTGTCAAACTCCGAATCTGCAGACGTCGTAGAAGTTGGGAGTCGGGTTCTACTGGGTAAGCTAGTAGGCCATTACGGGAACAACCGGGACCGAGGTTAAGGTCCCAAAATTCAGGCTAAGTGTTAATCCACAAGGAGTGTCCGGTCTAAAACAGCTGGAAGGTAGGCTTAGAAGCAGCCACCCTTTAAACGAACCCTTTTCCGCCTTCGGCGCAAAAGCGTTCACGGAAAAAAGGTTCGGAAGAAACAACGCGTAATAGCGGACCAGTCTAGATCGCGCATTCTGAAGATGATCGGGGCTAAGCCTGATACCGAAACCTCGGAGTTCCTTCAAAAGAGGAATCTGGTAGGGGGGCGAGCTGGTTGGGCAGAAGCAGGGCTGTGAAGTCCTGTGGACTGACCAGTTATGAAGATCCTGGTATTAGTAACAGCATATCCAGGCGGGAATCCTGGACGCCGTATAGCACACGGGTTTCTGGGCAATGTTTTTCAGCTCAGAGTTAGGCGATCCTAAGCCAACCGCTAATTGCAAGTTGGCAAAAGGGAAACCAGTTAAAATTCTGGTCCCACACAGGTAGACGCGGCAACGCAAGTTGCATTCCTAACGCTTTGGGGTAAGGCAGGCAGAGGAGACTTTGCTTAAAGCTGACAGAGCCGTGGAGTCTCGTTATGAGGAGAAGCGGCCCAAACAGCCCAAAACTGCCCAATCCCCGGAGCCCATGAAAACGAAAAGATGAGGGTTTTTCGGCACGTGCTCATCTTTTTGTTATACAGGGAATGCATCCGATTCTGTGTGTCCGTACCTAGAACTATTACAGGTGCTGCTGGCAGGAAAAGCCAAGGCGTGGCAGGGGAATCCAGCTAAGGGAACTCGGCAAACTAGTAGCTTAACTTCGGGATAAGCTATGCCTGCCTTTCTTTCAGGATTGGCAGGTCGCAGTGACAAGGGGAGGTCGACTGTTTATCAAAAACACAACTCGCAGCAAATCGGAAACGATTAGTATTGCGGGTGATGCCTGCTCACTACTGGTACGTGAACGCCGGTTTCAACCGGCCTAAGCGCCAGCAAAGAGCGGGGGTAACTCTGACCCTCTTAAGGTAGCGTAATACCTCGCCGCTTAATTGGTGGCTTGCATGAATGGCATAACGAGCCTCCCACTGTCCCTAGCTGGAACCTGGTGAACTTACTACTCTGTGAGTATGCAGAGGACTTCTAGGGGGAAACGAAGACCCCGTGGAATCGCAAACTCAATATTTTTTCTAGCGGAGCTTGCGATGCGGATAGCTTTACTATAACCTGATCTTGTGATACGAGAATTGCTGCGGAGCGTAAATGGGAGCTGTTATGCTGCACCTTTCGGGGTGCAGATAGGCGTCATTGTAACACCATTCAGCAGTTTTTGTATTACTAACCGCAAGGGACAGGGTCAGGCGGATAGTTTGGCTGGGGCGGTACGCCTTCGATAAAGAAACAAAGGCGCCCAATGTTCAGCTTAGGCGGGTCAGAAATCCGCCGGTAAGGGTTAAAGACAAATGCTGGACTGACTGTATCCTTAAAAGCGTGGGATGCAGAGACGAAAGTCGGGCTTAACGAACCTTGGTGCCTTCTTAGTGAGGGCCCAAGCTGTCAGACAAGCTACCCCGGGGGTAACAGGCTCGTCGCGGGTGATAGACTGATACAAATCGGTTTTTTCGCGTGCACGAGACTCCTTCAAATTTTGTTTCCTAAGATTTACTCTGCCCAAATTATTGACTGTGCAAAAATCCCTTAAGCAAGGACAGTGCACACGAGGTTTGGCATAAATCCCCAGTTCCCAATCGTCGATGTTTGGGAGCTGGAAAATAGGAATACTGCAAAATCAGTCCACAGAATGTTGTGGGAGTCTCAAGACATTTGATGTGATTTGTATTAAGGTCAAATACACATCGACCCCGCGGTTTGGTACATCGCTGTCGGCTTAGGTCATCCTGGGGGTGCAGGAGCCCCCAAAGGTTGGGTTGTTCATCCATTAAAGACCTACATGAGCTGGGTTCAGAACGTCGGTTTAGGCGTTGCTAGGCTGAAAGGCCTTGAAAAATATAATTGACTCATATCGGTGAAACCTCTCCTTGAAGGAAAAAAAGCACTGGCATCAAGGTCTGCCAAGCTTTATATTTCCATCAAGGGTGGTAATACCGAGGGAAGGCGAGATTCGTGGATTCGACAATTCTTGCATATATCGCTGGTTTTCTTGACGGTGACGGCAGTATCTTCTTTCAGATTGTCAGGCGAGAGGACTACAGGCGCAGGTTTCAGATAAGAAGCAGCATTGCTTTCTATCAAAAAACCAGCTGCGCCAGGATTCTTTTCTGGCTTAAAAGGCAACTGAGAGCAGGGTACATACGCCATCGAAAGACAGGAATCAGCGACTATACAATTGTCGGGTCAAAGGAAGTCAAGAAGACACTCTTGCTTCTCAGACCGCATGTAAAACTCAAGAAAAAGCAGCTGGAGCTTGGTCTTCAGATTCTGAGGAGGCTAGAAAACTGCAAAACAAATGCAAATTTTCTGGCTATCTGCAATCTGGTAGACAAGTTCAAGAAGCTGAATTATTCAAAGAAGAGAAAAGTGACACATGCGACTGTAAGCGAATCTTTGCCCCTGTAGAGACTGAGGCACAAAGCCAAGAGTGCTGCCCAAAGGGCAGTGCTAATACGTCAATCTCCGCTGCAGCAAGCAGCGGATGAAGGTATAGTCCATGCCGTTCCGAAAGGACGGATTAACATGCGCGAGACAGTTCGGTAGTATCTCCTAGGAGTGTCACCGCTTGAGAGCAAGAACCCATGAGTACGAGAGGAACTTGGGTTCGGCGCCTCTGGTCTACCAGTTGTGAAAAGCATCGCTGGGCAGCTACGCGCTATTGGATAAGACCTGAAAGCATCTAAGGTCGAAGCCAATCTCAAAACTAGGCGGTGTAGGCGGTTATAGCAGATAACTTTGATAGGGCGAAGGTGTAAGTGCTTAGCTCACGCGAGGCATTCAGCCTGTCGCTACTAAAGCCGTTTTGTCATATACTAGATACTCTTTGTGGCATCAGTCGCTCTCTTCTACAAACTCGTAAAATTTAGAACAATTAGCGAAAGCTTTACTTCTTTTTCCTTTTCCTGCTTGATATTTTTTTATCAGCTCGTTTATCATTTGAAACAAAAGGAGGACCTTCAGGCGCAGTATGGCTCCCATCCCTTGATTCAGGTATGGGTTTCCTTTTCTCATCAATATCTCGTTCCAGTTTCATTAGCTGTTCGCCAATATTCTGCTTTTCCAAACCCTGCCTATATTGCTGGTTTACCTGCCTTCTTATGTCTTCACGAACCTGCTTCCTTGGCACTCCTAGGAATGCGGGCCTTCCAAACCATTGCTCTGACCTTGCGTAGTATTGCTGGTCCTCATAGGTTTTTGAGGTCTTGAACAGGTAATTTTCGCTTTGTTCAATGTTTTGCAGGATTTTGTTCGCATCTTGCCTCAGCTTCTGCCCAATCGTTTTTGTAACAGTGTTATCCCTGACTGCTGTCTCTATCTCCTGCTGCCTTCGCATGAGGGACACCAACTGGTCCTGTATTTGCGTGCATCGCAGGTTTTGGTCTGGGGCACCGTCATATGCTCCAAGCTTGTTTCTTTTCTCTATCTCCTCATTCAGTTTATATGCGTAAATCCCCCCCGGTGTCTCAGGCAGCAAGTGCCTTCTTCCCTCTGTAATGTCCAAAGCTTTTTCTATCGGGTTTTTTTCGATATAATCAACGTTCTTCTGGATTGCATCATAAGCCTGGTTTGTCATGAGGTTTGTGTCAATCACAAGCTTGTGCGCATTGAATGAGGTTTGCTCTTCTAGTGTAGCTGTCCCCTTCAAGCTCTTTTTCAGGAAGGTTTGGCAGTCTTCCCTGTATTTGTTCCATTCCTTGATTTGGTTTTCAGTCCCATACCTTCCCAAATATGTATTGTAATCTCCAACATTATCAGGTACATACTTGTACAGGTTTTGCACATGGTTTTGCACAGCCTCAATGCTTTCTGTCCTCTTGTTATAGTCTTTCAGGGGGTCTCCAACCCAGACATTTACTCCCTGAAGCCCATAGTCAATTATCGAGTTTACTGTTCCCTGGTCATAGCCGGCCTCATTGCATTTTTTCACAAGCCCAGAAGTGGTTGAAAGCGCATCAATCTTTGCCCCTCCAAACTCGCCTAGAATTTGTTTTCCTTTTTCATAATTGAGCACTGTTTTTTTCAGCTCTTCACCAGTCGGCCCATTTTCATCCTTTGTTTTTTCAAACTCTTCAATCATGCCGTTCCTCAGAGCAATCTCCTGTTCAATGAATTTGTTGCCCTTTGCATCTTTTTCAAGTTCTTTTGTTTCTGCCTTAAAGTCATCCAGCCATTCCTTCTTTTGCTTAGCACTTGAATTCATGTACTTTATGAAGCTTCCAATAACTCCATTGTCCTGGGTAGCAGCACTGAATTGGTACTGCTGTCTTGCAAGACCTTCTGTTATTGCATCAAGCTGCAGCTGCTTTTGCTGCCTTCCTATATTTGTTGGGTCGTCAATATCCATACTCTTCAATGTATTTATCTGGCCCATGCTGCTCTGGACAAGTATATTCCCTGCATTTGTCTGCCTTTCCTGCTCATGCCTGCCATAAATATTACCTATTCTGTCCACTTCTTCAGAAGCGCTGCCACTGGAAAATACATTTTGGGCGTCTTTGACATTAGGTGTGCCATCTTCATTGGCATTAATAATCCCAAGTATCTGAAGATTGTTTGTCAAAATCTTCTCATCGCTTTCTGTAAGCTTGTCCTTGCCAAGGAGAATTTCAGTGCCATCAATAACAGTTCCAAGTGCTGTGCCATTTTTATCTGCCTTTGTTTGCAAGTCAGCAATTTCATTTCTTTCCCCATAAGTCAGGTTCTGGGTTTGCTGCGACTCATGCAGAATCCTGTTGACATCCAAGTTGGCTTCTTCCCATCTCAATCGGTTGTCCTTCCAATCATTGAACTGCTCTTGTGACCAGTTGACCTGTTTTCCGCTTGCATCCTCTACAACATATTTGTTGAGTGCATATCCCTCCTCAGTCATAATATCATGCAAGCTTCCACCTTTGATTATTACGTTGCCTGTTTCTTTGTTAATGCTGAAATTTTCCTCGCCTACCAAGCCCTTTATCAGACTTTGTACTTCTTCTTTTGACTGGAACTTACCATTTTTCTCTACTGAGTATGTGCCGTCACTGTTCACAATCAAGATTCTTCCATCCTTTAAGTCATACTGCATCTCATTAAGATTCACAAGCTCTTTATGCTCCATTGTGAAAAAGTCTGTTTTCAATGTCTTTTTTCCAGCGGCTTTTAATCCTGCAAAAATTGGGGACAAAAAGCTCAGCCCATATGGGACGCTGTAAGGGTTGTCAATCATTCTTGCAATTTCCCAAACACTGAATTTCCTGCCAGAAGAGCCAGGAAGTTTTAACAAGCCTTTTGCATTAATGTCTTTTTCAAGGAACCGAATCCCATGCTGCCTCCATCCTTTTATTCCAAACGCAGCTCCAAATCCCCTCAAATAGCCTGAAAGCTCAGTAGCAGTCATGTAAATCCTGAGGATTGACTCAATGCCTTTTCCAACAGACTTAAAGCTAAGCTCTCCAATTCCCAAATTGTTTTTTATTGCCTCCCAAAGGTCTCCCCAGCTTCTTATCCTAAATGTTTTCATTTTCGAGTCAGCATGCATGTCTCCTGAAAAAAGACCATCAAGAAATGAAACAAAGTCAGGGCTCATCAAGTGCACTGTTGCAGCGCTGCTGTTCAGCATTATCATCCTTTTTTTCTTGCTCTCCTCGTCATCAGCAAGTTGGTCTCCCAAGCCACCAGCGCCTTCCTCCTCAACACGGAGCCCTGTGCCTAATTTGTTGACTTTTCGCGAAAGTGATTCTAGGTTTTTCTTGCCAATTGGTCCTTTGTCCTTTCCTTTTGGCGGCTCGTCCTTGTCCTCATCACTTTCAAGAAGCTTCATTGGGAATTTTACAGCCATTCCAACAAGGTCTGTGAGGTGACCCATAAGGCTCCAGTTGCTTGGTCCTTTTCCATCTGCAAACTCATATTCTGGCGTGTATTTTCCTTTTCTTCCTCCATCTCTTTTTCCATCAGAGCCAGCTTTCTTGTCATCGCCCTTTGATTCATCTTTTCCTTTGCCTTTGCTTCCAGCGCCTTTTGCTTCCACCTTTTCCTTTTTCCTGAATGCGTCCTTGAACTTGCCTATGGTATTGTATGCTGACTCTGCTGCAAATGCATAGCTTAAGCCATCAAAGCTCATTTGCTGTGCCCTCATTGTATATCTTTTTCCCCTGCTCATCCTTGGCGCAGACAGGTCAAATGCCAAGAATGGGTTTCTGCCAAGAGCAAAGCTTGCTCCAACAAGGAGGCCGAATATCAGCATCAAAGGCCAGCAAAGTGCATTGTAATTGCCGCCAGTTGGGTTGCAAAGGTATAGCTCATTGTGCGAAAGAAGGTAGTTTGTGTATTGCTTTGGCGTAAAAGAGCCAGGGCTGTCAGTGCACCTTAATATCGACCCACTAATCAAGGGCTCAGGCAAGCCAGTCCCATTTAAGCACAATTCCCTCGGAGGTCCGGGAGAGGTTGCTGTTGCATGCGGGCAAAAAATAAACCAATAGTCAATGCATTCAGGGTGCTCTGGGTCATATGAAAAGCTTGCCCAGCCTCCATCATCAGCAGCCTGCCAGCAAAGCTTCACATTGTTTGGGTCAGTCTGGTTTATCCTGAAAATAAGCGCCTGTGCAAGCCCTGTTTTTACATAGCCAGCTGCAGAAAGCTCATAGGTAAATGTTTTTACCTCCTCATTTTCTGCGTCTAAAGTTATGTCAGTATATGAGCGCACAGGGTTTATTGGGCAAAGCCCTCCAAAGCCAGAAGAGCCACTTGCTGCAGAATTCACAATCTGGCAAAAGAGCAACAGGCAAATGAGCAAAGCAATCTTTTTCATGCGTTTCCACCGCCAACTATCCCTCCTACTTTTGTGCACACAATTTCCTTTTGGCTGATAGGTATTTGTATGTTGCAATATTCAAGAATAGATGTGTCTGGAAGCCTGCCACAGTCAATCCCAAGCTCGCCTCTTGTCGGGTATTGCAAAACTTCGCTTTGTGTTTTTGTGCTTGTCCTTGACACATAAGTATATTCCTGCGGGTTCTGTGTTGCTGTGCTTACAAGGCAGCACTTGTCCTTTGCAGGAAGCCCGGCAAGGAATTCCCAGTATTCATCGCTTATCTCTGTATAAAGCTTGCTTTCCCCAGTTATTTTTCCATCTTCATCTATAATGCAAAATGACTTGTACGATGAAAGCTGGCTGCATGGGGTGCATTTTGTGCTGTCAACGCAGGTTGCTGGGCATTTGTACTTGTTATAAGCTGTTATTGTGGCAGGCATTTTGCATGGGAAGCCGTCATTGCAAACAAGCTGGTCAATGAGCGGGTTGTTCAATGCGGTTTTGCTGCAAAGCCTCATTGCATAGTCTGTTTCAGTGCACTCAACGCACTCGCACTCCTCCTCATCAGCATAAAGCTTTTGCCCATAAGTGTATTTTGTCATTCCAAGCACTTTTCTGGAGTTTTTCTGTAAATCGCAGAACGGGGTGTTATCCTTCCCTCCTTCTCCTCCTGATTTGACCAGTGGGTTGTCAAGCATGCCTTCAGCAAGAGGGGAGCTGAGGCCAGAATAATAAAGCGGATTTCCATCGATGTTTCCAGTACCATACCCTTTGCCAGAGTCAGTCATCCAGCTGTCATAAACAAGGCCAAGTATGCCTGCATCAACCATTTCACCAGTGTGGTTGAACAGATATGACATCAAAATGCTGCAGTCTGCGTTGCCCAGTGCATCAACGCCGCAGCAAGAGCTGTATTGAGGGATATGGAATTTCCATATTAATGAAGGCCTTGAAAAGTTGCCTAAAAGCGCCCTGCTAAACTCCAGCCGGTTCTCAAACTCATCTTTAACTGCCAAGTATCTGTCATTGCGTATGTTCATAGTTCCGCACATTGGAGTCCATTCTTGGAGCAGCAGGTCAACCTCTTCAGCATACCTGTCAGGAGTTCCTCTTGCAACCCTTTGCGAATAGCTTCCATACCCAATTCCCCCAAACCAGGTTGAATCAAAGAAAAACTTGTGCAAAGTCCCAGGGTTGTTAATGTCTCCTATCAAAGTATCTTTATTGTAATCCTTGATTTCAATTGCTGCCAAGGGCTCGTTTTCGCAGTTTCTTTTCAGCATCAATGAGCGGTAAATTATTGCAGCCTTGCCATCCAAGTCATAAGTGTTTGTTGTTGAAGAAAGCCCAAGGTACTGGGAAAGCTCATTTGTAAATACATTGTCGCCAGGCTCAGAGCTTGCCAGGCCATATATTCCAGATGCAAGCATATCAGTGTCTCCTAAAGCATAAATTGCAGCTCCATCCCCTCCATAAAGCTGGCAAACTTCAACAGGCAAATAATTTGTTATGTATTTGGTCACCAGTTTTGGCTGGCAGCTGCTGGTGCATTCTCCTTCAGTTTTATAAATCCCCTCGTGGCTTGCTTCATAAGAGCAGGACCAGTATGGCCCAAGAAGTTCAATACAGTTGCCAAGGCCGCACCCCATTGTGCATTCCTGCTTGGTTTCATATAACTTTGAGCTGCTTGTGCATTTCCATGCAGAAGGCGGAGAACTTTTTGCTGTGCAAACACCTGTAACCCATGAAGAAACCGATCCAATTCCAGTTTCTGCTGAAGTTACATCAAGTATTGGCATAATATTTGACTGCAAATAAGAGCTCATTTTTTCCTCAAGATACGGGGCAGACGGCTCGGGTATCTGTCCTTTCTTCCACCAGCCGTTGTCATGATAGCCATCAGCGCAGCTGTAAAAGCTTGTACCATATTCCCATTCAATGTTTCCATTGTAAGGACCTGGCCCGTTGTTTTTTCTTTGCCTTACATCTGTCACCGACGCATCAACCTTGCCATCTTCATCAATATCCCTTAGTTCATAGTTGGCACCAGGAGAATTTGCATTATATGGCTCCCCTTTCTCAACTGAGTAGTCAAATTCTCCTCTCCATTCATAGCATGCAAAATTCTTTAGGTAGCTGCGTCCAGATGGCGGCCCTGGCGAGTCCCAGTCTATTTTCTGTACAGCTAGTGTAGCATAAGTGCAGCCAGCACACCAGCCAAGCTCATCAATGCTAAAGTATGGTTCATGGTCAGGGTCCCCAACAATGCATATGCCGACAATATCTCCCTGGGCAAGACTGGAAAAGTCTACACTGTAAATTTTGAATGTTTCTGCGTTAGTTGAAGGTGCAACCCACTTTTCAGTGTCACTAACCTCATATTCTATTTCAGAACAGCCACCTGGGCTCTCCCTTAATGGAATCCCTTTTGTAGAATCACGAGTCGCTTTCCATTCACAGTTGCTGCCATCAGGGTCGCACTCTTTTTCGTACTTTCTATACTCATACAAGCACACAGAAGCAGTGATTGATGGGATGTGGCATTGGGAAAAGAACTTGTGCTCTTGCGGGCTTGCCTTCACATAATAAGTGTACTTGTTCAGGTACAGGCCAGTGCTGCCTCTTTTTCCGTCCCTGTCAAAAAGCCTGCCATAAGTCCTTTGAACAGGGTTTATTTGGCTTGGAATGCCTGTTTTTTCAATTTCAAGATAAGTTTCCAAGTCATCATAAAACCCATCTCTCCAGCTTCCACAGTCCACTGTTGGCTTGCCTGGCTGCAGCTGGTCAGCAATCTTACACAGGCTCCTGCTGTGGTAAGTATTGTCGCATGCCCCTGAAATGCACTCAACGCTGGTGTCGCACTCAAAGGGCAGCTTCAGGTCAAGGTCATCTGGCGATGAAACATAATCGTTCATAAGGGCTTTTTCATAATAATCATAATCAAAGTCAATTACAGCGCTTTTCCTCATCTCAAAGTAATCGCGGAGGCTGCCACTTGTTCCTGGGGGCTGAAGTGGCTCTACAATTGGGGGGTCATACCACCATCTCCATGGCCCGTCTTGGTCCTTCAAGCCAGGAGGCCAAAAGTCATCACAGTAATTATTGTCATATGTGTCCCAGTCCAAGAACTTGCCGGCCCCATCAGGACCGGTTTTTCTTAGGCAGGTTTCCTTAAAGGAGTCATCGTCACTATATTGCAAGGTGTCAACCATAAAGTCTGCAACATATTTCATTTTGTACCTGCCGTCCTCGCCAAGGAACTTATAGTCAGCTTTGCTTAATGTGCATTTGTTCGGGTCTGAGACAACATTGCACTTAGCCTTGCAATCCTCCTGCTCTTTATAGGCAAACTTGTTTTCAAGGCATTGGTACCAAGTTTCTCCAGTGACAGTCTGGCAGTCATTTTCATCCCCTTCGCAATAAAGCAGGCAAACATCCCTGTCAATAAAGTTAAGGCTGTTTTTGCTGCATGCATAAACTCCAATGACTGGCGAGCACCAAGTAGAAGGAGCATTAAGATAAGTCACAAACCTGTCTTTTGTGCCAACTGGGTTGATATTGCAAAGCCTGTCACTTGCAGGGAAAAAGTATTTTGCCTGCTCAAAGTCTGAAAAGCTCTTACCAACCCCAAACCTGAAAGAATTTACCCATAAAGAGCCTTTTGATTTTGCCACTTTATTGTAAAGCTTCCTGTTCATGCTCTCAAAGCTGCAGGTTGTTCCTTGCAGGTTTATTGAAGGAAGGCTGGACTGGCCTTGCGGCATTGCCTTTTCAGGGTTATTTACATCCCAGTCCTGCGAGGCAGGCGGAGGGGTTGGCGAATAGCCAGCAAAGCCACATATCATTGCAGTGCATTTGTCATTTATGCAGCCCTCAGGGACATCATCAACGCAAACTGGCAGGAGTTTTTTTACAGCTTGGCTGCTTGGCCCGCAAGAAGTTCTTCCTCCTTCTCCCCACGTGCATGATGATTCAGTGCACTCTTGCTCATCATCAATGTCTGAGCACTTTTTTGGAACGCACAAGTCATTTTTCCATGTGCAGCCAGGTATTTGTGCGCATTTTGAGGTTTGTGTTGCCCCCATGCAAATTATTTCGCTTGGCTCGCAAACCGCCACCCTGCCTTTCTCATAAAGCTCAAGAGTTGTCCCTGAGCATGAGCCATACCAGCGCGTGTCAGGGAATTCACACTCTGGGTTAAGCACAAGCTGCCCTGTAACAGAATCATATATTTTTTCCTTTATGCAGCATGGAACATACTGGTTTCCTGTGCACCCAGATATGAAAATTGCAAAAGCCAAGGCAATTGCCAATGCAATCAAATTCCTTTTCATTTTATCCAAGCCTCGCAACCATTTTCATCAGTTCTCCTAAATCTCCTCCTAAAAGCGGAGTCATTGCCCTTATGAAAATCAGGGCAATAACAAGCGCAACAAACGGGTAAAACAGGGTAGCAATTGTTATCTGGAAAACAAGCTCTGCCCCGCTTGCAGTGGCAAGGGCTTCAGGCGAGTTTGGCCCATATGAAAGCACTCCTGCAAGCACAACAGAGGCTCCCCTAAAGCCAGTATAGCACATTCCCTGCTGCTGCGTGTCCAGCCTTTCATCCTGCTTTACAAAAGTTGGGTCTGTCAAAAGGAAAAAGGTTGGCCAAACAAAAAACAGGCCTATTGCAATTGCTATGAAAAGCCCGCCAATCCCTCTTGTGAACGGAAATATCCTAAGCACCAGGCCAACAGGAAGGAAAATGGCAAGCATGTTCTTTTGCACATATTCTGCGAGCACATACTGCGCATGCAATGGCATTAGCAATGACACTATTTTTGTTGCAATCAAATGCGCCTCCTCAACCCTGTTGTGCAAGTCCTGGTCCCAGTCAAAGCAATAAACAGGCGCACCAAAAAGGTAGATGCACATTGAAGTCAGCCTTTCCATCCCCATATTTGCTGCAACCACATTGTTGTAAGCCCTGTCAAGCGCATTTATTTTTGCCTGTACTTTGCACTTAAATGCGCCTATTGGCCCTGAGCCAAAAGGCTCATTTTCATCCCAAATCATCATCCTCCCCTGCTCAGCAGCAGAGCAGCTTATTGTGCTTCCAGTGCCAAGAATATCACCCATAAACCCAAACCCAGAGTTTGTAATCCCATAAAGCAGGGCAACTGCAAAGAAAATCATCAAAGAGCTTGCGCTTACCTGCAAAAATTCGGCTTTTGCATACCTTTTCAGGCCCTGGGACTGCATAAGCTCCCCAGCCATGTATGTCAAAGTATTGAAGAAAAGGCAAACAAGTATTGCAAGAACAGCCAGCTCCATCCAATTGCCCTCAAACTGGCTTTCAAACATGCCACCATACTCTTGCTCAAAGCCTGCAAAGTCAGAAAAGCCAAGCTGGCAAAGCACAAGAAGAACAAACAATGCAATTGCGATTTTTTTCATTCAAACCATCTTCCCAAGCCTGGAAATATCTGCCTCTTCTCCCAAAAAGCGGGACAAGTCACGTGCAAGTGCTGCGATTATTATGAAGTTCACTGCAGGAAGGAACACAGCAGCCAGGAATATTAATACATTCAGCTTTATTGAGCCAGCAAGGTCGCTTGGAGGTATGCTTTCCATTGCGCTTTGGCTTGTGCCTATGTTAAACAAGTCCCACTCTTTTTTCACAGGCTCTAAGCTTCCCTGGACTAGTTCAGTAGTATGGCATTCCAAATTAGTTCCAAATACATCTGTGCCAATATACACACAATCAGCCTGCCTTGGGTGGATCACAAGGTCATTTGAGCTTGCAGCAAAGCCAGGCAAAACATATGCATTTGCAACAAGCATTGCAGGGTAAAGCATGAAAAGAGCCACAAATATTCCTATAAGCCCCCCTCCAAACTGCCTCATGAATGGAATTGACCTTACAACAATTGCAAGAGGCAAAAACACTGCAAAAAGCCCTCCCAAAATATAGATTAAGGTAAAGTGCTGGAATGCAATTGAAAGGTAGGCAATGGTTGCAGTGCCAAGCAGATTGTTTGTTATTGCAAGGTTTATTGTTTCGCCTGCAAATACTGCCTCGTTCGTGCTTGCAAGAGAAAGCAGGCATATGTCATCGCACGTGTATTTTGTGAATGTGGTCCTGACCTCATATGCCCCTAAGTTATAGCGCAAAGATGCCATGTTTGCAATTCCTACTGAGCCTAATTTCTCAAGGTACAGCAATGCGCCATTGTAAATATTTTCATCAGCATGCCCAGAAAAGGCAGGGGCAAGGGGCACTCCAAACATCCCCTCAAATTCGCCTACCTGTATTTCGCAGAACATTGAAAGCACAAAAAGAAGGACTGAAACTATTGCAAGGGAGATTATTACCTGCGCTGCTTCAGATTTTGCCCAGGTAGTCATTTTCGGATTTTTGAAAAACTCGCCAAACATGTAAACAAGGGCAATTAGGGCAGCCATTGCAACAGCAGCAATGCCTGCCAATACCATAATCCCATTGAAATTGTCTGATTCACAAACCAAAGGAGCTGAAGGCGGCGGAGGGGCAGGCTGCACAATAAGAATATTTGAGTCAACAGCAGCACTGCAGTCATGCTCATCACATGCCCTGCTTTGCAGCTGCACTGCCTGGCTTAGTGTGCAGCCTTGTGCAGCGCAGTTAAAGGGGGTGAGAGTAGGAGACCAGCTTCCTGTGCTTGCAACCCATTTGTATTGCATTTCAACTGGGTCTGCGTCAGGGTCTATTGGCAAAGGATCAGGCGGGCAATTATCATTACAGCTTGCAGTGCCATCAGGGTAAAGTGGGTCTGGAATTATATGCGGAGCATCTGGCTCTGCAGGCGGCTGATTTGCAGGCGGCTGGACAGAACAGATTCCACTTGAAGAGCAGTAATGGCTGCAGCACTGAAGGGGATGGTTTGGGTCGCATTGGGTGAAGCTTCCTGTTGGTATACAGTCCCTGCACTCATAGCCTCCAGAAGTTCCGCCAACATTAACGCAGAGCAAGCCGCTTTTGCAGCAAGGCTCAGGCGGTACATTTCCAGGGGTACACGGCTTGTTTTCGATTAGCTGGCATGAAGCTCCTGGCACCCATCTACATTCACCACCATGAGAATTGTCTGCCTGGCACCATTCAGGGTAATTATTGAAAACCATACAGTTTCCGCGCAATTCTAATCCTGGTGGTGGATTGCATTTGTAAAACCTACAGTCTCCTGTTCCAAAGTTAACGCAGTCGCATATGGCATTATTGTTTCCACGACATTCAGGCACCCCATTTGTTCTTGCACATGCTGCATATGCTGCTCTGTTGTAAGGATCATCATTGCACGGAACATTCCAAAGGCCAGGATAGCGCCTGCCAGTTCCATCCTCAAGTATATAATCAAAAGGCCAGCCAGGCCTTACCATTAGATAGCCATTGTCAATATTCTCACAGGTTCCTTCTTGATAATATGGATTTGGGACTGGGAGATACAGTTCTGAGCATATCGGAGTAGTTACTTTTCTGCAGTACTTAGTTCCTGCTGCACTACCAATAGGGGCGCACACCCCTTCAGTGCAGCTTGGGCTGCGGCACTCATCTGTCACATCACAATCAAAGTTGTTGTTAATATTACAGTCCCAAGCCGCAAATCCTGTATTCACCAGTAACGCAACTGCAAAAAGGACAAACAGCAATGGTTTTCTTTTTCTCAATTTTTCCACCTTATGAAATTCTTGCAAGGGTTGAAACGTCTATTTCGCTTCCTATCACATGCGCAAATGCACGGATAAACCCTAAAGTGATTATCAAATTCAGTATTGACAGGAACAAAACCCTGACCATTACCCAGTAAGTGAGCCCTTCTGCAAGGTCAAAGTCACGCAGCTTGTCTGCATAATCAGTAAATCTCCAGCGTGAAATTGCAACATTGGTTTCTTTTGGTTCGCATATTGGGGGGTCAGGGATGCTTTGCACTGTTGGTGCATTAACATCATGCAGCAAATTGTTTGTGGCAACAATCACTGTAGGGTAAGCAGTGTAAAACCCAAAGCCAATTGCAATCAAAGCGCCGCCAGCGCTCCTGCTTATCTTAAAGCACCTGAAAAACAGGCCAAGCGGGATAAGGAATGAAAACGCATAGCTTGATGCCAGTGAAAGAAGGAACATCTGTGCATATGTGTCTGCAAGCGCAACTGAGGTTGTGAATGCAGCAGAGGTCAGGCTGCCCCTGAATGCATTGAAGGGGCTGCAGTTTACAACTGAAAAGCCAACCCCTAAAAAGTTGCAGAAAACCCCCTTTGACGCTTCCTTCCCTATCTTTAGGCTGGCATCCCCGAGGTTTCTTATCACTCCTTCTGTAGTTCCTGCAAGAGAAGCTATTTGTGCCTGTGCAACCTGCATCATGCTTGATGAGCTGGTATCTCCTGTTGCCGCAAGAATATCGGTCAGGTATTGGTCAACCCCTAGCTGGGTGCCAACAAGAGCAAAGGCAATCAATCCTGTTGCAAGCACCTGCACAAGTTCAGAATTTATTATTGGCCTTATGTGCGGCAAGGAAAAGACATAGCTTGCCATATAAGCAAGCGCAAGAACTGCTATTGCAGCCCCAAGCGCAAGCACAAAGTAGCTGGTATCTGCTGTTGGCTGTGAAACTGCCTGTGCAGCATTAGTTAAACAGGACAAAAGGACAAGGGCAAGGCTGGCAAAAAGCAGCTGTGTTTGCCATCTAGTTTTACTATTGGTCATATTATCTTGCTCAGCCCAGGAATTTGTATGTCGCCCCCAAGCACAGGCGAAAACACCCTTATGAAAGCTATCACAATCACAATATTGAACAATGGAAGAACAAGCGCAGGAACCATGAGCACACCAATGCTTTTCACGTCAGTTGCACCTTGTGCGCCTGGCAATTTTTTGATAAAGTCATCTGGCCCGATATTCACAGGGCCGGTTAAAGCCTCATCAGAGCAAATGTCAGCGCAATCAGTCCTTACTGCCGGGTAATAAGTGCAGTCAAGCGGGCAGTCAAAGCACCCTTCGCAAATATAGTCTGGTGCATCCTCAACCCTGCATTCCAAAGTGCAGCCTAATCCTGTTTCAGGGTTATAATCACTGCAAAACCCTGCAGGGCAGCCTGGAGGAGTATCGCCTATTCTCCTGCAAAGCGCAGGGCATTGCTCGCAAGGCAGGCCAAACGGGTGCTCAGCCTCGCAAACTGAACTTTCTGGCGGAAGCTCTGCTTTGCATGCGTCTGGGCATGAAACTTCCCTGCAGTCAACATATTTTTGCCCTTCATTGTCAAATACTCCGCAATCGCCTTCATAGCCTTTTATCCTGCAGTTTTCTGGGCACTGCTTGCAAATGCTTCGGTCATTGTATTCATCTTCCCTGTATTCAATTGGTACAGTTAAGCTTCCTTTTTCAGCCCAGACGCAGTTTTCATCTGGGTCTGCTGTGCAGGTTGCAGGGCTTGCTTGGTGGTTTGCATCAGAGCAGTCCCCAAGAGGCGGGCCATAGCACTGAAATACACCTGGCTCAAGTGGGCCATTTCCTAAAAATTCACTGCAAACAAATCCTTTGTTCCCATAAGAAGATGCATCTGCCATGCAATAATCAGGGCAATTGCTGCAAAGCGCATTGCACTCCTCATCATTCAGGTTCTTTAGCCTGCAGTTTATTGGGCAGGTTGAGCACTCGCCAGGCCCATTGCCATAATTCCTGCACTCTATGGTTGTCTGTGCTCCCCTTACTTGCCTTTCAGCAGGGACAACAAGGACAGGTTTGCATGAGTTTGAGCACAATGGGTCTTCACACTCGCTTCCAACATAAGGCTTTGCAAGGCCAAAGTATGCTGCATGCTCAAGCAACATTCTTGCTTTTGCAGGGCATCCTTTACAATACTCTGCAGGGGCAGTTGGCGTTGAATCATATTCCCTGCAAAGCGGAGGCTCTTCCAATGATTTACATGCATTGTTGCATGCTAATGCTGAGCAATCAAGCCTTCCAGCAATTCCCTGTTCACAAACTTCAGGAACTCCGCCTGCCATAGGGGCATTTGAAAAGCCAGGGACAGTAATAAATTGATAATTGCTATGCCTGCAATAAACAGGGCAATCAATGCACTTTTCGCTTGGGTCAGAATGCGGGTAAGCAGCACAAGTCAAGTAATTGTCTTGCGGCAATGGAATTTCAACTTTGCATGCATCTGGGCAGCTTGCACAGGCTTCTGTTACGTCTGGGTCTTTTTCGCAGTGGTCAGGGATTGTATCCAAAGTGTCATAGTCTATTGGAGTTACAAAAGAGGCAAGCTCCTTTACTCTGCATTCTTTTGGGCACACAACATTATTTGTTGTGCAAGCAGACTCACACTGGTCAGTTGCCCCTATTTCTGTTATGTAAAGGCATTGCAATGGGCATGTACCAGTGCCTGCAGGTGCTGGAGGTTTGCAGGCAGGTATATCGCATGCTGGCTCGTTGCTGTAATACTGCTCATAAGTGCCGCTCCCTTTGTCAATCAGTATTTTGCACCATGTTGGGCACTGTTTGCATCCTGCGCAGCTTACTCCTAAATCAGCAGGTTCAATATCTAGGCTTCCCTTATTTTCATCAGCAAAATAGCACTTGTCCTCAACAGGAAGGGTTGTCCTGCACTCAGGGCCGCAGGTTGACAGGCATTCAGATTCACAGTCAAACCTTTGCCTTATTATCTTGCAGCCTGCATTGCACTCAGCACACTTTTCAATGTCACAGCCAGGAAGGCTTGCTGGGAAAGGCACTTCCCTGCAATAGTCTGGGCAGCCGCTGCAGCTGATTCCTTTAATGTCATAAGCAGCATTTGTCAGTGCAGGAACTATTGGCCCACCTTCAAATTCCAATGTATCTTTTTTATTTGAGGTTATGGGATAAGTTTTTCCATTTACCTCAAGAGTATAGCCCTGGTATTTGTTAACAGGCCAAGTTTTTGAACTGTCAGTTAACTTGCTTCCAGAAATGTCGCCAGTCCCACTCTCAAATCCTGTGAGCACATTTATATCTATTCTGCTAAGGTCAGTGCATGCAACCAGGCCTGGGAATTCACCATTAGGCCCGCCAGTATCCCAGTTCGCATCTGTAATCCCTGCCCTGATTATCTTTTGAATTGACTCAAACTGTATCAATTTTCCTGTCCCTTTTTCAGTATAAAACGCAACAGGGAAAGTTGCAGTGCATTCTTGAGGGCAGTATGGGTCAGGGTTTGCAAACATCCTTTCCCCATAAACAGTTACATTCAAAGTATACCAGGAAAATGCATAGGTAAGCGGATAAATGAAGAAAAGCGAAATTGCAATTGCAAGCAAAAGCCCTCCCAATTTTCTTGTGAAAAAGAATGTGCGCAGCAAGATGCCAAGCAAAAGGAATATTGGGGCAATGCCAAATGCTATTATGTCAATAAAGTACTTTTGGGAGTAAAGGCTTGCCATAAGCTTGCTTGCAGTTTCAAATACAGAAGAAGCCCTTTCTGCCCCTATTGTCAAGCCCGCATTTGGCCTTATGTTTGCCCCTGCGAACAATAAGAACCAGAAGTTAAACTGTGTGTGCACACCAAGGCTTGCAGCCCTTTGCTTTGATATTCCTTCTGAAAGCGAGCTCCCTGCATACTGGTCAGCAGAATCATACAAAGTTGTGAGATAATGCCTTGCAGAAGTGATATAGCAAGGCTCAGAGTCAATGCAGGAAACTGGCAAATCCTGTACCTCAATTGCCATTCTTGCAGCCTGGTCAAAAAATACTACCAATCCTATGAGCGAAATAATAAGAAGCACTGAAACAACTGCCTGCATAAGCTCAGTGTCAACAAATGCCTTTACTTCTGGCATGTTAAACCCATGGCCTATCATTGCTGCAACTGAGATTATTATGATGGCAATTGCAACCCCAATCAAGCCAGCTGCTTTCCAGTCAGAAAACCAGCCAACACTGTAAACTCCAGTTGTTCCCTTAACCACCCCTGCTCCTGCTTCAAGCTCCTCTATTTTTTCCTTTGGCCCCCCAACATAGGTTTCAGAGGCTGAGGACTCAGGCTCAACATAAGTGTCTGGCATGTTGCTGCAAATTCCTGGGGGCTGGGTGCACTTTTGCACAGTGCCTGTTAAGGTTGCAAAAGATTGGCAAACAAGCCCGTCGCAGCAAGCATCAGATGAGCAGTCCTCATCATAAGGTACGCACACAGAATAAGACAAGCCTGCAAGCACAAGCAGCAAAATCAAAAATGCATTTTTTCTATTTCCCATTTTTTACACCGCTATTGCACGAAGCGCTTTTGAAAGCGACATCACGCATGTTATTGTGACTATTATTGCAATATTTGGCAAAAATACTGCCTGGGGAATTGTTGAGCCAAGCCTGTAAAGCACAGTATTCTCAGGAACAACATTGTTCCCGTCAAGCCCAAATGAATAGAAATTTGAAACAGAGCAGTCAATGCATTTTCTTGGCTGCCCAACTATCTCATCCTCAAATACTTGGCCGCTCATTGCATACATTGCAGGCAGAATTATGTAAAGCCCAAAGAAAAGCGCAATCAACATATTGCCAAATTCCCTTGTTGGGGGGATTAGCCTCATTACAAAGGCAAAAGGCAGCAAAACAGATGCAGCAACCCATTTAATTGCCTGCAAAATCTGCTTTTGCGCATTAAGGCTGGCAACAATTGGCAAGTAAAAGTCAATCAAAAACTCCTTGTGCGAAGACAAGGCCCTATAGCTTGCATAGTCTGATACTCCGCTTCCGAAAAACGGAGTAAAGCCAGTGTAAAGGTATGAGGTTGCCTCCATCTGGTCATTTATGCTCTGGTAAGTTAAGTAGCGAAGCACAGTCAGGCCGTTTGAGTCAAGCAGCCTGTTAAGGTATGTTATTGACGCGTCAAAAGGGTCAGAGCCAGCATAATCCTCTGCAAGCCTGCAAGCGCCTGTGAAAAATGCCAATATCCCTGCAAAAAGGAAAACAGAAATCAGCAAATTATATGCCTCATCTTTTGCCCATACTCCTGCCTGGGGGTCATGCCTTAATCTGGAATACATGTAAGTCAAAGCTATTGCAGATGAAACCAGCATGAATGCTATTGAAATAAATGAAAGCGCCTCCTGGTCAAAACTGTCTATTGTGCATGCAGCAGAATACCCGCCAGTGCCGCTTGCAGCCCAGGCTGGCAAGCAAAGCAAGAGCAAACCAACACACATTTTCCAAGGTTTCATTTATACCAGCTTTGAAATTCCATACAACTGAGGCTCGCCGCCAAATATTATTGCAAAGTTGCGAAGCAAAGTCATTGCTATTATTACAGGTATTAGGAATACCACCAAGGAAAGCACTGAAAACTTTGCAACTGCGGGCAGGGCAAATTCTGCCAAAGGCTCATAATAGCCGTCTATCAAATTCCCGCTTGTGCCTATGCTTCTTGCAAAAGGCATAAGCACAGCGCCATAGGCAATTATCGGAAATGCTGACTTTATGACCATGAAAATGTCAAATACAATTATGCCGCATTCCTCCATGCAAGGCCAAAATCCGGCCCCTGCAGTAAACAAGGAGATGGCAGTGCAGATTGGCGTGCAGATTGATATCCACCAGCCGGTTTCACCCCCAAGGAATGGAAGAGGGCTTTGCACAAACCTCTGCATCCATGGGTTGCAGACCATTCCTGCCAAAGGCGGGTTTCCAGCATCTGTTACCTTGATCTTGCTGGCATCTGAGAGCATATCAGCAGAATATGCGCCATAAACTTCTTTTGAAATGAAAAAGCCTGCAGGGTAAATAACTGCAGAGGCAATGACAGCAGCAAGCACAACCCCTCCTATTTTCCTTGTGAGCGAAAAAGAGCGCAGGAAAATGCCAACAGGCAGCATTACTGCAGCAGCGCTTTGGAAAAATTTCAGGAAAGCAGACTGTGCTGATGCCAGGAGCATGAAATTTGTCACAGTGTCAATTCCCTGGCCTATTTGGGCAACCAGGGGGGACAGCCCTGAAGCAGGGGACTCAGATGCGCTAAAGCTCATGACTCCGACAGAAACGCCGGCAGTATAGGCATATGAAGCAACCCTTGCTGCATTGAAATATGCCTCAGAAAGCTTTTCGTGTATGACTGCCCCGTGTGAGTAAACACTGCCCTTGAGAAAGTCCCTTGAGGAGTCTATTACAGAAGTATTTTCCTCCCCTGTCAGAAACTGCGCCGCAGTATTTACACTTGCAATCAAGGCAACGCAAAAAACAGCAATTATCATGCTTGCAGCAAGCTCATTTACCTCTATTTTCACCCATGCGGTGAGCATCTGTATCTGGAACAGCTTTCCTGCCATATAGGCAAGGCCAAGGAAAGTGGCGGAAATTGCAATTGAAATGCCTACCCAGAAGTAAACATTATCATACCAGTTTGAAGAAGTGCTTTGTGCTGCATTGACGCTTTGCAACAGAAAAAGAATAGCAACTAGGCTGAATATTAGCCTGCTTGGCTTTTGCTTCCCACGCATGTGTTTTCATCTCTGACGAGCTTTATAAATGCTTTTCTGTGCTTCATTGGGCTAGGCTTCAAAACTAGGAAAATAATAAGCATAAGGAAGGGCAGCTATGAAAAGTGCTCCCAAAAAGGCAGGGAACAAGACCCACAAATCAAGCTTAAAGCCAAGCCCGCCTAAAATGGCAAGCACAAAAAACACAATCGCATATTTCCTGTAAAGGCCTTGCATTTTTTCAAAATTTGCCCTTTTTTCCTTTGCTTTTTTCATATGGTGCCTATGGACCATTGTTCGCTTTTCTTCTGGGCCAAAAAAAGAGCGCAGCCTTCTTGCCGCAATTATGAAAAAATCTTTTTTTGCCATTATCCCTTTTCCAGCTTTTCCGCAGATTATGCAAACTCCCATCCCTTTTTCCATGCCAGGCTTTCTGCACCCTTGCTTTTAAAGATAAGGATACGTATTTTTTCAGTGGTTGATATGCCAGACGAAGAGCCAAATTCAGAGGACCTTGCAAAGGTTGCAGAAAATTTCAAAAAGGCAGGGAAAATAGCTGCATCAATATTGGACCAAGTGCCAAAGCTGGTCTTTCCTGGCGAGTCATATCTGGACATAGCAGAATCCTTGGAAAAGCTGATAAATGACGCTGGAGCGAAAATTGCATTTCCTGCAAACATTTCTGTAAATGACATTGCAGCCCATTTTACCCCTGAAGCCACAAATGAGCAACTTATTGGCGAAAAGGATATAGTGAAAATAGACATAGGCACGCATATTGACGGGTGCATTGGGGACACTGCAATAACAGTTGACCTGTCTGGGGAAAATGCAAAGCTTTGCGAGGCATCAGAAGCAGCCTTAGAGGCAGCAATCTCAATAATGAAGCCAGGAGTAGAGGTTGGCAAGATTGGAGAACAAGTTGAAAAAGAGATAACCTCAAGAGGCTTTAAGCCAATTGACAATCTTACAGGCCACAAGCTTGAGCCTTACATACTTCATGCCGGGGTAGAAATCCCAAGCATAAAAAGCCCTGCTTCATACAAGCTCAAAGAAGGGGACTTTTTTGCAGTTGAGCCTTTTGCATCTTCTGGTTCTGGCCATGTCTCAGATACTTCACAGGTAGAGATATTTTCCCTAAGGTCAAGCCCTAAGCTTAGAATGAAATACTCGCGCGAGCTTTTGGCGCACATAGCAAAAAATTACATCTCCCTTCCATTTGCAGAGCGCTGGCTAAAAGGAGTATTCAAGTCAAGGGTCACCCTTTCAACTGCAATACGCGAGCTTTTGAACACAGGCGCATTGCAGGCATACCCGGTTTTAAGGGACACTGGCAGGGGCCTGGTCTCGCAAAAAGAGCACACACTTGCAATTGAGCACGATTCTGCAAAAATACTGACAAAGCTGTGAATCAATGGGAAAAAGGATTGGGCAGCATTTTCTTGTTGACAAAGCCATTCTTGATTTTGAGGCAGGGCTTTTGGATGCCTCAGGAAAATCTGTGCTTGAAATAGGCGCAGGAACAGGGAATTTGACAAAAAGGCTAATTGCTTTTGGAGCAGCCAAAATAACGGCAGTTGAGCTGGATGAAAAGCTTGCAAAACTCCTGCAAAAAAAATTCAAGGGAAAAGTAAAAGTTCTTCAAAAGGATTTTCTGCTTTTTGATGAGGAAGAGCGCTTTGACAGGATAATTGGAAACATACCATACTACATAACCTCTCCAATACTTTTCAAGCTTTCAAGAATGGGGTTTGAAAAGGCAGTTTTGTGCATACAAAAAGAGGTTGCGCAAAGAATTCTTGCAAAGCCAGGAACAAGCAATTATGGCAGGCTGTCTGTTTCTTCACAGCTCCTTTTCAAGGCACAAATTGCAGCCTTTGTTGACTCTAGCGCATTTGACCCAAAGCCAAGAGTGGATTCATGCATAATTTCCCTTGAAAAGACTGGCTTTAGGCTTTCAAAAGGGCAGGAAAGGGTAATAGGCGCAATTTTTTCACACAAGAAGAAAAGCCTTAAAAACGCTGCAATAGACGCAAGAAAACAGCTGTTTTTCTCGTCTGACAAGAAAAAGGCGGCAAAAATTGCACAAACGCTTAAATACTCGGGCAGGAAAGTATTCACACTGTCTCCAAAACAGGCACTTGAAACAGCAGAGCAATTAGGGGGGTTTGCCAATGGCATCAGGAGTCAAGGCACATGATGACACAACTGTCAGCAAGATGCTGATCACAGTTGCGGCTGAAATACTGCTAATATGCGCTGTATTGCTTTTGCTTTTTGTTTATCTTGAGCTTCCTCTCACTCTTGCAACAGGAACAGCCCTGTTTGCACTGCTTATTGGCTCATTATTCTGCTGGAGCAATCTTGCATCAGCGCAGATAATCCTTTTGCTTTCCCTGTTTTCAGTTGAGTTTGTGCTGCTCGGGTATTTTGACATACTTTTAGTTCCCTTCATAATCCTGGACATTATTGTCATAGCTGCAATTGCAAAGACATGGAACCCAAAAGAAGGATGACTTATTTTACCCTTGCAATTCTCCTTTTCTTCACAGTATTGCTTGGCTTTTTGCCTCCAATATAAAGCTCTGAAAGAAGGTTCACTCTCTCTTTTCCATGTTTTGCTTCAAGGCTTGCTGGAAGGGCCTTTTGCTGCTCTTTTATTTCGTACTCAAAGCACCATTCTGCCCCTGGCAGAAGCAAAGGTATGGCGAATTGCTGCTCTTTTTCTTCAAAGCCCATGAAAACAGGGTCACATATCTTCACATTCTCAAGCTTTTTGCCTGCCTTGAGAAAAATCCTTGCCTTTCCATTTTCAACTGTCTTGCGAAATTCTGTTTTCTGGGAAAAAAGCTGCCTTGCAATAAGAGCTGCTGCCCCTAAGAAGAACAGCATCAAAACCAGGGAAGCTGCAGCCAAAAGAATGGGGAATTCTGCCCCATTATTTTCAATTCTTTCTGCAGAGCCAGTGCCCTTTATTTGTATGGTTGTTGCCTCTTTTCCGCACTGAATAGTATAAGGGCCAGGCAGTAAAGGCGTAAATTCTGCCTGAAAGTCAGAATCAAGCGCCAATTTCAGGCTCTTTGCTTCAGGTGTTGAAACAATTGCCTGTTCCTGGTTTTCGCAAAGTATGTGCACAGGCTCCCCAATCTCTGCCTCACTGACAAGAAAAAGCGCATTTGCAGCACAAGCCAAAAGAACAATGAAAAAAGCAAGCGATTTTCTCATAGGCTCACTTGAAAAGCAAAATGGGCCCGAAGGGATTCGAACCCCTACCCCAGGGTTTCTTCGAAACAATATATTTCCCCGAAGCCCTGTCGGCTATCCATTACCACACGGGCCCCTAACTGTTTTGGCATAACCCTATTTAAGCAGTCTTCTTACCGGCCAAACCCAGTATGCCTTGCAGGCGGCCTTACGAAAAGGTAGTATTTTGAGTTTCCCTGCATCTCATCAGTGACTCTTGTGAGTATCAGGTTCACAGGGTCTGGCAAAAGGGGCACTCTTTTCTGAAGGTCCTTGAAATTCTCAAATGGCTGGCTGCCCCTTGTCTCAAGTATCTCCTTCAAGTGCTTTTTCCCTATTCCTGGCAACAGCTCAAGCTGGTGAAGGCGGATTGAAATTGGCCCTGCCTTGTTGAAGAATGACATAAAGTCAGCCTCACGGTCATTTATGATTTTTTTTGCAACAAGGGGGAGCTCATTCCTGGCAGTTGCTGTAAGGTCATTAAAGTCAAGCCTTCTTTTCACCTTCTCAACTTCTGTCCTGTTTTCCTTGCCTATGTTGAGTTGTTGGCCAAGAGAACAAGGCGAGTCCTTTTTTATTGTGACCTCAAGCAGGGTAAAGTACCTTTCCCCCAAAAGCTGCGCAATAGGCTCACGCTCGCGGTCAATTGAGCGGCCGTCTGGCAAAAAATCTATTACGCGTGCATTCTCTTCCTTTTCCATTGTCATCTCTCCCGATATATATTCTTGATTCTTCAGTATAAAAGTCTATGCCCAAAAGGAGCTATTCCTTTTTCTCAGCAGGCTTTTTTGGAACGAATTTCTTTGCCTTTTTTGCGTATTTTCCTGTTATTTCCTCTATTTTCTTCATCTTTTTCTCAGGCAAATCAAGCTTGTCCTTTGCGAAAATCAGCAAAAGCTGGCTCTTGTTCTTTGGCAATATATCCACAATTTTGGCAGCAACCTCTGGTTTTATTTCCAGTTCTTCAAGTTCATTTAGCATTTTCTGTGCGTCTTTCAGGCTAAGGTGAGAGAATTTTTCTGCATATTCCAAAGTGGTCTGCTGCTCAAAGCCAAATTCCCCTCTGGTTCCCTGCCTTTTTTTGAGTATGTCCTCAACCTCTGCCAATGTTGCAGGCCTTATTTTCCGGGCGCCATTACCAATCATCATAATCACCTAGGCTTTTACAAGTCTCAAGTGCACAGGCGGGATGACAAGCTCTTTGATTGCCCTGCCATCCCTTATTCTCACTACATATGACTTGCCTCTTTTCTTTATTATCCTGCCTGTCCTTCCCCTGTATCTTGGGTGGGGCATCCCACTGTACTTTGACTGCGGGTCAATTGAAACAACTTCATTTATGCCAAATGAGCTTATCAGCCCAGGCACAGTAAGCTTTCGCTTTGCCCTGCCAAGCAGCCGGCTTCTTTTTGACATTTTTCCGAGTGAATGCTTCACATTATCACCTATTACAACCATAAGACAAAGGGAGCTTGCTTAACCTGTGTTTGATTTAAATACCTTGCCTTTTTAAATAGGTTCATTCCTTTAAAAAGCTTGCGGGTGCTTGAGTGAAAAAAAAGAAACGCAAAAAAGCCAAAGCCCGCCGCAAAAGGCCCCAAAAGAGAAAAAAGGCAAAACCAAGGCCAAAAAAGCGGCCGGCAAAGGGAAAAAAGGTCACAATAAGGCCCACCTTTAAGATTGAAAACATAGTAGCTTCAGCTGAGCTTGGCCTTGAGCTTGACCTTTATACCATAGCCTCGCGGGTACATGACGTCGAATATGAGCCAGAGCAGTTTCCAGGTGCAATTCTCAAGTTAAAGGAGCCAAAAACCTCTCTTTTGCTCTTTAAGAACGGCAAAATAATCTGCACAGGGGGCAAAAATGAGGCAGAAGTTGGCGCAGCAATTGAGAAAACCCTGCGAATGCTCCTAAAATTCTCAAAAGTAAAGCCCCCAAAAAGGACAAAGCCAAAATTCGTTGTACAGAATATTGTGGCGTCAGCAGAATTCAATGTTGAGCTTGACCTTTATACCATAGCATCAAAAGTAAAGGATGTTGAATATGAGCCAGAGCAGTTCCCAGGCGCAATAATGAAATTCAAGTCCCCAAAAACCTCTCTTTTGCTCTTTAAGAACGGCAAAATAATCTGCACAGGCGGCAGGTCAGAAAAAGAAGTAGAAAATGCGCTTAACATGGCAGCAAGAATCCTTGAGCCCTACTCTTCACCGCTCCAATCCTGAAAGCTGGGTGAGAAAAATGCTGCAAACAAGGCTTATTGCAACTGGCAAGGTACAAGGGGTAGGATTCCGCTCATTTGCATGCAGGATAGGCCAGTCACTTTCACTTGTCGGCTATGTGAAAAACCTGCCTGACAACACAGTTGAAATACTTGCACAGGGAGAAGAGGAAAAAATAGCCAAATTCTGCAAAAGAATACAAGGGGTGCAGCTTGCTCTTGGGATAAATGTGGAAAACTTAAAGGCAGTTGAAACAAAAGAAATTCAAAAGCCCTCTTATGCTTCTTTTGGCGTTCAATAATGATTTTTAGTTTAGGCAAAATCAGAAGTCTCTTGCGTATCTCCTTCATGGTCAGGCGCTGCTTTGCATTTTGCGCTCTTTTTAGAGAACCGATAAGCCAAGCCAAAAGATATTTTAGCATACCATGGAGCATCTGTCCTAATATTTAGGATGCCGATATCAGCTCCTTTTGATGGTTGGTTGCAAATGTTTACAAGACCGACCTTTACTCCTTGAAATGACTTTGAAAAGTTTATCAAACCAAATGCAAAACCACGTAGCTTCTTTTTTACCACATTTATACAGCCAACAGTTGCCCCAAATATCTCTTGCGCAGAGCTCATCCCTCCAATACTAACCCCGTTTACATTCTTGCTCATAATTATGATACTACCTGCATTCAGTCCATTTACAGTGCTTGCATATCCTCCGAGTAGGCAAATGTTCACCCCATTTGCTTTTTGCACGTCATTCATCAGTCCAATAGCAGCTCCACGTACATCTCTACCATCTGCCATCGCCGAGATATTCAAACCCCGCAACACATCAATATCGCTGGCTAGTGCACCAATAGCCATCCCATGGACTTGTTTACTAGAGTTCACTATTCCCAATGAGAAGTGTTCTTTAACAAGCTTTGATTCACCACGCAAGAGCAGTTCACTCCTCAGGAGTTTGTTTGCGTTTCTGCCTATTTTTAGGACGAGACCGTTTTCCCTTTTGGTGGTGCTTGGGTTTGCCATTACGTTGGTCATGAGTTTACCTCAACCTTTAGTTTAATGTGGTAAATCCTATATAAAAGGGTTTAAAAAGAGACCTGTTAAATTAGCAAATAGCCTGCAATTGCGCCAAACAATGAGCAGATTGCATTTGTTGTTGCCTTATTCCCTATTCCTTTTTCCTCAAATACCCCTACAATGCTGTCTGCCATGCTTCCTCCAAACCCTACAACTCCTATTGCAACAACTGTCCACAAGTCAAGCCCAGGAAGAAGGATAAATGCTGCCAAGCCTATGAGAAGGCCCCCGTTGAATGACATCAAAGTCCCAAAAGTGGTTATTGCCCCGTTTTTCCCAGTCTTGGTTTTCTTGAAGTTCATAAGAGAAACAGGCGCTCCCCCCAAAACCCCAAGCTCAGAGGCAAACTTGTCTGCAGTTATTGCTGCCAAAGCCCCAACATAAGGGCTCCAGCCTATTATTGGGTAAAAAACAGCGCAAATGGCTGGGACCAGCCCGTTTGCAAGCACATTTTCCCAGCTTCTTTCATGCTCATACAGGCCAAGCTCCTTTTTTTTCATGTGCCCATACCTTGTTGCAATAATGGCAAGCACAAGAAAGATCAAAAGCAGCACAACAAATTCTGGCAGGCCAAAAACAGCTACAATTGCGCCCATTATTACTGCAAGCACAAGCCCTGCCCAGTCAAGAAGCGCGATATTTGCCTTTCTTGCCATCATTCCACCTGCACTTGCCTGTCATTTACAAGATTAATATTCTTTTGCGTCATTTTCCTTAAAACCTGTGCATTGGTTTTCAAATGATTGCTAAAGTTTGAAGTTAAATACTCTGTTTTGCCTTTTGCAAAAGCAGCATAAAGCAGCAATTGGTCAGCAAGGTGAAAGTCAACTGCTGTGCCTGCTTCAATTTCCCCCAAAAATTCTCTGCATGCTTCATTTGCAACCTTTTCAGCAGGCTTTCCCCTTTCTCCTAATGAACTTGCACCAATGAAATTGCCCCACAAAGTTATGCAATTGCCTGGGGAAAGCGAAGCTTTCCCCACTATTTCTCCGCTCACTTCATGCTGCCACATCATTTGCTTAAGCTTTTTTTCCTCCCTTTGAGCAACATGAGCAGGAATCCCAGAGGAAATTATCAAGTATTTGAACCCCTTTTGCTCTTTTTCCTCAAATTTTACAGGCTTGAGAATTGATGGCTCAGCATTAAGCACCACTTTTCCCCCTCCTTTTGGGTAAAACCCTGGCCTTTCCATTTTCACGCTGCACTTGGCCCCAAACTTTGCAGCAGCAGGCAAAAACACATTTGAAAAATACTCAAAACTGGGCGCACCCCTGACATGCGTGCCCCCAATTATCTTAAGAATGCTTTTTTGCTTTGCAAACAAAAGAACAGGCAAAACTGACTGCATAAGCAATGTGCATGAGCCAGCAGTGCCAATGTCAAATGAATAGTTCCCTCCCTTTATTTCGCCTGGCTCAAACTCAATTTGCTTAGAGCCGATTTCCGCCCCCTTTACCTTTGCCCTGGTTATCTTAGAAAGCAGTTTGCATACAGTCAAGTGCTGCGGCCGCAAACCAGGCACATCTCGCCCCTTTCTTATGTTAATTATTTTCACTGGCTGCTGCAGAACGCAGGAAACAGAAAGCGCAGTTCTCAAAACCTGGCCTCCAGCTTCTCCAATGCTGCCGTCAATCTCAATCATGCTAACTTTGTGGGGGGCAATTGCTTTTATTTGCTCCACAATGGCATCAGGCACATCACAGCTGCAATTGCTCCAACAACACCAACAAAAACAATAACAATTGCAACATCAGGAAGTTCTGCTCTTTTTTCTTTGCTCTCAATTGCAGGGTAAGCAGCAGGGGGCATTTCATCTGTGCCAGGAATGAGGGCAATCTCTTTGCTTTGGTTTGGGAAAAAAGGCCCTGGCTGCCTTACTGAAAAGTCCCTTGAAAAAGTCTCATTTCCCAAAAACCAGTCTTCAAACAGGATTTGCACTGCTTTTTTCCCTTTTTCCGAGTCCCACACAAACTCAGCGTAAAAGGGCAGGTATGATGCATTTTTTTCAACAAGCTGGAATGGGAAAACAGTTTTATTTGCCTTTTCAACCTCAAGGTTTTCCCCTTTAGGCTCAAAAGAACTCTTTACAGTCATTTGCCTGCACTTGCCAACTTCTTTTTCAAATGAATAAATGCTTGCAGAGCCCAATTTTTCCCCATTGGAAGAAATTGAAATTCTTGAGGGCATTCTTCTTGCAAACAAGACAATTTTACCATCCTGAATCCCCTGCAGCCTCTTTTGCAAAGGCGGATTTAACCAAAGCTCCTGAACAGGCCCAATTTCAACAAAAAACTCCCTTTCATCCTCCAAATTCTTTTCAAATGCCTGGTTTCCTAAGCTTACTTTTGCCTCGCAGCCACATACTTCAAATTCCCCTACCTGCTGGCAAACCAGCCTATACTCGGTTTTCCTATAGCTATACTCAACAGACACCTTGCCGCTCAGCTTTGTTTGCAGAACAGCATAAAATTGCTCAAAATCCTTTTCCAAAAGCCTGGAGCTGTCAAGCTCAAGCATAACAGGGTTTGGCCCGTCTTTTTTGAGCAATATTTCTTTTTTCTCTTGACCATAATGGTACACAAGCTTTGCTTCAGTGAGGCTTGCATTGCCAGGGCTGAATATTTCTATAAAGCCTGCAGGGCACTCAGTTGTGGCATCAAGCAAAAAAGTTGCTGAATCAGGAAAATCTGCAGACCATGACCACAGCAGCTTTGGCTCTGCTTGGTCAGAAGTCACATTTTCAACCTGCGGAATAAGAGTCACTATTTTTATTTGTGCAACAGAAAAAACATCTGCCAGGCTTGGCTGCCTCTTCTCTTCTATGCATGCGTTTTTTGCCCCAAGAAGGGAGCTAGCAATCTTTTCATTATGGGCTGATGCTTCTTGCACCTGCAAAACTGCTGCTGAGCATGTGCAAAGCACAAGCAAAAAGGCCAATTCCTTTAGCATTTATACCAACTATGGCAAAATCGCTTCAAGCTCCTGCCTTGTTGCTGCAACAAACAATACTTTGTTGTTTGAAACAGCCAGCTTTATTCTTGTGTCAGTTGTTTCATTTGAGCCAAGCTGCTTTTCAAACAAATCACTCTGTTCCCTGGTTTCAAAAATCACTGCCCTTGTTGGCTTTCCAATCCCCTGGAGCACGCTCTTTTTGCCCCTGAAAAGAACAATTTCAAGCTCTCCACTTTTGACAGTTATTCTTTTGCCCCTCTTGAACTTCAGGCCATGCTCAAGCATTATATCGTGCACAAGCCTTAGAATCTTGAGCTCTTTTGCGCTGAAATTCCCAAGCTTTGAAGAAAGGGCAAAAGTCCCATCTGACTCTGCGAACTTTCCTTGCTGGACAAGCTTTCTAAGAGCCTGCAGCAAGCTGTAATGGTTTATCATGATTCCTGCTCCCTCTCCCTTCATTTTGTGAAGCTCATCTGCAATCTCGTCAGCATTCATTGCAAGGCCAAAGCCGCCAAATTTCCTGTCTGCCCTTTTCCATGCCACTTCAAGCTCTTTAGGGCTAACAGCCATCATTTTTGGAGGGGCACTTGCAGGCTGGGCAAACGTTATGGTATAATTTGCCTTTTTCCCTGCTCTGGCAAGAAGAAAGACTGCAGCCAAAAATATGATTGCAGGAACAGCATAGCGCATATAGTTCTCAAGAAAGCCCCCTCCTTCAGAATAAAATCCATAGTCTGCTTGTAACCCTTCAAAATCAAAGTGCATTGTCCTTTGCCCTGCAGCAGGCGCAGCCCACACAAGCAGGGTGCCATTGCTTGCATAATATTGCTTGCTCTCACCCTCATCAATCCACACGTCAAACTTCCCATTAACAGGCTCATCACCAACTTTTGCATAAAACTCATACTTGTTGCTGTCCTGCAAAACAGGCTTAACGTCAAGCCCCATTACCTCGGTATAAGCAGATGCGTGCAGCCTGCCAAACTGGTCAAGCATTTTCACTGTGTATTTTCCTCCTTTTGAAAAGTTCAGCAAAAACCTGCTTGCCCAGCCTTGCTGTATCTTCCCACCTGCTATTTCCTCTTCAAAAGACTTTGCCCTTCCCTCATAGGCAGCTGCAAAAAAGTCAAGGTTCCTCCCAACCTCCTCATTTTCTGCAATAGAAAATTCGTATACCTCCTCTTTTCCTGCAAAAGCCCTTTTTGGCCCAACAAGAATTCCTTCGGGTTTTGAAATCTCACCAGTGTCTGCAAACCGGCAATTTCCTTCTCCAATATAAATTGCCCTGCAATAGCTCTTGTTCCCATCAAACTCAATGCCAAGCGTAAAGTTGCCGGATTTTCCCCCATATTCTACTGCCCCTGCATTTGGAATGAAAAGCGCTTGTTTTGCAGCCTGCTTTGCAGCCTCCTCTTCATTTCCAGGCAGCATTTCAACAGTTTCAAACCAATGGCTTTCATTTGAGCTATTAAGCCTGCCATGCATGTCTATAACTCTGCCAGAAAGCATGTCAAGCACAATCACTCTACTGTTTTTCTCTTCAAGCTGCTCCTGGTTTCTAATAAGCTCTTCAGGCACTGCGCCAGTTGAAGCAATTATTATTGCATTTTCTGACCCCAATGCATCCTCAATGCTTGCTGTTCTTGATGAAAAGCCGCAGCCTGCCATTTCTTTTGCAACAATGTCATCAAAGCCAAAGGGCACTCCAGGGGCAGACGCATGGTCAAGAATAAGGATATTTTTCTGGATTGGCTTATTGCTGCAAAAAGCAAAAACACTTTCCTTTTCCTCAGAAAACAGGAACAAGTGCATGACAGCTGCACTTGAATTCCCAAAATCAGCAGCTTCAGAGGAATACATGCCAAATGAAACAGAATTACTGGCATTTTGCCCAAGCTTCTCCAAAGGCTGGCTATTATTCTGGCTCAGCAAAAGCAAAGCAATAACAATTGCCAGCAGCGCAATTCCCACAACCTTGCGCATAATTTAATAATTTGCAACAAAAGAGATAAAACCCTACTTATTTCTCCACACAGTTTTGCCGTCTTTCCTGTCCTCAACCACAATGCCCTGCTTTTCAAGCTCATCCCTTATCTTGTCAGAAGCAGCATAATCCTTCTTTTCCCTTGCCTCATCTCTTTTTCTTAGCATTTCCTCTATCTTCTTTTTGTTAATCCCTTTCTTTTCCTTTTCTTTTGGCCCAAGCCCGAAAACACTGAGCAGCTTCTCAAGCTTTTCAGCTGCTATCAATGCCTCATTTTTCCCTGCAGTCCCGTCAGAGCATTCGCCAGAAATCCTTTTTGCAAGCAAAAACAAGGCAGCAAAAGCATTAGGAGAGTCAAAATCATCATCCATTGCTGCTACAAACTCTTTTTCAGCATTTATTGCTTCCTTTTGCAGGTTGCCGCTCCCTTTGGCAGGCAAAGGATAAGTCCTTGCTGCCTTTATTGCAGAATGAAGGGTATTCAAAGAATTTCCTGCGGCACAAATTGCGTCTTCTGAAAAGTCAATCGGGCTCCTATAATGCGAAAGAGCAAAAAACATGCGAATCTGCTGTGATTTGTATTTTTTCAACCCTTCCTCAATTGTAATGAAATTGCCCAATGACTTTGCCATTTTTTCCTTGTTAACAGTCAAAAAGCCGGTATGCAGCCAGTACTTTACAAAAGGCTTTCCAGTGCCTGCTTCTGACTGGCAAATCTCATTCTCATGATGCGGGAAAATCAGGTCCCTTGCCCCTCCATGTATGTCCAAAGTATCCCCAAGTATGCTTGTGGACATTGCAGAGCACTCAATATGCCAGCCAGGCCTTCCTTTTCCCCAAGGAGAGTCAAAAGTGGCTCCAGGCTCCTCTTCAAGCTTCCAAAGAGCAAAATCATGCGGATTTTTCTTTGTTTCATCAACTTCCACTCTTGCTCCTGCCCTTATCTTTTCTGTGCTCTGATGGGAGAGCTTGCCATATTCCTTGAATTTTAAAACATCAAAGTAAACTCCAGACTTAGTGGTATAGCAAAACCCATTTTTCTCTATTCTTTTTATCAGTTCAATTATTTTTGGTATATTCTCGCTGACCTTTGGAGCAAAATCAGGCTTCATTATGCCCAGCTCTTTTTCCTCTTTTTCATACATTTTGCTGTATTTTTTGGAAAGCTCAAGAGGCAGGACTTTCCTTTGCTTGGCTCTTTTGATTATCTTGTCATCAATATCTGTAATATTCTGAACAAAGGTCACCTTAAAGCCCTTGAAAAGCAGATATCTCCGAATAAAATCAAAGGACACAAAAGTCCTTGCATGCCCTAAGTGGGACTTGTCATAAGGAGTAATTCCGCAAACATACATTTTCACAATTCCAGCTTCCTGCGGAACAAACTTCTCTTTTTTGCCTGGCAGAGTATTGTAAATTCTCACTCAGATTACCCTGATTTCAACAGTCCTTTTTGCATAATTTACAATGTGCTTATAGTCCCTGTAATGCTGGTTTACAGTAAGCAGAACAGAATAAGTGCCTGCCGGAGTTTTGTAGTTTGAGCACACTGAAAAACCAACAACCCTTTCCTTTTGAGGCGGCAAAGAGCCTATTCTTATTTCCTTTATTTTTGTTATGCCCAAATTCTCAAACCCCAGTGCTTTTGGAAGCTCAAGGCTCAGAGAGGTCATTGCAGCGTCTTTGCCCACATTTTTAACAGTAACATCCACCTCAAGGCAGCTTTCCTTTTTTGCAGTAAGCCTGACCGGCCTTAGAGAAGTTTTTATGTTAAAAGGAAGGCCAGGCCTTTGCGGCTCTTCCTCTTTTTTGCCAAGCAACTCATCCAAAAATCCCATTAAAATCCCTCTTATTATCTTCTTCTTTTTCTCCTCTTTCTTTTCATTTTCACAGTTTTAACCTCTTTCCCATGGTGCGCCTGTTTTGACTCAGCTATATGCTGGAAATGCGGCACATCCTCAAGTGCTAGGCTAAAGAAAACATAAAGCATTGAGAAAAGAGAGCCAATTTCAAACAGGCTTGAAACCCCTCTTGCCAAATTTGCACTCATTCCCAAAGAAGTACCAAACAATTCAAGGCTAAACCCAATTGCAAACCCCAAAGCTGCAATGCCAAGCGCACAAGCATGCCTTACAGCCCTCCATTTTGCATAGAAAAACGGAACCCCTAAAAATGGCTTTGCCCTTGACCAGTAAAACCTGTAGTAAATAAACATAAGAACAGCCAAAACAGCCAGCACTGCCTTTACTAAAAGCAGCGGCTGTATCAGTTCCCCTGTTGCAAGCGCTTCATCCATGCAAACCCCTTCTCACTCAAATAATTAATCCTTTGCTTTTATACCAGCTTAAACTGCCTGTCAAGCACAAGATGGGAAAAATAGCCAACAAACACTGCTGATGCTGCAAAAAGCCCGAATAAGAATAAAGCAGCAGCAAAAGCAATTGCCAAAAACAATATGCTATGCATTATTCCCCTGTGCTTTGGCCTTAAAAACCAGTCTATTGCAGCAAAAGCCCCGAGCAGGCACAAAGCAAGCACAAAAAACCATTCAATCCCCATGTTTCCCAGCACTGCAGCATAGCCAGCAACCCCAATTATCAGCACAAAAACAATCCCATAAGCCAATTTTGATGCTTTGCTCTTTCTCAAGTCAAGGTCAGGCAACAGTGCGCTTACCCCCGAAATACCTGCAAATAGCAGCATGCCAATTAAACTCTCATTAAAAGCAAAATAAGCAACTAAAAAGCCTAAGACAACACCAAAAGCGAGATGCAACTTCCAATTCACTTTCCTACCTCATAAACCATGCTTTAGCAGCTTTGACATGTGCTTTTCATACCTTCTGACATGGTGGGCCTCTTCTTTTTGCGACATTTTCTCAAGATTAGCTGACAGGCCCATTATCTCATAATAAGCCTCTCCAAAAGCAGCTTCAGCTTCAATTACCTCATCAGGAGTCCTGCAGTCAGTTATTTCGCAAAGAGCTGCCAAATACCTTAACTGCTCAAGTGCTCTTTCCCCTTGCTTTGTCATCCGTGCCCTTTGCCTTCTGCTTCCCCTAAACCTTTTCTTTACCCAAACAAGCCAAGAAACTATTTGCCCATATACTTTTGAGAAAAATGAATCCCTTTTCCTCATTTTCATGGCAGAAAACTTTGGGGCAGCCTCAATTTCAAGCTTAATATTTGTAGAGGCAACAGTCATCTCAGGCACAATTAAAGCAGCCTCTTTTGCAGGGTCAATGAATTGCTCATCCTCAAGAAGCCCTTTAGGGAATTCCAGGCTTTTGGCTGGCTTTTGCCTTTGCTTTGGCTTTGGAGCTGGCTGCACTAGCTGCTGCTCTTGTATGGTTTCCATGCTGGTCGCATTTCACTATTCACAAAGAAGGTTTAAATAACGTTCATAGCAAAAAGCATTATGGCAAAAAAGAATAAGGCTAAAGGCACAAACAAAAGAGCGAAAAAGCTTCACAGGGTGATAGCTACAAAAGTTCCTAAAAAAAGGCTAGTTGTGGATCCTGATGAAGCTGCAAGCTATGTTGATTACAGGCTCTTATTTACTAATCCAGTGATGCACAGCTTCTTTGGAGGGCTCTCACAAGAATATGCAAAGTCTTCCAAGTCACAAAGAAGCGCAATAGCAAACGGTACCAAGCTTCTTGTAACTACATATGCATTCCTAGTCTACTATCTATACCCTAAAAAGCCTAAATTTAAGCAGATGATAAAGTCAAACAAAGAGCTTTCATCCAACTTTGCCAATGTTAAAGCCTGGCTGGACAAGAATGATGCCAAAAAGGCTGCAGACTATTTTGTTGCAACCATGCACACAAAAGTGGCAGCTGCTCTAATGAGAGAAAGGTGAGATTATGTTTCTCTTCCAAACTAATCAAAAGCCTTCCGAAGAGGAGATTACAGAATGGTATACAAGTATGTCCACTGTTTGGTCTTCTATAAGACAAGATCTATTGCAGCATAAGGGGAACCTTGTGAAACTTAATGACAAGAAGGCCAGTACAGTTGACAAGTGCATCAAGGCAGTTGACGAGGTTCTCGTTGTACTGAAAAACAAGGAAAAGCATGAACACCTACCAAAAATCGAAAATGCGAGCAAACTTATTGGGGGTTACATTGCCTATTTCAAAGAGGCTTATCCTACTGGTTATGTTCCAAATCCAGACAGCCAGCTAGAAGAGCAGACAAGCCCGCTTCCAGAAGATGACGTGATAGTTGGCATCAACTGGACCAGCGCAGACCGGCCAACAACGACCCAGGACATCATGGATTATACCCCATATGGGGGAACAGCAAATCTTGGTATAAAATCCGCGCTCTATTTTATTGACGGGCGCATTATCCCTGGTGCAACCTATGCTGGTGCAACGCTTCTAAGTGGCTACTTAGATTATGTGATGACTGCGGGTGCTGTAGTAAGCTATGGCGGTACTCTTGTAGTTGATGCGGGTATCAGGTCTTCTCTAAAGTCTTCCATCAAGTCTCTTACCCTCAAGGATTCTTGGCCGTGGCTTGGCAAGTTCTTTAGCAGGGAGGTCGGTGAGGAGGTTGTGGAAAAGCAGGTCATGAAAACAGGCACCAGACTGACATCCAGTGAAACCGGGCAATTTGTTGATAACTGGGTAAATAAATATGTCATCAAAGAAACAACAGAAAACCTAGTAGAAAAGGAGATAGGATCAACGTTTGGAGCTCCAACCAATATCGCTAAAAAATTTCTAAACGCAAAACTTCCTCCAGAGGAAGCAGCCAAAAAATACTGTATGGCCTGGATTAAAAAGAACATCAGCAAAGATGGGCAGAAAATACTATTCAAAAAAGGCTTCTGGGATGATATTACAGAATACTGTTCAACGACTATTAAGAAGGGATGGGAAAAGGTCACTGAGCTTGAGGCAAAACAAATCATGAAGGACTACACTGCAAAGAACCTTGTCTCTAATGGTAAGGAAATGCTCAACAAAGAATTGATTACAAATGAGCTGACTGAAAAAGCTGCCCTTGACAGATTTTCGGGTTTATTCACCAAAAAAGGAAAAGAATCATTGTTTCGTGAAGGTGCATTTGAATTTGAATCCTCCCCAGTTGTAAAATTAGGGGTGGGATTCAAGAAATGGTGGATGAATTGGGCCGATGACGTAATCAATTCGACAAAGGACATGGCAGAGCTTCAATCAGTCAGAGTCAAAGGCATTGGAACTACTATAAATGATGGAATTGTGGATCGTGAAATTCGACGCTATGTAACGAAAGATATGGGGAGAATGGAGTCAGTGGGCAGGACAGGGTTGCCAGGAGGGGGCCTTTATCTTCTGGGAAAATTAATGAAAGGCATCTATTATTCTGTGGATTTTGCATTAGTAAAGCCAGTGCTTGGATATGGTAAGTTATATGCCAATATTGATATGGGTGCCTATATCACCTCAATGTATCTCAAAAAGAAGTTCACTCCAAATACAACAGAAATGATTGATTTGATAGTCAATCCACCAACTAAACTTTCCAATATAGAACTACCAAAGGACTTGAAAGAGGACGAGTTCTTCAAAGACATTCAGACACAGGTTGAAGAGGAAGAGCCAGGGGAAACACTAAAGTTTGACGGATCAACAGAGCAGAGTTTAGATGAAGACCAATCAACAGAAAATGTCTCAGGACAAGAGCAGGAAGAAACAACAGGCACTCTAACTTGGTGGGATGCTGCCAAGACACAAGCAAAAGACAAGGGTGTAAAGAAAATAATGGGATTCATAGATCAGCTGCCAGAAAAGGACAGGCCAACAGTGCTCAACTGGCTGTCTCAAAAAGCAGGCGCAACAGAGGCAGCTAAAATAATTGGTTATATCAAGAACAATATGGACTTGTCAATCAAAGACTTGGCCAGCTTCAAAAAATACCTAAAAGAAAGGAAAAGCTTGCCAATAAGCAAATTAACATCCAAGAAAAGAAGAAAGCTAGTGACATAACTTCACCAAGCAATTATCAGGCGACACAGGCGTTCACCAACACACTTAAATACGGGAAGAGTCAGAAATAGACATAAAGACCAACCAGGAGGGATAATATGTTCATTTTCCAAGTAACAAAGCAGAAAACAGACAAGCTTTCAGAGCAAATAGGCAGGTTTTCCTATGGTGAAAATTGGACAGATACCAAGAATGGCTACTTTGTCCAAACCAATGGAGAGTGGGCATCTCTTTTCAAGGGAAATCACCTTACTGGTCAAAAGGTCGCATACTACAAGAAAGGGACTGATAGAGATGCACAGGGCAACGAATGCACCCCTGAGCAGGTAAAACTGATGCTTAATTGTCTCAAAGGATACAAAGCACCCAAGCCTATCACAATGTCTCAATCACCGATTTCACATTATCTTGATGATCTCGATCTATTAATTGGGAAGTACAAGAAGGAATACAAGAGCAAAGAAATTGATGGCTACCACATAAGGACAAATGGAGAATATATCACACTATATAAAGGAGGAGATAAAGATGAGAACAAGATTGCTTGGTACAGTAAGGGCGCAGGTTATTCTGGTGTAAGCGGGAGCAAATTTGAATATGGGCATATAAGGATGATGCGCTACCTGCTTAAGTATGGCTCAAAAAAGCCAAAAAACAATCAGAAAAAATGGAAGAAAGACAAGGAGGAACAGGGGTTCATGAAGGAACCAGAGGGGCCCATAGTAGAGCCAAAGCCAAAGACCCCTTATGGAAAGTTCTACTGGTATATCCAGAACAACGAAGAGCTCAAGAAGCATTATGTTGGCATAAGCTCATATGAATTGGCAAAGCTCAATGACTATATTGGGCCAGACGAATCAGACAATGCAACTTACCAAAAACGCCTCAAAGCCATAAATAAGAAGTTTGAAGAGGTTGAGAATAGCACTGAGGATGCAAAGGAAAGGGATGCAAGGCTTACCCAAGTATTCAAGGACCTGATGGAGCAATTGAAAAGTGAGAGGTACAAGGGCGGCAAAAGCACTTTTTATGTTTTAGATGCAGGTGAAAACCCGCCAGGCAAGCAGCTGACAGCAGAAGAAAGAGAAAGCCAGACAGCCAGCTTTCTTACAAAGACCGGGACATTCAAAAAAGAAGAGGATTTTGAGGCAAAACTGCCTGTTTATGACTGGAAGAAGATGAAAATAGAGAAGAAAGAGGAGAAAAAGGAAGAGAAAAAGGATGGGGAAGACGGAATAAAGAAAGAGGTGAAGAAAGAAGAGAAGAAGGTAGAAAATGAAGTGGTAGAGGACAAAGTACAAACTGAAAAAGGCAAGGTTAAGTATACCAGGGAAGAGCTAACCAAACTTCGCAGCCAACTTACAGAATATGGCCAAGATTATCTACAAACCAAAGAGTGGCAGGATAATTGGTACATCCTAAATGGAGCAGTCACCGAATATCTTAACCGTATCGAGGACAATACGTATATTATTATTGCTACAAGGTCTGCACCAGGTCTTAAGAAACAAATAGACACCTTCTATGCTCTAATTGAAGGGGGAACAGCGCCATCTCCAAAAACAAAAACCACTGGAACGACTAAAGAGATAACCTTCAGCAAAACCAACAAAGAGCTAAAATCCTTTTACAATGAGGTCATAGTTCCATCGTTGATAGAGGGTCTAACAGATCAGAATCTAATAGATCTATACTCAAAATCGACTTATGGTCAGGTTATTGATTTCTGGAATAACAGCTTTAGCTCAGATTTAAAAACAAATGATGAGGTTCTTGCAACCTACAACGGACTTGCAACTGATGAAACAACAAGAAAGAAAATAATGCTGATACTAGTTGCCAACACAAAGCTGTTTGGTGACGTTGGTGCAGCTCTAAGTACAGTAGAGAGCTTGAAGGCTGCTATGTCGAATGCACAGTCTAAGTACGAATCAATGGTCCCTGGGACAGAGCAGAAGACTTATACTCCACCTTCGACAGACAACCAAACAAGCAACCAAGATATTACATCCACCACAAAGACTGTTGATGAGTGGCTAAAAGATAGCGATGTAAAGAGTGCTCTAAGTGATCTTGCTGATAGCCCAAGGAAAGTTGCCATCAATACAATCAAAGAATTTAATGAGGGCGAGAAGATAACTAAACAAGACATGCTTGATGCAATAGATGCAATCAAGGAGGAAGAAAAAAGAAGGAGCGGCCAATAAAAAAGAAGAGTATTGAGTCTAGCAGGGTGCTGAATCATGCCACCACAATTCAATGTACCCACAAAACAGCTGTCAGATGATCCTTTAGTGCTTATCCAGTCAGCATCAGATGGAATTAGGAATATAGATAAAAATGACTTTAAGAATCAGGTAGAAGAGAAGGTCATTGCCCCGCTAAAAAAAGCAGTTTCAATTCTCAAAGCTAGTAAGGATAAAGAAAAAAGGAGATTAGCTCTTCAAATTTCATATCGAGCAAACTTCTTGCGGACTCAACTTGAAAGCGCAGATGAAACAAAAGAGCAGAACAAGATATTGTATGCTATAAGTTATAGATTGAACCACTGGAAAGTTGAGCTTGGACAATTAGGTCAGCAGACAACTGACGAGAGCGGATTCTTTGTGGCAGATGAAAAGCTAGAGGATTTTGTCAATAATTATGCTGGTTTCCTGTTTAATAGCGGCAAAAATACAAAGAATTGGTATGGCTACTCTACTGGTGATACAAAGCCTGCTTGGTACTCTTCTATTGAAGCAGACCTTACTCATCTAGAGGCAATGTATGGAGATGACCTCTTGCAACTTAGCAAGGATTTGCAAAATAAAGCAATGGAGTTATACCCAAACCATACCTATAGACATGTCCTTCTTTCACAACTTGGCAACTTGGATAACTTCAGGGCAGGGCTTGTCAAGCTTGCGTTGACTCAGCAGGCTATAGATGGGCTTTCTATAAGCTTAAAGGCAAAGCAACTTGGCAGGAAAACCAGCTTCTCAGAACTTGAGCCATTTTTCTCATACTTTCTTACTGTAAAGGCAGAAGATAACAAACGGGTGCTGTCAAAGAGGCAAATAAAGGTTCTTGCTGGTGAGATTTCAGGTGACTTCAACTCAATTGTCAGCAGAGTATTCAACTATTTAAACAGTTCTGGGCACGATGGACTTGTTTCTCTTGTTATAGATAGCAATTATGGTACAAATACAACTATATTAGACAACCTTTTGGAGGATCTAAA